>JAZQKI010000001.1:0-72113 GCA_045542075.1 Eubacteriales bacterium
AGGAGTTGATTTATGACATTGTCTTCCTAAGACCGCTTGGCCTCCGACTTCACTACCGTGACGGTATGTTCATTCTCGGCGACCCCGATGATGAGACCAAGGAATGCTTTGCGCTCCGTCCTATGACATGTCCCTTCCAGTATCAGGTATTCCTTAACAAGAAGCGTTCCTACAGAGATCTTCCCATGAGACTTGGCGAGACGTCAACTCTGTTCAGAAACGAGGATAGCGGTGAGATGCACGGACTTATCAGAGTTCGTCAGTTCACGATCTCCGAGGGACACCTCATTCTCCGTCCCGAACAGCTCGAGGAAGAATTCCGCGGCTGTCTTGAGCTTGCAAAGTACGTTCTTGATACGGTTGGTATGCTTGAAAACTGTTCCTTCCGCTTCTCACAGTGGGATCCCGCAAGAGCAGGCATAAAGTACGAGGGTACTGCGGAGCAGTGGGAGCACGCACAGTCTGTAATGAAGGACATTCTTGATAAGCTTGATGTTGAATACGAAGTAGGTATTGATGAGGCGGCGTTCTACGGACCTAAGCTTGACATTCAGTACAAGAACGTATTTGGCAAGGAAGATACCATAGTTACTATTCAGATAGATATGCTTTTGGCAGAGAAGTTCGGAATGGAATACGTAGATTCCGATAACACGATGAAGCATCCTTATATCATCCACCGCACGTCGCTTGGCTGCTATGAGCGTACACTTGCGTACCTTATCGAAAGATATGCAGGCGCGCTTCCTACGTGGATGGCTCCCGTTCAGGTCAAGATGCTTCCTATTGGTGACGAGCAGGTCGCTTACTGTGACGAGATCGCAAGAAAGCTTACTAATCTCGGCGTAAGAGTTGAGGTTGACCGTCGAAACGAGACTATCGGCTACAAGCTCCGTAACGCTCAGCTTGAAAAGGTGCCCTACATGTTGGTTGTGGGCGCAAAGGAGGTCGAGGCAAACACCGTTGCCGTCCGCTCGCGCAAGGAAGGTGAGAAGGGCGCAATGTCTGTCGACGCATTCATCTGCGAGCTTATGTGTGAGATCTCTGAAAAGAGAAGATAATTTCCCGAAATTTGACTCCGCGGCAAAAAAAACAAATATTTTGCCGCGGAGTTTACAAATGTTTACAAAATATTGTTTACTAATATTATAAATAGTAGTATAATATTCTAAAGAGTATATTTTTAAGGAGTTTTCAGCTATGGGATGTCCTGTTTACAAGAGGGTTCTGATAAAAATTTCGGGCGAGGCGCTCGCACATGACAATAAAAAGGGCGAGCTTTATGACTTTGGCTTTATGGACAAGGTTGCGTCTGTGATAAAAAAATGTGTTGACGAGGGCGTGCAGGTCGCACTGATCGTCGGCGCGGGCAATATTTGGCGAGGCGCAAAGGGAACGGCAATATCAAGATGCCGCGGTGACCACATGGGAATGCTGGCAACAGTGATAAATGCGTTGGCGCTTCAGGATACGTTCCTCCGTGCAGGAATGGACGCGAGAGTGCTTTCCTCTGTAGAGATGAACACATTTGCGGATTTCTATACGCAGAGAGACGCAAACGACCTTCTGAACTCAGGAAAGGTGGTAATTCTTGCAGGCGGCTCGGGAGTACCGTTCTTCTCAACAGATACACCCGCGGTAGTTCGCGCTGCAGAGATAGGAGCGGACGCGGTGCTTATGGCGAAGAACGTTGACGGTGTCTATACCGCCGACCCCAAGACAGACCCAACCGCAAAAAAGATAGAGGATATAACTTATTCCGAAATTCTGGAGAAAAATCTCCGCGCGTTTGATATGACCGCCGTTTCGTTCTGTAACGACAACGACATTACTTCATTCGCATTTGCTCTCTCAGATCCCGATAATATTTATGACATTATTATGGGTAAATCGACAGGAACAAAAATGCATAAATGATCCGCAGATCATCATAATCATATAAAAAGAAAGGGAATTATTATGGGATACAACACTAAAGAAATCGAAACAAAAATGCAGAAATCTATTGCTTCATACGAGGAAAATCTTGCTTCCATACGCGCAAGCCAGGCAAATCCCGCAGTACTTAACCGCGTGACCTTTGACTATTGGGGCTCTCCTACAGAGATCACGTCTATGGCAGGTATATCCGTGGCAGACGCAAAGACTCTTGTTATCACACCCTACGACGCAAGCACACTTAAGGCTATGGAAAAGGCGATACTTATGTCGGATATCGGCATCACTCCCTCCAACGACGGTAAGGTGATCCGCCTCGTATTCCCTCAGCTTACAGAGGAGCGCCGTCGCGAGCTTGCAAAACAGGTTCAGAAGATGGGCGAGGAGGCAAAGGTTGCAGTCAGAAACCTTCGCAGAACCGCAAATGACGAGATCAAAAAGCAGAAAAAGGACAATCTTCTCACCGAGGACGACGTAAAGAATGCTGAAAAGGCAGTTCAGGATCTTACCGACAAGTACATCAAGAATATTGATACGCTTACCGCGAAGAAGGAAAAAGATATTCTTACGGTTTAATCAAAATGTTTGGCACAGCACAAACATACCGACTAAATTGACAGCGGGAGTTAAAACACTCCCGCTTTAAGTTTGATTTATGGGAGTTTATGAACTATGGCAAAAATCAGCGATGAAACAAATCAGCTAAGACAAGCTGTGCTTGAGAGCGGGCTGAAGCACTTGGCGTTTATAATGGACGGAAACGGACGTTGGGCGCAAAAGCGCGGAATGCCGCGAGAGTACGGTCACAGACAGGGTACAGAGACGTTTAAGAGAGTTATATCTCACTGTTACGATCTCGGCCTTGAGTGTGTGACGGTGTATGCCTTTTCCACGGAGAATTGGAAAAGACCTCAAAAAGAGGTGGACTCAATAATGAAGCTTCTTGAGACGTATCTCGACGGAAATTATCCTGATGAGGCATCTGTAAGGTTCATAGGTGACAGAACACCCCTGAGCGACAGACTTAAGAGAAAAATGGAAAAGGCGGAAAAAGAGACGAAGGGCAGACCCTTCAGAGTCAACGTGGCACTGAATTACGGCTCAAGAGCGGAGATAACAAATGCCTTTAATCAATTGGCTTTGGAAGGGAAAACCCAAATTACCGAGGATGATATAACGTCGCATCTCTATACAAACGGATCTCCCGAGCTTGACCTTGTAGTCAGAACAGGGGGAGATTTGCGAATATCTAACTTTCTGCTATGGCAGGCAGCGTATGCGGAGTTTTATTTTACCGATACACTTTGGCCCGATCTTTCGGACGATGACGTGAATGACGCAGTAAGATCATTCTGTTCGAGAAAAAGAAGATTTGGCGGGCTTGACGGCGACGCCAAATAATTAAGCTTTTAATTTCTTTCACGGAGTAGAATTATGTTAAAAAGAATTATTACCTCAATACTCGCGCTTTGTGTTTTCGTGCCCGCAATTATTTTTTCGGACACAATGCTTTTTGCATCATTGGTTGCTGTATGCGCTTTCCTTGGCTGCTATGAGATGCTCTCGTGCACGGGATTTAAGAATAATATCTGGCTTACACTCCCCATATATGTGGCAGCTCTTGTCTTGCCCATTGCAAAGAGACTTATTATGCCTGAGACGTTTACAACTCTGGCGCTTTGCCTTGCGGGTGTAATAATCGTATATATGCTTGGAGTTTCGGTATTCCAGCACAAAAAGGTGTCCGTTACCGATCTCGGTTTAGCCTTTGCGGGATGCTTTTATATCATATTTGCGTTTATAGGCATTATGTATCTCCACGATAATATAGAATATGGCAAATACATATATCTGCTTGTGTTTATCTGCGCGTGGATCACGGACATATTTGCATACTTTACAGGATGGCTCTTCGGCAAGCATAAGCTTATACCCGAGGTAAGCCCAAAAAAGACGATTGAGGGTGCTATTGGCGGAACAGTGTTCTGCATTGCGGCAACCATAGTGTTCGGAGTTGTGATCGTAAAGCTCTTCAATCCCAGCGGAACTATTGAGGCAAACTATCTTTTGCTTGGAATAAGCGGATTGCTTTTGTCCGTTGTATCCCAGCTTGGAGACCTTGTTATGTCGCTTATCAAGCGTCATTACGGTATTAAGGACTACGGCAAAATATTCCCGGGACACGGAGGAATACTTGACAGATTTGACTCAGTTATGGCAGTGTGCGTAGTGCTTACCTTCATTTGTACGTATTTTAATCTTTTAGTATAAATTTACACAGAAAGGACTGAGGCTTTTGCAAAATTATAAATATCCCGATATGATAGTGCTTGGCTCAACGGGCTCTGTCGGTGAGCAGGCTATAGACGTAGCGCAAAAGCTCGGTGTGAGTGTAAATGCTATATCTGCTCATAAAAATTCAAAAAGAGTTGAGGAGCAAGCAAGAAAATTCGGCGTTTTCGCGTGCGCTATGAGTGACGAGATTGCGGCTGCGGATCTGAAGGTCAGACTTGCCGACACCAAAATTAAGGTGTACGCAGGCACAGAGGGTATCTGTGAAATGATAAACGCTACCGAAACCGACAATGAGGCGGGGCAGATAGTAGAAAACTCCATAGTGGGCGAGGCGGGGCTTTTACCGACCCTGGCAACACTAAAGGCAGGAAAAAAGCTTGCCCTGGCAAACAAGGAGTCTCTTGTTGCGGGCGGTGAGATAGTAATGCCCTTGGCAAAGGCATCGGGACAGGATATTTTGCCTGTGGACAGTGAGCATTGCGCAATATTTCAGTGCTTGCGCTCGGGAAAGCCGAGAGAGATAAAAAAAATAATTCTCACCGCGTCAGGCGGTCCGTTCTTTGGATATAACAGGGAGCAGCTTTCATCAATTACGGTAGAGCGCGCGTTGGCTCATCCTACGTGGAAAATGGGCGCAAAAATAACTGTTGACAGCTCAACTCTTATGAACAAGGGATTTGAGGTTATTGAAGCGGTGCATTTGTTTGGAGTAATGCCCGATCAGATTCAGGTCACGGTACATCGGGAAAGCATAATTCATTCGGCAGTGGAGTATATTGATAACAGTATTATTGCGCAGCTTTCTCTGCCCGATATGAGGCATTGCGTACAGTACGCCTTGACTCATCCCAACAGACTCGAAGGTCCTACTGACGAGCTTGACTTGTTCAAGGTAGGAAGACTTACGTTTGATAAGCCCGATATGGAGACATTTCCGCTTTTGCGCATAGCCTTTGACTCTATAAGGCTTGGCGGAGGCGTGCCCGCCGCGCTCAACGCGGCAAACGAGGAGGCCGTAGCGGCATTCCTTGAGAAAAAAATATCCTATCCCCAAATATCCGAGGTGGTCGAGCATACTGTTGAGAATATGCGATATGCTAAGGATATTCACGATCTTGAGGGGATCATGTCTGCTTCTGCTGAAGCGAGACGCATAGCTAACTCTAAAATCTATAACTGATAATCATAGGTGGTATAAATTCAATGCCTTTTGTTTACCTCTTACTCACTCTGCTATTGCTTAGCGTAATGGTAGTGATTCACGAGCTGGGACATTTTCTGTTCGCAAAGCTTTTTGGCGTTACTATTCTTGAGTTTTCCGTGGGAATGGGACCCGCTATATATACAACTAAAAAGAAAAATAAAAAGAATAATGATGATTCTCCCTTCGAGCTTTCACCGACCTTCACAAGAGATGGAAAGGCTCCCGAGATCGACGCGGAGCCAATTTCAGACGAGCCGACTCCCGAGAATTACGAGGACGCTGAGAGTACGGAGAAGACGGAAGATCAAAAGACTGTATTCAGCATAAGAGCTCTTCCAATAGGCGGATACGTCAGTATGGCGGGCGAGGATAAGGCGTCCGAGGACAAAAATGCGTTTTGCAACAAAAAGGTCTGGCAGAGACTTGTTATAACCCTTGCAGGTCCCGCGATGAATCTCCTTTTGGGATTTCTCTGTGTTTGCATACTTGTTGGTGTTGACGGCGCAAAGAACGAGCTGCCGTCAAATATGATATCCTACAACGAGGTCAAGGAATCCATTTCCGACAAATGCGAAAACCCTCTTATGAGCGGAGACAAAATTATCAAGGTCAATAATGTGTACGTCCACACTGGCAACGAGCTTGACTATGAGATAACCAATCAGGGCTATGAGCCGCTTGATCTTACGGTTATACGTAACGGAGAGCAGATAGTCCTTGAGGACGTGACGTTTCCCGTATTTGAGACACAGGGTGTTAAGATGGGTAGCATGGACTTTAAGGTCTACCGCGACGAGGTGACCTTTGGTAATATCGTAAAGCATGCGTTTTTCCGTTCGGTCAGTATGGTCAAGATGATAGTTGACAGCATTGTTGATCTGATTGGCGGAAGATACGGAGTTGACGCACTATCGGGTCCTGTTGGTGTCTCCGAGGTAGTCGGTCAGGCAACAAAGAACGGATTTTATCCCGTGCTGTATCTGTTCAGCTTTATTACCATAAATCTTGGAGTATTCAATCTTATACCTTTTCCCGCGCTTGACGGAGGAAGAGTATTATTCCTCGCCTATGAGGGAATTTTCAGAAAGCCTGTTAAAAAAGAAGTTGAACAGGCAATCAATACCGTCGGTCTTATGCTGCTTATGGGACTTGCGGTATTCGTAATGATAAAGGATATATTTACACTATTTTAGTTTTAAGCGTAAGGCGTGAAATTTTCATGTGAGTTTCACGCCTACACGTGTCAAAAAGGAAGAAAAAAAGGAGGGAAGCTTATGAATTATAACAGCATCAGACGAAAGACCCGTGAGGTCAGAATCGGTAAAATAGCCATTGGAGGCAATAACAAAGTTGCCATTCAGTCTATGACAAATACCGATACCAAGGATGCAAAGGCGACCCTGGATCAGATAAAGGAGCTTGCCTGTGCGGGCTGTGATATAGTAAGAATTACCGTGCCAGATGAAGAGGCGGCAGAGACCGTCCGATATATAAAGGAGAGCGGTATTGATACGCCAATAGTCGCGGATATTCATTTTGATTACAGGGCGGCTCTAAAATCTGCGGAGTACGGTGTTGATAAGATAAGAATAAATCCGGGTAATATCGGAGACGACAGCAGGGTGTTTGAGGTAGCAAGAATTTGCCGCGAGAAAAACATTCCCATAAGAATAGGTGTCAACAGTGGCTCTGTTGAAAAGCATATACTGGCAAAGCACGGCGGTCCCACACCCGAGGCTCTCTGCGAGAGCGCGTTTTATCACACGTCACTGCTTGAAAAATATGATTTTTATAATACTGTCATTTCAATAAAGGCATCGGGTGTTTCGGAAATGATAGCGGCTAACAGACTTGTAGCCGAGAGATGCGACTATCCCATACACCTTGGTGTGACCGAAGCGGGAAGCGAGAGAATGGGCATTATCAAGAGCGCAGCAGGTATTGGATCGCTCTTGTGTGACGGTATAGGAGACACTTTCCGTGTATCTCTCACTGCGGACCCTGTGCGTGAGATTTCTGCCGCAAGAGATATACTCAGCGCGTTGAATGTTGAGGGCCAGTGCGGTATGAATATTGTAAGCTGCCCCACCTGTGGACGTACAAAAATTGACCTTATAACGCTTTCAAAGCGTTTTGAGGATGCCGCAAGGTCCGAAGGAATTCTTGACTATCCTATCAAGGTAGCTCTTATGGGGTGCATTGTCAATGGACCCGGAGAGGCAAGAGAAGCGGATATAGGAATAGCGGGCGGTGTCGGAGAGGCACTCCTTATCTCTCACGGAGAGATTATTGGAAAGATAAAAGAAGAAGATATTATAAGCACGCTTATTGAAAAGATAAAGGAAATAAAAGAAAGAGCTTAAGATGAGTAAGACTTTTTTAGAAATTTTTTATAAATACAAGCCCGACGGCGACAAGCGAGATATACTTGATACCGCAACGGACATAAAGGTGCAGGCGGACAAGGAAAACAGACTGCTTCAAGCACACGTCAGCTTCCCGCGTATAGTTAAAAAGGACGAGCTGTACCAAATAGAAAGGGAAATAGAAAAAGCATACGAGCTTAACAGAGTAACGCTGTTTGTGCATTATCCGTCTGAGCTTTTTGGGGAAAATTATATTCCCGAGCTATTGCGCGAAACTGAAACAATAGGAATAGTGGCAAAGGGCTTTTTCTCAAAATACAGATTTAATCTTGAAAATTCTACGCTCACTATCGAGATACCTTTCTCGGTGGACGGTGTTTCGTTATTGCTTGATGCGAGAACACCCGAAATTATGCAGGGAATAATCCGATCGGAATTTGGCTTGAATATCAAGGTAAATATCATCCATTCCGATGATATGAGCTTTCTTATGAGTAACAATTCTCTTGAGCAGACTATCCGTGAATTTGACGAGAAAATGAGCAAGCGAGCAATACTGAGCGAGGCAATACGGGCAGATCAGCCTACAGGACAAGCCACCCCGGCGGATCAGACCTTGCCAAGAATAGCGTCAATATTCAAGGGCGACTCCACGCCTGTAATTGAGGACGGTGTCTGTAGGATAGGTCACGCAAAATTTGATATATCATCCCCCGAATACTTTTACGGAGACGCATTCACGCTTCAGCCCGTATCGATTGCCTCTATAACAAGACCGCAGAGAAATATTGTTGTGATCGGCACTGTCTCGGGCTTTACTAAGGAGCTTAATCGCGCGGGGGACAAGTATAATATAACCTTTGCGATATTTGACGGAAATTCCTCTATTGAGGTCAAATGCTTTTCTCTTGTGCAAGAGGATGTTGACACTGTCTGCTCAGGCATTAAGGACGGAGCGGTCGTGGCTCTATACGGATATGCGAAGCGCGAGACCCGCAAGGACAAAACGGAGGGACTTGACTTTCAGTTTTTCTTCAGTGCAGCGGCAAAAATCAAAAGGATACCGCGTACAGATAATGCGCCCGTCAAGAGAGTAGAGCTTCATCTGCATACAAATATGTCCTTCATGGACGCACTGATCCATCCGGATGATGCGGTAAAGCAAGCGAAGGCTTGGGGACACCCAGCTATAGCCATAACCGACCACGGAAACGTTCAGGGCTATCAGCAAGCAATGCTGACCAGCGAAAAGATCGGGCAGAAGGTTATTTACGGTATGGAGGCATACTTTGTAAATAATACTGCATCTGCTATATACGGTAATTTTAACGAGTCCTTTGATGCTGAAGCCATTGTGTTCGACATTGAGACTACGGGTCTTTCGGTTCAGAACGACAGAATCACGGAAATTGGAGCGGTCAAGATAAGAAACGGTGAGATTATTGACACCTTCGATATTTTCGTCAATCCCGAAATGGAGATTTCCGCCGAGATCACCGAGCTTACGTCCATTACTAACGAAATGGTCAAGGATGCTCCGCTTTGCGATGAGGCGTTAAGACTTTTCTTTGAATTTATACATAATACAAATCCCGCGCATAAGCCCTTGCTTATTGCGCATAACGCGACGTTTGATACGGGATTTATTCGAGCTGCCGCGCAGAGATACGGAATGGAATTCGACTACCCATATCTCGACACTCTTGCGCTCTCAAGATTCCTTAATCCCGACCTCAAAAAGCACAAGCTTGATATAATCGCAAAGCATTATAATCTTGAAGAGTTCCATCACCACAGAGCGTGTGATGACGCGGATATTCTCGCGAAAATATACTTTAAGATGACAAAGCAGATGCGCGATAGGGATATCGCAAGCTTCACTTATCTGTCAAAGGATATGAACGCGAATGCCGATCCACTCAAGGGTGACACCTATCACCAGATAATACTTGTAAAAAACAAGGCAGGACTGAAAAATCTTTATAAGCTTGTTTCTTACAGTAATCTCAAATATTTCAAGAAGAGACCGCGTATTCCCAAGACTGAATTGGAAGCACATAGGGAGGGACTTATAATCGGCTCTGCATGTGAAGCGGGCGAGCTTTTTATGGCTATACTTGAAAATAAGCCCGAGTCCGAAATTGAGGAAATAGTCAATTTCTACGATTATCTTGAGATACAGCCTATCTCCAACAACCGTTTCCTTATCGCAAAGGGCAAAGCGAGAGATGAGGAGGATCTCAAAAACCTCAACCGCAGAATAGTTGAGCTTGGAGAAAAATACAATAAGCCCGTAGTAGCTACCTGCGACGCCCACTTTATGAATCTTGAGGATGAGATATACCGTCAGATACTCCTTGCGGGTCAGAAGTATTCTGACTATGATACAGAGAGCCAGCTTTATTTCCGCACGACAGAGGAAATGCTTGAGGAATTCTCATATCTTGGCGAGGAAAAGGCTTATGAGGTCGTAGTAACAAATACCAATCTTATCAACGATATGATAGATACCGACATCCGTCCGTTCCCCAAGGGCACGTTCACACCCAATATGGAGGGCGCGGAGGAGGATCTTCAACGAATCTGCTACGAGAGAGCAAGGTCCATGTACGGAGATCCGCTCCCTGAAATAGTCGCGCAGAGACTTGACAAGGAGCTTACCTCTATTATAAAGAACGGCTTTGCCGTGCTTTATATGATAGCTCAAAAGCTTGTATGGTACAGCGAAAGTCAGGGATATCTTGTCGGCTCTCGAGGCTCGGTAGGCTCGTCTTTTGTAGCTTCTATGGCGGGTATTTCTGAGGTAAACCCACTTCCCGCGCATTATTGGTGCTCCGAATGTCAGTATAACGACTTTTCAAATCCCACGGGCGCAGGATCGGGCTTTGATTTGCCTGACAGACTGTGTCCCCGTTGCGGAAAAAAGCTTCATGCCGACGGACACAATATACCATTTGAGACCTTCCTTGGCTTTTACGGCGATAAATCACCCGATATAGACCTGAACTTCTCGGGTGAGGTGCAGGGAAAGGTGCATAAATACACTGAAGAGCTGTTTGGAGCGGAGAACGTGTTCCGAGCGGGCACTATAGGAACTCTTGCGGACAAGACGGCTTACGGATATATACAAAAATACCTTGAGGACAAGGGCGTCAGCCTCTCACGAGCTGAGGTAAACCGTATGGTATCCTGCTGTGTGGGAGTTAAGAGAAGCACGGGTCAGCACCCCGGAGGCATAGTCGTTGTTCCTAAGGAATACGAAATATACGATTTCTGCCCAGTCCAGCATCCAGCAGATGATCCCACGTCGGATATTGTAACAACTCACTTTACGTTTGAATATCTTCACGATACGCTTCTCAAGCTCGATGAGCTTGGACACGATATTCCTACCAAGTACAAGTATCTTGAAAAGTATTCAAATACAAGTGTAATGGATGTCCCTATGAATGACCCTGACGTATACGGACTGTTCTTATCCACAAAACCTCTTGGAATTTCTCCCGAGGATATAGATTGTAATATCGGTACGTTTGGACTCCCCGAGTTTGGTACACGCTTTGTTATCAAGATGGTTGAGGAGGCAAAGCCAAAGTCCTTCTCAGACCTGCTTCAGATTTCGGGACTCTCTCACGGCACAGACGTTTGGACGGGAAATGCGCAGGACCTTATAAACAACGGAATATGTGATATTTCTCACGTTATAGGATGTCGTGACAACATAATGAACGACCTGATCGCCTACGGTGTTGAGAAATCCCACGCCTTCAAGATAATGGAGTCCGTTCGAAAGGGAAAAGGACTGACACCCGAATGGGAGGCGGAAATGCGTGAGGCAAACGTCCCCGAATGGTACATAGGCTCATGTAAAAAGATCAAATACATGTTCCCCAAGGCACATGCTGCGGCATACGTTATGTCGGCTATACGTCTTGGTTGGTACAAGGTGCATAAGCCACTTGCATTCTACTGCGCAATGCTTACTGTTGCGCCGGGTGGATTTGACGCGGCTGTAGTTATGGGAGGCAAGCGCAAGGTGGTTGAGACCATACGGGATATAGACAAGCGTGTAAAGGAAAAGAAAGAGGTGACACCGAAGGAGATACAAAGCCTTCCCGTGCTTCACCTGGTCAACGAAATATTCGCAAGAGGAATTAAATTCTTGCCGATAAATATCAAAAAATCCGATGCTTCCGCATTTGAGCCCGAAAATGGAATGATACGAATGCCGTTTTCAGCTCTCGGCGGTCTTGGAGAGAATGCTGCGGCAAATATTGTTGCGGCACGTAATGAGGAGCCGTTTTTCTCGGTAGAGGATTTGCAGATACGCGCTCGACTGACAAAGTCTGTTATTGAGGTGCTACGATCAAACGGAGTGCTTGAGGGACTTGACGAGACGGATCAGATATCTTTTTTCTGATATGATGTATCAGAAATTATAACAACAAAACCCCTGTGTTTCAAACACAGGGGTTTTATTTATTTGTTTTATCTTTTTTTCTTTGTTAGCACAAAGCCTGCCGCGATAGCGGTCACAAGTCCGATTAGGGAAATGCTTACAGTCGAGTCGCAACCTGCATCTGTTTGATCAGGAGGGGGAGTCTCGCTGTCATTTGGCTTGGAATCGGTGCTCGGACTCTCGGTACTCGGGCTCTCTGTGGGATCTTCGGGTGTGTCGTCGGATGATTCGAGCTTGGGAATAGAATCAAGCTTTTCTTCGCCACAATCTTCGCATACGCTCTTTGAAATTCCCGAGCTGCTCTCGGTTGCGGGAACTATCACCTCAGGCTCTCCAAAGCTATGGCCGGAGACAGGGAAGACCGTACCGACAACGAGAAGCTCTCCACAATCCGCGCAGACCTTGTCGCCACTGTATCCATCCTCGGTACAGCTCGGTTTAGCTCCTGAAATAACTGTATTTTCGTGAGCGCAGGGAGTTGGAGGAGTCTCTGTAGGTTTCTCCGTAGGAGGTTCAGAGGGAGTCTCCGTGGGCTTTTCCGTAGGAGGCTCGGTGGGAGTCTCGGTTATTGCATCGTCATCTAATATTTTTACACACATAACGTAATTTGCAACGCCATTTATGTATTTAGTCGCCATTTCTATTTTGCCATAGTAATTTTTGACGTATCCTCGGGCGACAATAGTATCACCGACCTTAAAGCCTGAAATGCCGCTACCCATATTTATCGTGTAGATAAGGAAATCATCTATTCCGTCTGTTATATATACGTCCTTGTAGTAGCTTCCGGTCTGACCTATTGCAACTACCTTGCCTTTTACGTAGAACACCTCGTCTGAAGATTCATCATTTGCAAGATCTGAGTTTGCAATGAGTATCTGTGACACGGTAAGAGGGTCCTCCAAGGTTCCGTTAGGAGTTGTCGGGGGAGGAATAACGGGTTTTTCAGTGGGAGTTTCTGTAGGAGCTTCTGACGGCTTTTGGGTGGGAGTTGTTGATGTGCCGCTCATAGCCTCACCTGACGGTGTTACCATATCGTCGGGGATCTCTTCGTCAAAAAGCACCCACGCAAGCTCGGGGTAGTCGATAAATACATTTCTGTTGCCCTGAATGTTCTGGATGACCTCGTTTCGTCCCATTTCCCAAGTGTCGACAGGGTCAAGCTCGCACCACTCAAGAAGAACGTCAACACTCTGGAAAACCTTGGTGATATCGGTTGCGCCCCAATCAGAGCCCCATCTTACGTAAACGTACAGACATATTCTTGCAACGTCGCCCTTGACATTATCCAGGGGCTCATAATACGTGGAGCTGTGTCCACCGAGGTAGCCTGATGCGGGATTTGATCCATAGACTGCCTTACCGGTTGCCGCATATCCGTATTTTTTGTTACTGCGAGTGCTATTTACAACAGCGTCAGAAGGACGAATGTGATGCATGTCAGCTCCGCCACCCGTGGTTGAATTACCGCCGAGAGACTTGGGCCAAACGTGCTCGCGATTCCAACCGTTCCATTGACTCATAGTAGCGCTGTAGCTTGTATAGATAAGGGATACGCTTTCGTCTCCGTTTTGACAGTCCGTACGGTTAGCCTTATAATGACAGTCATCGTAGGATGATATATACTTGTGTGTACTCCTCATAAGCGTTTGAAGGGAAGAATACAGTGACGACTCAGAAAGAGTCGAAAGGTTATCGTACGTATAATTTCCCGTATAGTAAGACGGCGCGCTTGTTCCGTTAAGCGAGGTGCAGATAACATCTCTTTGACCTGAATTGTAATTCTTTGAATAAGACGAGGGCTGCGTTGCTGCAAGGATCGGCAGTATGCTTCCTATTATAAGGAAAATTGATAGCAACACCGCCACAAGGCTCTTTGTATAGCGTTTCATTACGTCCTCCGAATTCTATAAATTTAACAGTTCTTGCAGTCTGATTTTTATTATACGCTTTGTTTTTTGCAATAATAAATACAGACATACCATAAACCCCTCTGTGCAGAGGGGATTTATGTTTTTATCTTTTTTTCTTTGTTAGCACGAAGCCTGCCGCGATAGCGGTCACAAGTCCGATAAGGGAAATGCTTACGGTTGATCCGCAGCCTTCATCTGTTTGATCGGGCGGGGGAGTCTCGCTGTCATTTGGCTTGGAATCTGCGCTCGGACTCTCTGTGGGATTCTCGGGTGTGTTGTCGGATGATTCGAGCTTAGGAATAGAATCAAGCTTTTCTTCGCCACAACCTTCGCATACGCTCTTTGAAATTCCTGAGCTACTCTCGGTTGCGGGAACTATCACCTCAGGCTCTCCAAAGCTATGGCCGGAGACAGGGAAGACCGTACCGACAACGAGAAGCTTTCCGCAATCCGCGCAGACCTTATCGCCACTGTATCCATCCTCGGTGCAGCTCGGTTTAGCACCTGAAATAACTGTATTTTCGTGAGTGCAGGGAGTTGGGGCTTCGGTAGGAGTCTCTGTCGGAGTTTCTGTAGGTGTCTCCGTGGGCCTTTCCGTAGGAGCCGTTGTAGGAGTCTCCGTGGGCCTTTCCGTAGGAGCCGTTGTAGGAGTCTCTGTGGGCTTTTCTGTAGGAGTTGTTGTAGGAGTCTCTGTGGGCTTTTCCGTGGGTTTTTCTGTAGGAGCCGTTGTAGGAGCCTCTGTGGGCTTTTCTGTAGGAGCCGTTGTAGGAGTTTCCGTAGGCTTTTCCGTAGGAGTTGTGGAGCTGCCACCCATGGCTTCACCGGAGGGAGTTACCATATTTTCAGGAACTTCCTTGTCGAAAAGTATCCAGGCAAGCTCGGGGTAGTCGATAAATACATTTCTGTTACCCTGAATGCTCTGAACGACCTCGTTTCGTCCCATTTCCCACGTGTCAACAGGATCAAGCTCACACCATTCAAGAAGAACGTCAACACTTTGGAATACCCTTGTAATGTCTGAGCATTTTGAATATTCGCCGCCCCATCTTACGTGAACGTAAAGGCATATTCTCGCAACGTCACCCTTGACATTGTCAAGCGGTTCATAATAGTTTCCCGTCATAGTTCCGCCAACCAATCCGCTCAAGTTTCCTGTCGAGCTGGAATTGCCAGAAACATTACCGTATTTTAGGTTTCCTCGTTGAGAATTTGTTCTGTTTTCTGAAGGACGGATATGATGCAGGTCGGCACCGGCACCTTCTTTATCAAATCCTCCAAGGCTTTTGGGCCAAACGTGTTCACGGTTCCAGCCGTTTCCATTGTTGTATTCGGCGTGGCTGGACGCATAGGATGTGTAGAGAGTAATTATAGATTTAGCGTCTGCGTTCTCGCAATCTGTTTTGTTGGCGTAATCACGGCAATTTGAATAAGATGTTATTCTTGTGTGAGTATCCTTCATCAGTTTGCGCAGGGTAGAGAGCAAGGCTGACGAGGAAAGCTCCGAGAGGTTATCGTACGTATAATCTCCCGTATAGTAAGCTGTCGCACTTGTTCCGTTAAGAGTTGTGCATACAACGTGCCTTTTGCCCGAGTTGGCAGACTTTGAATAAGCCGAGGGCTGCGTAGATGCAAATATTGGAATTATACTTCCGACTATAAGGAAAACAATCAACAGCATTGTTACAGTATGCTTTAAGAATCTTTTCATTCCGGCCTCCGAGATACAAATATTTTTGAGCATAATATCACTAATACCATTATACCATATATTTGATTTTTTTGCAATAGCTATTATATATATATTGATAAATTTCGTCAAAAAAATGATGAGCAGTGCAAACTGCCCATCATTACATATAATCGACATATAAGTCAAGTGAATTTGTAAATTTGTCTTTAGGATACCTTAAACTGTTCAAAATTGAATCCGCTTTCGTAGAACGCCGCCGAGTTTACTATAACCGAGCGGTTGATTCTCATACCCTCAAGGGAAATGCAGTAAGCAAATGCATACTCATCTATATATTTCAGATTTGCTGGGAGAATTACTCGCTTAAGATTCATACAGGCATTAAACGTACTGTTGCTTATTTCACGCAGCTTTGCGGGGAGAGTTGCGCTTTCAAGGTTCTTGCAGCCCTCAAACACACCTGTTCCCATGAAAAACAGACTGTCGGGAAGAACTATATCTCTGATAGCCGTGCAGTAGGAAAACGCCTTATCTTCAATGGATTCAAGACGCTTCGACAAGGAAACCCGGCAGAGCTTTTTACAACCCATAAATGCACGCTCCTCGATAAATACTACTCCGGGGGCAATGATTATCTCAAGATCGGAGCACCAAGCAAACGCGTAAGCACCAATGGTGTTAACGGTAGCGGGGAGATTTATGGATTCGATGCCGTCGCATCTGAAAAAAGCCTTCTCAGAGACGCCAACAACGATTCTGCCATCGGGAAGCTTGTCCGGTATTACGATATTTGTGTCTGTACAAAAGCCAATGCCGTTTACAAGCACTGTGGTCTGACTGTCCTTGACGTACTCAAGTCCTATTGAAAACTTAATATCCAACCAAAACACGCTCCTTTCTGCTCAGGTATCCAAAAATCGCTTTGGTACAGTTATTTTACACCTCTTTCGATATTTTGTCAAGTCCAACTTTGTAAATATTTATATTCTGATGTGAAAGAGTGTCTTTTTTCCTTAAAGGTACAAGCCCTTCTCACTAAACAATATTAAATATATTTGAGAAATATTACCTCAAAATTTGTTTTATTAACTTTGCGTTAATTATTTGTTGCTATAATTATAGTGTATATTTGTATTTTAGGAGAGGATTACTCTATGAAAACAACTGTTAAGGTAAAAAAGCTTTCGGATAAGGCGATCATTCCCACGTATGGGACGGAGTTTTCGGCAGGCGCGGACATTTATGCGCTCCTTGATGAACCGGTGACTATAGCTCCGGGTGAAACCAAGCTTATTCACACAGGTCTTGCTTTCGCTATTCCCGAGGGCCTTGTAGGTCTTAATTTTGCGCGTAGCGGAATGGCAACAAAGCGCGGACTTGCTCCTGCAAATAAGGTTGGCGTTATTGATAGCGACTATCGCGGAGAGATTATGGTAGCACTTTATAATCAGGGAGACGTTCCCCAGACCGTCGAGCATGGCGACAGAATTGCGCAGATGGTATTTGTTCCATATTATACCGCAAGCTTTGAGCAGACTGACGAGCTTGAAAAAACAGCTCGCGGCGAGGGCGGCTTTGGCTCTACGGGAACAAAATAACACAATTTACATAAAGAGAAAGGCAAATAAAATGACAAGGATCGATATTTTCTCCGGATTTCTCGGAGCAGGAAAAACAACACTTATTAAAAAGCTTATTGAGGAGGCCTACAAGGGCGAAAAAATAGTTCTTATCGAAAACGAGTTTGGTGAGATAGGTATTGACGGCGGATTTCTCTCTGAGGCAGGTGTGCATATAAACGAGATGAACTCAGGCTGTATCTGCTGCTCGCTTGTCGGCGACTTTGCGGAGGCGCTCAAAAAGGTAATAAGCGAATATCAGCCCGACAGAGTTCTTATCGAGCCCTCAGGCGTTGGTAAGCTTTCCGACGTTATTAAGGCGGTACAAAATGCCGACACAGAGGGAGCGGTGCTCAACGGCTTTACGACCGTAGTGGATGCGAACAAGTGCAAGATGTATATGAAAAATTTTGGAGAGTTCTTTAATGACCAGGTCGAGCATGCGGGCTGCATAATATTCAGCCACACGGACAACGCAAGTCAGAAGAAGATAGACGAGGGCGTAGCCCTCATCCGTGAGCATAATCCCAATGCCGTGATAGTCACAACTCCTTGGGGACAACTCTCAGGCGCGCAGCTTCTTGAGGCTATGGAGCGCAAGGATACTCTTGCCGCTGAGCTTGAAAAGCTTGAGCATGAACATCATCACCACGGACATCATCATCACCACGACCACGAGGAATGTTGCCATCACGAGCACCACCACGACCACGATCACGACGAGTGTTGCCATCACGAGCATCATCACGACCATGACCACGATCACGATGAGTGCTGCCACGGACACCACCACGATCATGACCACGAGGAATGCTGCCACGGACACCACCACGATCATGACCACGGGGAGTGCTGTCACGGACATCATCACGACCATGACCACGAGGAATGCTGCCATGATCACCATGAGCATCACTTAGATGCAGACGGAAACTGCTCCTGCGGTCACCACCATCACCACCATGCCGATGAGGTGTTCGAGAGCTGGGGAACGGAGACCACAAAGAAGTTCAATGCAGAGCAGCTTAAGGCGGCTCTTGACGAGCTTTGCGACGAGAATAAATACGGCATAATTCTGCGCGCAAAGGGAATAGTCGCATCCGACGACGGTAGATGGATCCATTTCGACTACATCCCCGGCGAGCCCGACGTACGTTTTGGCGGAGCGTCTGTAATCGGCAGACTCTGCGTTATAGGCTCAAAGATGAACAAGGATGCGATAATCTCGCTTTTTATGTAATTTAAGGAGGGAAGAATATGACACCAAATATTCCCGTATATCTTTTCACAGGCTTTCTTGAGGGCGGTAAGACTCATATAATCCAGGAGTCTATGTGCGACGAGCGCTTCAACACAGGCGAAAAGACCTTGATAATTCTCTGCGAGGAGGGGATCGAGGAGCTTGATCCCACGCTTTTCTACGGAAAGAACGTATATTTTGCTACTATTGACGACGTATCAGACCTCACTCCCGAAAAGCTTGATGCTTGCCGTAACGGTCATAAAATAGACCGTGTAATCATTGAGTACAACGGTAT
Source organism: Eubacteriales bacterium (assembly GCA_045542075.1). GTDB lineage: Bacteria > Bacillota > Clostridia > Oscillospirales > CAG-272 > SVTX01. The sequence goes on from JAZQKI010000001.1 coordinate 19,023, forward strand.
GTGGATGCTTAAGGATTTGTATGAAAATCTCCCGAAGGAGTGGTTTATCTTCCAGAATATGATGTTTGCGGACGCAAATACCTTCTTTACCTACAACGCAAATATGCGCTCGCTTATGGTAGATAAGCTTCTCGACTGTGAGATGATAGTCCTCAACCGTACTCCCGAGAACATCGACAAGGAGGAGGTGCACAAGATAGTCCGCGGTATCTCCCGCCGTGCCTCCATTACCTATGATTATCCCGACGGACATGTCGAGTACGACGAGATAGAGGATCCTCTGCCTTTTGACATCAATGCCCCCATAATTGAGATAGACGAGAACGACTATGCCGTATGGTACAGAGATCTCGCCGAGGAGACTGAAAAATACGAGGGTAAGACTGTTAAATTCAAGGGAATTATCGCGCGCGACGTAAAGCTCGGCAAGGACGCGATAGTTATCGGCAGACACGTAATGACCTGCTGCGTTGAGGATATTGCCTACAACGGACTTGTATGCAAGTTTGAGTCTGCAGTTCCTTATAAAACGCGCGATTGGCTCACGGTCACGGGTAAGATCAAGATAGAGAAGAACAAGCTCTACGGACGCCCCGGACCAGTGCTTTACGCGACAAGCGCGGCATATACCTCCAAACCCGAAAAAGAGGTCGCGACTTTTTATTGATAAGTGATTCTCGGAGGAGATAAAATGAAAAAGTTTTTAAGAGTTTTAGTATTACTTCTCGTGCTTTCAATGAGTTTTTCCGTATTCACCGCATGTGATAAGGGCGAAAACTCTATAACGGCACCCACGGAAGTATCTACGGACGCTCCAACAGAAGCATCTACGAGCGCGCCCACGGAGACACCCACAAGTGCTCCGACAGAGGCGCCCACGAGTGCTCCCACAGAGGCGCCCACAAGCGCTCCCACAGAAGCGGCTACAAACGTGCCCACGGAAGCGCCTACGAGCGCACCCACAGAAGCACCCACGGATGCACCGACAGAGACGCCTACGGACGCACCGACTGAAGCACCCACGGAAACGCCTACTGAACATATTCATGAATATGGTGATTGGGTTGTAAGGATAGAGCCAACCTGTGTTGATAAAGGAATAAAGTCAAGTGACTGCGCGTGCGGTGACTATAAGCTCGGATATATTGATGCTCTCGGCCACACGGCGGGTGCTGCGGCAACGTGTACAACCGAGCAAAAATGTACCGTTTGCGGAGACACACTTGCAGCAGCCCTTGGACATAAGCCCAAAACGGTAGAGGAAAACAGAATAGAGTCTACTTGTACGGAGAAGGGCTCGTATGATGCGGTAGTATATTGTTCCGATTGCAATGACGAATTGAGCAGAGAAAACAAATCTATAAACGCTCTCGGACATACAGCAGGTGCTGAGGCAACATGTATCACGGCTCAGAAATGTACTGTTTGCAAAGAGATTCTTGTGGCGGCGCATGGGCACAAGCCTGCTGTAGCAGTTGAAGAAAACAGAGTGGAGCCGACTTGTACTAAAAACGGTTCGTATGATGTGGTTGTATATTGTTTAGCGTGTGGCGATGAGTTAAGCAGGGATGTAGTGAGTGTGAATGCGCTTGGACATAAGCCTGGTATTGAATCGACCTGCACAACTGATCAGACATGCACTGCGTGCGGGGAAATATTGGTTGAGGCTCTTGGACATGATTACGTTAACAAAATATGCACAGTTTGTGGGAAACTAAAGACAAGCGAAGGATTGCGATTCGTTTCCAAAGGTGGAGGAATTTGCTATGTCAGCAGTATAGGCAATTGTACGGATACGGACATAATTATCCCAGCAGTATCGCCTACGGGTGAAACTGTTACGGGTATAGACTATGCAGCGTTTGAAAGCCGTGCTGACATTACGAGTATCGTTATTCCTGATACTGTAACAAACATTGGACCTTTTGCTTTCATTCGTTGCAGTGGACTTATGATGATAGAAATTCCCGATAGTGTAACAAGCATATCTCGAGGAGCATTTGAGGATTGTACTAGCATTGCAAATATAGTCATCCCAAACGGTGTCACGAGCATTGGCGAAAGAACATTCTACGGTTGCAGTAGCCTTGTGAATTTAGTAATTCCCGACAGTATAACAAGCATAGGTGAGAGGGCGTTCTACGGTTGCGGTAGTCTTGCAAATTTGGAAATTCCCAACAGCTTATCAAGTATAGGTGAGTATGCATTCTATAATTGCAGTAATCTTACGAGTATAGAAATCCCTGACAATGTAACAAGCATAGGAAATAATGCATTTGCTGGTTGCACAAACCTTACAAGTGTCGGGCTGGGAGAGAACAGTCGATTAGCTAGTATAGGAGATTATGCATTTTATAATTGCAGTAAACTTACAAGCATAGCAATTCCTGATGATGTAATAAGTGTAGGTAAGGAATCGTTTGATGATTGCATTAATCTTACGCATGTTGTCTTTAGCGAAAACAATTCCTTAATGAGCATAGGAGAACGGGCATTCTCGGGTTGCAGAAACCTTACAAGTATAAATATTCCCAGTAGTGTGTTGAGCATTGGTGCAGGAGCATTCTCAGGCTGCAATAGCCTTAAGACTATTGATATACCTCATGGTATGACGAGCATAAGCGATGCAATGTTATCCGGGTGCAGTAGCATTGAGAACATAACAATCCCCGATGGAGTAGTGAGCATAGGAAATAATGCGTTCGCTGGCTGCAGTAGTATTACCAACATAGAAATTCCCGACAGCGTAACGAGTATAGGGATTGCTGCGTTTGATTCTTGCAGTAGCCTTAAGAGTATAAAAGTCCCCGACAGCATAACGAGCATAAGCAATGCTATGTTTTATTGTTGTAGTGGACTTGAGAAAGTTGAATTCCCCCAAAATGTAACAAACATAGGTGCTGATGCGTTTGGAGGTTGCAACAGCCTGGTTAGTATCGTCATACCTAACAGTGTAATAAGTATAGATAAGCAAGCATTTATCGCTTGCAAAAACTTGGAAAGTGTTGTTATTTCTGACGGAGTAACAAGCATAGGTGATTCTGCATTTGCTAATTGTACTAACCTTACAAGTGTGGTCATTCCCGACAGTATCACGAGTATTGGTTCATATGTATTTGCTAATTGCAGTAGCCTTGAAGGGATTGCGATTCCCAACCACATAACAGGTATAGGTGAATATGCATTCTATAATTGCAGTAAACTTACAAGCATAGCAATCCCCGACAATTTAATGAGCATAGGCAAGCGTGCATTTTCGGGTTGTAGTATCCTTACGAGTATAAATATTCCCAAAGGAGTGACGAGCATAGGTGGTTCTGCGTTCTATGGTTGCAGCAGCCTTACAATATATTGTGAATTGGCATCTAAACCTTCAGGATGGAGTTCTAATTGGAACTCTTCCGGTTGCCCCGTGGTCTGGGGTTATAAGGCGGAGGAATAATTCATTGTAATCAAAAATGGTGCATCCTCATCTGTCAGCAAAGCTGACACCTTCCCCTCAGGGGGAAGCCTGAAAGGGCGTTGCTTTGGCAACGCCCTCATTTTTTATTGACACAAACCACTCACACTCCCGAAAATTCGACATACAATGATAGCGAGAGGTGCTTTTTTGTATCTCGTATTACATTTATTACAGGGGGAAATATTATGCCCGATAACAGATTTTGCGGCGGAAACGGCGTGGGCAGAGATTCTGTTTATATAGAGACCAACAGAATTCTTGATTCCTGCCGTGATCGCGATTGCTTTGAGAACGTTCGCGTATTTCTTACCGATTTCGGCAACGAGATAATCGAACACACAAACACAGTCCGCGCAAAGAGCGCTTGCATCGCGTGGACGTCCATCACACTTGACCCCGTTCAGTTCAACAGAGGCTTTTACTCGGTAAACATCCGCTTCTACGTAAAGCTTATATTCGAGGCTTGCGTGGGCGGCGGCAGAGCGCAGGAATTTGACGGCGTGGCTGTGCTTGAAAAGAAGATAATCCTTTTCGGCGGAGAGGGAAACGTCAGCACCTTCCGTTCCAGCACTGACGGCGACGGATTCTGCGCGGAGATAAAGCCCTGCTGCCAGGAAAAGAGCTTGCCTACTGCTACGGTTGAGGTCGTAGAGCCCATAATTCTTGACACGAGAATTGTTGAGCGCGAGAGCGACTGCTGCTGTTGCTGCTGCGCTTGCGACGTACCCGACTGCGTAGTCGGCGGTCTGTCAGGCTCGCTTTGCGGCGACTACGGCAAGGACAGGGAAAGATACCTTGCGGTATCGCTCGGTATATTCTCCATAGTCAGAATTACCCGTCCCGCGCAGCTTCTCATCAGCGCGTCCGAATACTGTGTTCCCGATAAGGAATGCGTTGAGGCGAAAAAGGACGATCCCTGCGGAATTTTCAGAACAATGAGTTTCCCAACGTCCGAATTTTGTCCTTCAACCTTTCCCGCGGTAAACGATAAGTCCTGCTTTGATAAGCCCTTTGACAAAGGCGGCAAATGCGGCTGCGGTAACTAAATCTCAAAGCTATACTAAAAATACCGAGGTTAAGCCTCGGTATTTTTGTGTGCAATATCATTATAACATTTTTAAGTGAAAGGCAGGGAATTAGTATATTAGACTATTGCGCTTTTGACTTTTTTATGTTAAAATTTATATGTAAACTTAAAGAAGAGGTGATTTTTGATGCTCACGTTTGAAGAAATAAAGCACAATGAAACAATAAACCAATATATAAAAAAGGCAGACGAGTCGCTCGTGGCTCTCGGCTTTACGGAGCATAGCTTTGCTCATGTGACAAAGGTCGCGACCACAGCGGCGTATATACTTGATAGCCTTGGATATGACGAGCACGATATAGAAATAGCCAAAATTGCGGGATATCTGCACGATATAGGAAATCTCGTCAACAGAATAGACCACTCTCAAAGCGGTGCGGTCATGGCGTTCAGAATACTTGACCATATGGATATGGACGCATGCGATATAGCAACTATCGTAACAGCTATCGGAAATCACGACGAGGGCACGGGAGTTGCGGTAAATCCCGTTGCGGCGGCACTTATTCTCGCGGATAAGAGCGACGTCAGACGGAGCCGCGTGCGAAATCGCGATCTTGCAACCTTCGATATTCATGACCGTGTAAATTACTCGGTAGTCAGCTCCAAGCTTGAAATAAATGAGGATAAGACTGTAATTTCCCTGGAGCTCGAAATAGACACCGAGATAAGCTCGGTGATGGACTATTTTGAGATATTTCTCAAGCGAATGATAATGTGCAAAAAGGCGGCGGAGTGTCTGAAGCTGAGATTCAGCCTGATAATTAACAATCAGACGTTGATGTGATCTATCTGTTTTGAGCTTTAGGCAGTGTTTAATGTATGCCGTAGTTCAGAATAAAAAATGCGCTTTTGACGTTTTTTCTGAATTTTAGATAAATTTAGCAAACTTACCCCTTGAAATTTTCTCAAAGATATTGTATTATTAAAATAGTGTTATTTGATAAATAACCTTTTCCAAAAATGGAGGACAAAAAAACATGGGACTTATGGAGATTTTAGGACTTATCTGCGGTCTGGCTCTGTTCCTTTACGGAATGGACGTCATGGGCGACGCTCTTAAAAAGAGCGCTGGCAGAAAGCTCAAAACCATCTTAGGAAATCTCACGTCAAACAAATTAAAAGGATTTTTGCTTGGACTTTTAGTCACAGCGATAATTCAGTCATCATCAGCTACCACCGTAATGGTCGTCGGTTTTGTAAACTCAGGCACAATGCTTTTGTCACAGGCTGTCGGCGTTATTATGGGCGCAAACGTAGGAACTGCGGTCACAGCATGGATTACGGCTCTCAACGGCATTGAGGGCGGAGCGGAGGCTACCGCATGGCTCAATTATCTCAAGCCCGATGCATGGATGCCTATACTTGCTCTTGCGGGTATATGCCTCATTATGTTTGCCAAAAAGGACAAGCAGAAGGACGTAGGCTCTATTCTTATGGGATTTGCCGTACTTATGGTCGGTATGTCTCTTATGTCCGACGCAGTAAGCGGACTTAAGGATGATCCTAACTTTACAAGAATACTTACTCTCTTTAACAATCCTATCTTCGGCGTACTTGCAGGAACGGCACTTACGGCAATAGTCCAGTCCTCGTCTGCATCTATCGGTATTTTGCAAGCTTTATCAACCACGGGATCCATATCCTTTGGCATGGCTATTCCGATAATTCTCGGTCAGAATATAGGTACGTGCATTACGGCTATGATATCCTCTGTAAGCGCTAACAAGAACGGTAAGCGTGCAGCGGTCGTTCATCTTTACTTTAATATAATCGGCGTTGTATTCTGGCTCGGTATGTATTATCTTATCGGTTGGATATTCAAGATAAGCGGGCTGTTTGATTATATGAGCCTGGCTAACGGAACCACGATAAACATGTGGGGAATCGCTATAGTTCATACGACCTTCAAGCTTTTGTCTGTTCTTCTTATGGCTCCTTTCACAAAGCTTCTCGAAAAGCTTGCCGTTGCAACTATTCGCGGCACGGACAAAAAGGGTGACGAATATACCAATATGCTTGATGAAAGACTTCTTGACACTCCCTCCGTTGCGATCGAAAGAAGCCGCACGGTTGCGTCTCAGATGGCTCAGCTATCATCCGAGGCTATGCACCTGGCTATAGGTCTGTTTGACACGTATGATAGCAAGGTCGCGCAGCGAGTACGCGATATTGAGGATAAGGTGGATATATACGAGGACGTTCTTGGCTCGTATCTTGTAAAGCTGTCGTCAAGAAGCATGGATGAGGTGGACAGCCACGAGGTTACAAAACTGCTCCATATGATCGGAGACCTTGAGAGAATTTCCGACCATGCGGTGAATCTGGTTGAATCTGCGGAGGAGATAAACGATAAGAATCTTACGTTCTCGGCAGATGCACTCAGCGAGCTTCATTCTATGTACGGTGCGGTTGACGAGATACTTACGATCACGGAAGACGCCTTTGTGAACAACGATATGAACAAGGCTTATATTGTAGAGCCTCTTGAACAGGTAGTTGACTATCTCCGCGATCAGATAAAGCTCCAGCACATTCTTCGTCTCCAGAAGAGCGAATGTACTATAGAGCACGGATTTGTCCTCTCGGATATTCTTACAAACCTTGAAAGAGTTTCTGACCACTGCTCAAACATTGCGGGTTGTTTGGTTGAAATGTCAAAGCACGATTCTCTTGACGTTCACGATTATCTGCATAAGGTAAAGGCAGGCGGAATGGAATACGATGCGCTTTATAACGCGTATATGGAAAAATACTCAATTAAATCTATTGAAACAAAATAAAAAAATTAGGTCGGTGTGATTTTCACACCGACCGTTTTTATTATTTATCAAATTCGTCAATTACCTTGAAGGGAATATGGGAGGAGCTGCGAGGGAAAGGGTATCCAATCTCTACGGGAGCGACCCAATAAACCGCGTTTGTAATGATTTTTTGTACGTACTCGTTATAGAAGGAGCGGCATAATTCGTGTCCGGGCTGGAAATAAAATATCTTGCCAAGTCCGCGTTCAAAGCAAACTCCGCTTCTGAATATGAAGCCGTCCTCATACCATGAGCCAAACACAAGCGCGTCAGGCTGGGGAATATAGAATGGCTCGCTGTACAGCTCCTCAAGCTCGAGCGTAAAATGCTCGGGAATGCCCTGAGCTATAGGGTGTGTGGGATAAAGATTCCATACAACCTCCTTTTGATCACGCCCCCACGAGAGATCTCCCGTAGTTCCGACAACGGATTTGAATACCTTGGAGTGATGTCCCGAATGAAGCACGACAAGTCCCATTTTGCCCGCATAAACCCGCTGACGTATTTTTTCAACAAGCTCGTCGTTTACCTCGTGGTGCGCCATGTGTCCCCACCATATAAGCACGTCTGTCTTGCTTAAAAGCTCGTCGGAAATGCCCTGATATTCATCATCAAGCGCAGCAAGGGTAATATTTAAGTCTGTATTCTTGCCAAGAAAGCTTTTGATACATCCATGAATACCGTCGGGATATATTTCGCGGCAGGAGTCCTCAAGCTTTTCGTGTCGGTACTCGTTCCAGATAACAACGTTTAACATGATATAATCCTCCGTAAATAAAGTCATATTTCTGATTTAATTATACACGCTTTTATGTATTATTTCAAGTACTTATTGAAAAATATAGATTCTGGAAAAGTTCGCAATTTTACTGAGAAGTACTTAAAAATGAGTGTAAAAAGCCTTTACTTTTTATTTAATATATGTTATAATTTATATAACTAATGTAAAAAGGACAGGGAATAGAACTCATGGTAAATAATAAGGTTTGCGTCATTGTCGGCGGTGCAGACGTTATATGCGCATATTCTGCCAAGGAAATGGCAAAAAACGGTTACGTAACCGCAATAGTTGACACAAATATTGATAATGCCAAGAAAATTGCAGATGAAATATGCACATTTGGTGGTCTTGCCAAGGCGTTTGAGGGAGATTGCTATAGTTATGACTCCTTGTCACACGTGCATGGACTGATTTCGTCTGAATTCGGAAAATGTAACGTAATTGTGAACAATTTGCAGTGCAGCTCCAACAATGAATCCGCGATGACGTGCGCATTGATATCAGCGAAGGTATTTGTGAATGAAATGATAGGTGAGCCGGGATGCTCCGTGGTCAATATTTTTCCCGGCGGCGAGCTTGAGAAAGAGGCAGAAGAGCTTACAAGAAAAATGGCTGTAAATCTTGCGGATTCAGGAATCAGAGTAAACGCGATAGCTTATAAGAATATAGTTGCAAAAAGCAACAAGAGCGATTTTTTTAATGACGACAACACGCCCACCCAAGCAGCGCAAACAATTCTTGATGCAATACCTATGGGCAGATTCGGAAGACCTGATGAGGTAGTGGGCGCGCTTAAATATCTGAGCGATCCCGTAGCAGCATCATATACAACCGGTACGGTTATACGGGTTGACGGTGGGTATTCAGCGCGATAATTTATAAAGTGTCAGATAGATAATCATAGGATATCAAACTTGACAAATTATTGTAAACTGTATTAAGATCGTAACCGTGCATCAAAGATCACGTTCTGACCGTGCGTCAAAAAATTACACAAGCAAGCTATAAGTTGTGTAAAATAAAAATTCATTTTAGAAAATCAAAAAAGCCTTATTGAATAAGGCTTTGCAGAGAATTATGCAATTGCGAGAAATTGCACAGGGCATTTGAGCTTGTGTAAAAATATAATAACACATAAAAAAAGAGACCGGGGGCAAGGGAAAGCCCTATATGGCAAGGAGACAAATAATTATACAAAATCAAAATTTTGTATAATTTGGGGTATGAAAAATGGCCTAAAATGCTAAAAAAGCCCCCCTAAAACCCCTTTGACGCTCCTTCTGCCAATTTTTGAGGCTTTGGGAACGTTTTTTAATAATGCATGATTTCTTATTTATTCAAATCAGTTTTTTTGTAAGTATTACGTGTTTTTTCCCTCGAACAAATATTTTTTCTTAGTTGCTTCGCCTCCGCGTATGTGCCGCTCCTCCTTGTTTTTTGCAAGCACTTGCTTTGCCTCATTGTACAGAGACGGATTTATGTTTTTCAGATTTTGAGTTATATCCTTATGTACAGTGCTTTTACTTATTCCAAAATGCGTTGCCACACTTCTGACCGTGGCATTGTTTTCCACTAAATACAACGCAAGCGTTACACATCTTTCCTTGCAAGACGATAAATACATCATGTGATAACCTCTGTATATATAAATGTTATTTCATTCAATTATATGACGCTTCGCTTGCTTATATTATATTAATTTGGGAGTTTTTAATGTTTTTGCAAAATACTATTGACAATCTCTATACCGATCAATTTGATATTTTTGAAGGTATGACCTCTATATCTGCCGTTATAAACTCAATAAATACAGGTGCCAATAACCGTAAGGTTATACGCGTGCTGTACGATAAGGACAAGGCAGTCAAAAAATCCCGTGAGCTTGCATTCCTGGGTATTATGTCTCAACGGCTTTCTTTCGAGCTTGTTGCCACAGACAGCTCGGAGCTGGATAATCTTGTATCCGGTACTACTCACGGTGGATTTGTAGCATTATGTACTAAAAGGACTCTGATCCCGCTTGCGAGTCTTGAATTATCCTCTGATAAGCCTTATTTTTTCGTGCTTCTTGAAGGTATTGAGGACCCTTATAATTTTGGATATTCCGTCCGCTCAATATATGCGTCGGGTGCTGACGGTATAGTGCTTCCTCCACGAAATTGGCTTGAGCTTTCAAGCACCGTAGCCCGCTCATCTGCGGGCAGCTCTGAGCTTGCGGATATATACGTATCAGATCCCGTAGAAGCTGTTAAATTCTTTAAGAATAAAGGATTTTCAATAGTCTGCGCAGGAATTCGCGACTCGGTATCCGTGTACGATGCGGATTTTACCAAGCCCACGCTTTTGATCGTCGGCGGCGAGAAACGCGGCATATCGAGAAAGCTTCTTGATATGTGTGACGTGACCGTAAGGATAGATTACGGCCGAGAGTTCAAGGGCTCGTTGCCCACTGCATCGGCAGTGGCTGTAATTGCCTTTGAGGTGGCAAAGCAAAGGCAAAAAAACGTATGATTTTGTATAATTATCAGGACTGAATTGCAAAAATATCAGCAAAAAAACATGTTGCATTTGGTCTGTCTGAACGATATGTTTGTTTGGAAAGGTCGAAATTTATGAGAAAAAAGATATCTTTTATAGGTGTTGGTAATATGGCGAGCGCCATAATTGCGGGTATCACTTCGCAAAACAACCCTTCGCCATATCTTATGTCGGATATTATTCTTTACGATAGATCCCCCGAAAAAACAGTTGAATATCAAAGGCTCGGAGCAAGCATTGCATCATCAGAGAGAGCCGCGGCAGAAATGGCAGACTGCGTATTTCTCTGTGTAAAGCCCCAAAATTTTTCAGAGGTGCTTCCCTGCTTTGCGGATATTCCAGATATTGAGAGCAAGCTTTTTGTAACTATTGCCGCGGGAATATCTATGCAAACCGTAGCTGATGCAACACACGGCGCGGCAGTTGTACGCGTATTGCCCAACACACCGATCATTGTGGGTATGGGGGTGAGCGCGGTCTGCACGACCTCCAATGTGTCGGACGAGGATTATAATTTTGTATGCAATATATTTGCTTCCTCGGGCAGCGTGCTTGCTGTGGATGAGTCGCAGATGAACAGAATAATCGGAGTTACATCCTCCTCGCCCGCCTATGTTTTCGCGTTTGTAAAAGCGATATTTGAGGGCGCAGCAGCACAAGGACTTATAAAGTCTCCCGAGAATCCCGATGGAATTGACCAAAAGCAGATGACAGACAGCATTTGTGATATGATAATTGGTTCTGCGCAGCTGATGAAGACGTCGGATATGACACCCGATGAGCAAATAAGCAGAGTTGCCTCAAAGGGCGGCACTACTGAGCAGGCACTGCTTGAGCTTGAAAGATACAGCTTTGGTGAAGGTGTCGTCAGCGCAATGAAAAAATGTACTCAAAGAGCCGATGAGCTTGGTAATAAATGATTATAAGAAAAGGAAATATATAAGGTGGAAAAGAAAAAGCTAAAAAAATTCAAGCTGTTTGATATGAATCGCGATGGCAAGGGCGTCGAGCCCGGCGAGGACAGAACGCCGGGATTGAAGTTTTTCTTCAAGCAGCTTGCAAGAAAGTTCTCAAAATTACTTTCTTTGAATATGTTGACTATGTTTCAGATCCTGCCCCTGGCAGCGATAGTTATACTTTATTTCTTTGCTATTCCCAGAACGGCGACACATGTTTATTCGGAATATCCTGTCCTGTTTGGAATGAATTTTGCGTCCTCCTCTGCTGTTACGTCCGCAAACCTCGGTATATTCTCGTATCAGTTTGGAATACAGGAGCACGGCACAAGTATGTATTGGGTGCTTGCCGCTATCGCAATAGTTTACGTTCTCACGTACGGTTTGCAAAAGGTCGGTACAATATACGTCACGCGTGGTCTTGTGCGCGGCGACAGTGTGTTTGTTTTTTCTGATTTCTTCTACGGCATCAAAAAGAATTTCAAGCAGGGCTTAATATTTGGAATTGTTGATTGTCTGTTTATGTTTATTATGGGATATAACTTCCTGTATTTTTGGCCTCTGTTCGGCACCTCCGTGGGACTCAGCATAATGTTTGTTATGACAAGTGCTTTAATAGTGCTTTATATTATGATGAGGTTCTATATATACCTTATGCTTGTCACATTCAACATAAAAATAATAAAAGCAATTAAAAACGCGCTCATATTTACCGCGTTGGGACTTAAGAGAAATATTATGGCTTGCATCGGACTTTTGATAGTCACCGCGATTGCTGTAGTGCCTATACTCTTCCTGTTTCCCAAGTTCGGAGTTGTAATAGTACTTCCCTTGTTGTACTATCTTGGAATTTGCTCGTTTATTTATACGTACGCGGCATATCCCGTTATTAAGAAATATATGATAGACCCGTCCCCGAGTGAGTCAAGTGAATCTGCCGAGAATGCGGCTGACGAAGCTGTTGAAAGCTGATCTTACAATAAGGTCTTGCCACAACTGTGGCAAGACCTTATTGCTTTGTTCCTATAAGCTCGCTGACTGTTACGAAATTATAGCCTTTTTCAAGTAATACAGGTATAAAAAGCTCAAGAGCCTTAGGTGTTGGACTGTTTCTGCCTATGAAGTCATGCATCAATATCACGTCGCCCGCCTTTATGTTGTTTATCACGTTTTGAGCTATAAGATCGGGTGGAGTGTGTGCCCAGTCACGCGTGTCGAGGTTCCACAGTATTACCGTATAATCCATACCGTCTGCAATATTTGTCATCTCGGAGCTTATCATTCCCTCGGGCGGACGAAACAGCTTGGTTTTATATTCCGTCACGTTGAATATTTCCGCCTCACAACGCTCAATTTCACCTTCAAGTCTATATATATTGGAGCTCGATAGTGTTATATGGGAATACGTGTGATTTGCTATTTCATGCCCCCTACGTTCTGTTTCTATCAGTGCGCCGGGATATTCCTTTGCATTTTGACCTATAACGAAAAACGTAGCCTTTATACCGTATTTATCAAGAATGTCAAGTATTTGCGGAGTGTATCTCGGATGCGGTCCGTCGTCAAAGGTGAGAGCTATCTTCATCTGACTGTTTTTGTTGTTGAAATAGACCTGCTTTGATGCCTGACAGCAGATGCTCCCTGAATAAAGCAATATCAGTATCAGGGATAAAAACAAGCATATGCCTTTTGTTTTTTTCATTGAGAGCTATCACCCGATTCTCTACATAATTCGTCAAGATTTCCGAATCTGTAGCCTTGAGCCTTCAGCTCAATTATTACGTCCTGCAGTATCGCCGCGTTTGTACTTGACGTAGGATGCAACAAAAGCACTGCCCCGTTGTGAATATTGTCAAGTATTTTCTTTTTTGCAGCGAGGGGACTCATCTGCTTGTTGTTATCCCAATCCGCATAAGCAAAGCTCCAGAAAATAGTTTTATATCCCATCTCCTGTGCGTACCTTAAGCTGTTTTCATCAAATCTGCCTTCAGGAGGGCGATAATACTTTGAAAGCGTCTTCCCTGTTCTCTCAATGCAGGCAGTTTCAAGCTTTTCAAGCTCCGTGACGAATTCTTCCTGCGTCTTCCCAACCATACATTCGTGAGAATAGGTATGATTGCATACCAGATGTCCTTCATTGAACATTCTGTTTATAAGATCTGTGTTTTTCTCAATAAGGTTGCCAAGCACGAAAAACGCCCCCGTTACGTTTTCTTTCTTCAGCACGTTGAGTATTTTTTCCACGTTACCGTTTTCGTATCCCGCGTCAAATGTGAGATATACCACCTTGTCCCCGTTACCGTCGCCGTGATTTTTATCTATACTGTAGCCACCGTATTGACTTACAAATGAAATGTCTCCTCCGATTGGAGGTTGAGTGTGGTCTTTTGTGCGTTTGCAGTACCACGAAAACGATGCCGCAGACGTGACCGTGGGAAATATAAAGATACATATAAGACAAAACGAGGTAATGATTAAAAGAATTTTTTTGAGTTTTTTCATTTTGCACCTCCATAAAGCTTTCTTGATTTATTTTGTGTAGAAAAAAGCAATAAATTAGAGTGTAAAAAAAGAATTTACGCAAATTTTTTGATTTATCTACTTATTTTGTAAAATCGGCGGGTTGTATCTTGATTTTTTTGGTAACATAGGTTATAATAAAAATGGACATTGAAGTTCAACTAATACGGAAGGACGGCATATATGGCAAAGCATACGTTTGAACGTCGCGAGAAGAAAATGCTTATTGACAATGAGCTTGTAGAAGATTTTGTCAATGATATTCTTGAATATATGACACCTGACGAGCACAATGTGGACGGCGAGCCGTATATGATAAGCAACATCTATTTTGACGACGATGGAGACAATGTGATACGGCATTCCGTATCCAAGCCGCAGTTCAAGGAAAAGCTCAGAATAAGAAGCTATGGCGTGCCAGATAAGGATACGCAGGTATATATTGAGATAAAAAGAAAGCTTAAGGGCGTCGGAACCAAGCGTCGAGCAAAGCTTCCGCTCTGCCAGTTGAATGAGTATCTTCAAACTGGCAAGCATCCCGAGGGCATTAAATATATTGACGAGCAGGTACTCCGCGAGGTAGACTATTACCGCGCTATCTACGGTGTATCGCCAAAGATCTACATAAGCTATATGCGAAACGCATACTTTAGCAAAGAAAATAAAAACTTCAGACTAACGCTCGACAAGAAAATCACTACGCGGAGATATGATCTTGATCTCTCGCTGGGAAGCTACGGTGAGCAGCTTCTGCCCGAGGGCAAAACATTGCTTGAGGTAAAATTTGAGGGAGCGGTTCCCTTGTGGTTTGCCCGCATAATGAGCAAATATTCCCTTTCATTTACTCCGTATTCCAAATATGGAGTAGAGTTTAAGCAGACGCAGAGAAAACAGAATTTTTCGGAGGTTTAACAACAAATGCAGGAATTTTTTAATAAGGTGCTGACTTACCTTGATATTTCGACTATCACAGTCGGGATCGCGTTGAAGACCATAGTTTCGGCTTTGGTGATTTGCTTGATGATCTCGCTCGTATACATATTTACGCACAGAAAAACGGGATTTCCTTCATCAATGATAATTTCAATATTGCTTATGGGCCCCGTTGCGTCAATAATTATTGTTTGTATCGGAAGTAACCTCGCAAGAGCTATTTCCATTGGCGGAGGTCTTGCTCTCATACGTTACAGAAATACCGTAGAAGACCCCAAGGACCTTGTGTATCTTTTCCTCTCGCTTGCTGTAGGTATGGCGTGCGGTACGGGCTTTATCGGATATGGCGCGCTTGCAGTGGGAATAATTCTGGCAGTTCTTCTTATCGCTAACCTTACAAAATTTGATTCCCTGGGCGGAAATATTATGAAGCTCACGATAGTGGTTCCCGAAAATCTTGATTTTGACGGAGTATTTGATCCGGTGCTTAAGAAATACTGCAGATATTTCCATCTTGAAAAGATAAAGACCACGGACTACGGAACTCTTGCGGAGCTTCACTACAGGATAAAGCTCAGAAATATATCGACACAGAAGATGCTTATAGATGAGATAAGAGAAAGAAATGCTAATCTTAATGTCACCATAGTCAGAAAAGCAGTTGATAAATATTGATTATCATAAGGAACAATTACAAAAATCCGCAGGAAAACTGCGGATTTTTGCCTTTTTGGTGAAATATTTTTATTTTTACTCTATACAAAAAGTTTATTGTATGATATAATAAATATAATAGTGTGCATTTTTATACTTAATGCTTGAAAGGATAGAAAAATGGCAGATTACAAAAACAACGGTAATAAGAAATTCCGCTCGGACAATAATGCTCCGCACAAGGATCATAAAAAGAGATCAGATAACAAATACACAAAAACCCCCGACGTAACCCCTGAAGCGCAGGAAGGTCTTATCATAGGCAGAAACGCTGTAAGAGAGCTTCTCCGCTCCGGTCGTGACGTTGATAAGCTTTTGGTACAAAAAGGCAACCGTGAGGGTTCTATCGTTGTTATCGTTGCGGAGGCTATCGAGCGCGGTATTCCCGTTGTTGAGTCAGATAAGTCAAAGCTTGATGCGATGTGCGGATTTGTTCCCCACCAGGGTGTTATTGCTATGGCGTCCGAAAAGGAATATTGCTCGGTCGAGGACATACTCGCTATTGCCGATGAACGCGGAGAGGCACCGTTTATCGTAATTGCCGACGGCATAACTGATCCCTATAATCTCGGCGCGCTTATCAGATGCGCGGAGGGTGCGGGTGCTCACGGACTCATCATTTCCAAAAGGCGTGCGGTTGGACTTACTCCGCTTGTTGCAAAATCCAGCACAGGCGCTATAGAGCATTTGGCAATAGCAAAGGTAGCAAATATTGCTAATACAGTGCGCTCACTTAAGGAAAAGGGTATCTGGGTGTTTGCTGCGGAGGCGGGAGGCACGCCTTATTACGAGACTAATTTTAAGGGAGCGTGCGCTCTTGTATTTGGCAGTGAGGGTAACGGAGTATCCCCTGTCGTAGTAGAAAATTGCGACGGACTCACGTCCATACCAATGTACGGACACGTAAATTCCTTTAATGTATCTACTGCCGCGGCGGTAATATTATGCGAGGCGGCAAGACAAAATAAAGCGTAAAAGCATCAAAAATAATTGGGAGGTGAGATATAATGGGCAAAAAGAAGGCTTCGGGCAACAATGATATGACCGCAATCATAAATCAGCTGCAGAAAACCTACAGTGTCGATAATGAGGATGATATTTTTGAATCAGAAACTGCCTATGAGGACACAGAGCTTAGTGACCTTCTTGCCAAAATCCTCTCTGACGATAATTCCTGCGATGATGATGGTCAAGGTGACGAGGAAGAACTTGATTTGCACGAGAACACTTCTGTAGGAGCCAAGCGTAAGCAAAAAAACAGTAAGAGATCGGGCGGAGCTGACGTATCCACCGATATCCAGAATATTATTATGTCCGAGGAATATATCTCGGTCCTGCGTGACTGCGAGGCAGACACTGAAATTGCTGATGAGACCTCCGAGACATCTGAATCGCAAAAGGAAAAAAATGATTCTGTGGAAGAGGTTGCTCTTTTGGCGGATATTGATGAATCACCCGAGCAGGAAAATTCGGAAGCGGTTCATCTCCAATCTGAGCTAATATCGGCAGATACAGGCCATGCTGAAAAGTCACAGCTGGTATCTGTTCGTGAATCAGATTTGAATTTGGCGCATGAAGAAGCCGATGATGGAATAAATGGGCAGAACAACGTTGATGAAGAGCTTACCTTTGGCGACCTCGATGACGAGGAAAGTGACGTTGATGAAGAGCTTACCTTTGGCGACCTCGATGACGAGGAAAGTGACGTTGATGAAGGCCTTACCTTCGGAGATCTTGATGACGAGGAGAGCGACGTTGATGAAGGCCTTACCTTCGGCGACCTCGACGACGAGGAGAGTGACGTTGATGAAAGCCTTACCTTCGGCGACCTCGACGACGAGCAGAGTGACGTTGATGAAAGCCTAACCTTCGGAGATCTTGATGACGAGGAAAGCGACGTTGATGAAAGCCTTACCTTCGGCGACCTCGATGACGAGGAGAGCGACATTGATGAAAGCCTTACCTTCGGCGACCTCGACGACGAGGAAAGTGACGTTGATGAAGGTCTTACCTTCGGAGATCTTGATGACGAGGAAAGTGACGTTGATGAAAGCCTTACCTTCGGCGAATTCGATGACGAGGAGAGAAAGACCAATGAAGATGTTCCCCTCGATGACGTTAACGAAGATAAGAAGGACGTAATTGCGACAGAGGATGAAAGCCCTGACGAGGACGGTACTTTCGCTGTTTTCGACGAGCTCGATGAGGTTCACTCTGTTGACGGGTATGCGGTATCGCAATCCCCCGATTATGAAGATATTGCTGATCGGGATATTTCCCAGACCGAGACCGAAAAGAAATTCTATTACACCGTTCTTGAGGAAATGAATCTTGAGGACACACCGGATATCTCGGACACTTACACTTACGTACAAAAAGAAATGGAAGAGCCGGTGGCTGAGAACCTTATACAAGTCCCTGAACAACCGCCAAAGGATATATACATAGTTCTTTCAAAGGAATCCTATACAGACGACCCGTTGCAGTGGCGTCTTGACAGAGTAAGGGCGAAATTGAAGGATGAGACGGAGGATGATGACACACAGGAGACCGCAAAGAAGTCCGTAGAGATAG
This sequence comes from Eubacteriales bacterium, assembly GCA_045542075.1. Lineage (GTDB taxonomy): Bacteria > Bacillota > Clostridia > Oscillospirales > CAG-272 > SVTX01. The sequence continues at coordinate 37,393 of JAZQKI010000001.1, forward strand.
AGGATGATGATATTTCCCTTCTTCTTCAGCTTGGATATAAGGACGAGCTTAAGTCAGAGGTTGGTCAGGAACGAACGGATTCTGTGGTCCGCAGTATAAGCAATTCCTACCGTCCCGACAAAAATAAGATCCCATTCGGCTTTTGCGGAAAGGAATTTTCCGACAGCAGTCAGATTGATAAAATAAAGCAAAGATATGATTACGACAAGAGAATCGTAATAATAAAGCTTGCGTTTTTCGCATGTATTTCGCTTGTTCTCTTGCTCCTCGGCATGCTGTTCAAAAGTTATACGACGGTAAATTCGGTAATTATGTTCTCTGTTATGGAGCTTCTCATTGCATCACTTGGCTGTGTCGTAATGCATAAGGAGCTGGTTTCCGGAATAAAAGGAGTATTAAAGTTCTCCCCCACCGTGTTTACAATGCCGTTGTTCTCACTTTTGGTATTGACGGCGTATGACATATTCAATATTATTACGTGTATTGCACATCCTGACAAAATATCGGCAAATACCACGTCGTTATTTGGATTTACAACGTCTATGTTCTTTATATTTGCTCTTGTAGTGCAGCTTATTAACTGCGTGCGTGAGCAAAAGACCTTTAACCTCATTTCTGCCTCGGATGAGCTATATACTGCGGAAACTCTTGTTTCGCAGCGTGGTGATAATTCTGACACAAATAATTTGCGTTCACACGAGATACGAAAGCAGATCAAGGGGAACGCAGTCATTGTAAAGAAGACCAAATACATATCCGAATATTTCAAGAGATGCTCAGAGTCGTCGTACGGTATAGGAGGCTTTGTGCTTATATTGGGCGTTGTTCCGCTTGCGGCAATTATTCTTGCGTGTATAATAATAGCTACGGGACGTACTGCGGCAGATGTTGCTTCGACGGTTGTATTCGCATTTTATATGTGCCTGTCTGCATCGTTTGCTCTGATAATGCCGGTGACACTATTTGCGGCTTCTCAGAGCCTTGCACAGAAAAAATGCGGAATAATAGGCACGGGAGCGGTTATGGAGTATGCGGATACAAATTCCGTTATATTCCCCGATACGTCCGCGTTTGAGATAGGTAATGACATAGAGGTTATACCAATGGGCGACGTTGATATGAATTCTTCTATGAAGACCGCAAACAGACTGTTCTCAGCGCTTGGCGGCACCTTGTCGGATATAGTTGGAGAGAACTCTTTTAACAAGGATCTATCCGTAAGCGAGGCGGACATAAATATTGCGTCTGTCGACGATAACGGAATAGAGCTTTATATGGACAATGAAACTCACATATTGCTTGGAAACGAAAAATATGTGTACGAGAGGCGCCGTCAGCTCAGCTTTGAGGCATGTGATTTTATTCCCTCCTCGGCAAGTGCGGGGCGAGAGGTAATATATCTCGCAATAAACGGAGCTGTGTGCCTTGGATACATTATATCGTTTGGCGTTAAGACTGAATTTACGGATAAGGTCAAGCTTCTCGCTCAGCATAGCATAAAGACGTATGTCTCAACATACGAGCCCCACATAAAGGCAAAGCGCTATAACGGTTGCAAGATAGGAGTTTACAGACCCTACGATCACACATCTCCATCAACGCCACCGTCGTGTTACGGCGGAATCGTGGCATCGGGAGATGCTAAAAACATTACGTATCCATTGATAATGACCTCAGAAATTCTGAAGAGCGTTAAAAAATCATCCAAAACGTCGGTATGGTTTGTGCTTGGCGGCATAGCGGTATCTTTTGCTATAACCCTTGTGGGATACCTTGTTCCGGGTGCTTTTGGACTCCTTCGCTACAGAGATGTTTTCACAGTCATAAGCCAGCTGCTCAGCGTTATACCTCTTTCGGTAAGCGCGATAAAGCTTTGGAAAAAGTACAAGTAATTTTAAGGAAATAATATGAATCAGAAGTTTAACGAAATTTTGAAGCAGGTCTCAAAGCCGGGACGTTACTCCGGCGGCGAGTACGGTCAGATAATAAAGGACAAGTCAAATATCAAGGCAAGATTCGCATTTGCTTTTCCCGATACATACGAGATAGGAATGTCAAATCTTGGCAGCAGAATTCTTTACAACTGTCTTAACAACGAAGAAGACATTTGGTGCGAGAGAGTTTATGCTCCCTGGACGGATATGCAAGAAAAAATGCGCGAGAATAACATTCCCCTTTGGGCACACGAGAGCAAGGACGCTGTATCGGAATTTGATTTTCTCGGCTTTACGCTTCAGTATGAGATGTGCTACACGACCGTCCTCAATATGCTTGAGCTTGCGGGTATGCCCTTGCGCTCACGCGACAGAGATGAAAGCTTTCCGCTTGTTATCGGCGGAGGACCTTGCGCATATAATCCCGAGCCTGTTGCGGACTTTTTTGATCTGTTCAACATAGGAGAGGGCGAGCATATGCTCGTTGAGATCGTGCGCCTTTACATTCAGATGCATGATGAGGGTAGATATACAAAGGCAGACTTTTTGCATGAGGCTGCAAGAACTATCAAGGGTGTTTACGTTCCCTCGCTGTATGAGGTCACGTACAATGAGGACGGCACGATAAACGCATATACTCCTATATACGATGATATTCCCACAAAAATTGAAAAGCGTATCATAGAGGATATGGATACGGCGCTTTTCCCCGAAAAAGTGGTTATGCCGTACACAGAGGTAGTTCATGACAGAATTATGCTTGAGGTATTCCGCGGCTGCATCCGTGGCTGCCGTTTCTGTCAGGCGGGCATAATATACCGCCCTGTGCGAGAGAAAACCCCCGAGCTGCTCAACAAGCAGGCTCAGTGCCTGTATGAGAATACAGGATATGAGGAAATATCACTTTCATCCCTCTCGATAAGCGATTACACGGGACTTCCCGAGCTTACGGACAAGCTTCTGGATTGGACTGTTGATAATATGGTTAGCTTCTCGCTTCCGTCACTCCGAGTAGACAGCTTCAATAAAGAGCTTATGGATAAGGTAGCGTCGGTGCGCTCGTCTTCCCTTACCTTTGCGCCCGAAGCGGGTACGCAGAGACTTCGTGACGTAATAAATAAAAACGTCTATGAGGACGACCTTATGCGCGCGGTAAACGTTGCGTTTGACGGCGGCAAGCATCAGGTAAAGCTCTACTTTATGCAGGGCCTTCCCACTGAAACAGACGAGGATCTTCGCGGTATTCCCGATCTTGCAAAAAAGGTTATCGAAGCATATTATGCGAATCCGAACAGAAACCGCGCAAAGCAGCCCTCGGTAACGTTCAGTGTGTCCTGCTTTATTCCCAAGCCCTTCACTCCCTTCCAGTGGGAGCCGCAGGATAGCCTTGAGGAGCTTTACAGAAAACAGGAGTTCATTGGCGAGTGCGTGACCGACCGCAAGATAAGATATCAGCATCACGATGCACAGACCTGCCGCATTGAGGCCGTACTTGCGCGCGGAGACAGACGTCTTTCGGATGCGCTCGAGCTTGCCTGCAAGGAAGGATTTACGTTTGACGCGTGGAGCGAATTTTTCGACTACAATAAATGGATTTCCGTATTTGAGCGCACGGGAATAGATCCCGCGTTCTATGCTAACAGAAGATGGTCTTACGACGAGGTTTTGCCGTGGGATATCATTGACTGCGGAGTTACAAAGGAATTTCTTATCCGCGAGAGCAAAAAGGCGCATGAGGGCGCTACTACCCCTAACTGCCGTGAGAAATGCTCGGGTTGCGGAGCAAATAAGCTTGGAGGTGAAAGAACGTGTTGTCCCAAGATAAACAAGTAAAGCCTTGCTATTCAAAATTTTCACGTCCCATGCTCCCCTCTCCTATAACGGTAAGAATCAAGTTTTGCAAGGTGGGAAATCTGCAGTTTATATCGCATCTCGATCTGCAAAGATCATTCCATCGCATACTTGTCCGCTCGGGTATTCCTATGTGGTATACAAAGGGCTTTAACCCTCATGCGAAGCTTGTTTTCGGACTTCCGCTATCAGTGGGCACCGAGAGCATGTGTGAGATGGCAGACCTTAAAATCGAGCGTGAAATATCTCTTGAGGAGATAAAAAATCAGCTCAACGCTAACCTTACAGACGAGATGTACGTGCTTGATGCGTATATTCCTACCAGCAAATACGCAGAAATAGCTTATGCAAATTATACGATAACAGTAAAGTCGGACAAGCTGACAAACAAAAGCGCCGATGCTGTAAAAGAGCTGTTCTCTGCTCCAATAAATATGATGAAGCGTTCAAAATCAGGCGAGCGCGAGGTTGACATCACGACCTATATCAAATCTCTTGATGCGTCTCTTTGCGACGGAGAGCTTAAAATAAACGCTACTATATCGGCAGGAAATACCGAGAGCTTAAATCCCGAGTATCTTGCTACCGCTATTAAGGAGAGACTTGATTTTATGACGGCTGATTGCAATTATTCCTACAGAATAATGCGAAATGTTGTATATAAAGCGGATATGAGCGAGTTCAGATAATCCTTTCCCGAATAACAAAAATACAATAAATCAATAATCTATTTTGGAGGAACAAAAAATGGCTATCAAAATGAGAGTCCTTTGCTACCCCGAGAAGAAAAAGCTTCTCGAAATCGGAAACATGATCAAGGCGGAGTACGAGCTCAACGTAAACTCGGTTGACAGAATTCCCCCCGCATATTCCTGCGACAAGGAAAGAATAGTTATCCTTGCTATCAATATCAAGGGCAACCTTCCCGATGATTACAGACTTTTCGTAAGAGAGCTTACCAAGGCAAGAGCGGCTAACGTTGCAATCCTTACCGCAGGTGACGACGTTGCAGTTGAAAAGACCAAGGCGCTTCTCGCTGAAGCTGGCACGCACTATATTGACAATGTAAAGCACATCAAGATGGGACTTTTCGATAACAAGGTATCTGATGCCGAAAAGACGGAAATTCTCGCATGGGTCGAGGAGATCAAGGCATCTCTCGCATAATTTGCAGGTACATAAAAGAACCACGGCAGCGCCGTGGTTCTTTTTCGTGGATTTTATTTTTTCTTTTTAGTAAGACAATAGCTTTTATCTATAAGCGAAATTACAAGCGATTCTGAAAGCGAATTATCAAGCGGGACTGTTATCCAATGGGTTTTATTCATATGATATGCGGGGATTATCTCGGGGTACAGGTCAAACAATATTATTGAATCCTCGGGGTTGCTTTTGAGGTTCATTACGTCAAGCGGCGCAGGGTCTTCCCTGCCTATTTTTATGCCGCTGACCGACATTATTATTCCAAACCACTTGCCGCTGTCCTTGTGTCGCATAACAGTAGTGTTAAAATCCTCCTCAAACGGACAGTCGTAGGACGCGCCCGAAAGAGCTTTTATATAGTCCAGAACAAACTGCTTGTCCGTCATTATCAAAGCTCCTTTACGTCACCGTAGGTGTCGGGGCTTTCGGAGTAAAGCTTGTAGTATTCCATTATAACGGAAACCACCTCGTCGGGAGTCTTATTTGTGGTATCAACGACGAGGTTGTAGTTGTTGAAGTCGTAATAGTCCACGCCGTAGATCTCAATAAATCTCTTGCGCTCTACCATGCTTCTCTCAACAAGCTTTTCACATGCGTCATTGACGTCGGTATAGCTTTCCTCGCAGCTGCTGCGGTGATAAAACACTCTTGTTGCTGCTTCCATAGGATCTATTGTGAGGAATATTTTGAAGGTGTCTTCAGCGAAATGCCAAGCCATACGGGAGTCAAAAATAAGATTCTCGCCCTTGTGCTCTCGCGACATTCTCGTTACGGTATTATCTATTTCGTCGTCAAGCTCGGGATTCTCCTTCATGCGTTTATTAAGCTCAAGTGTTGAGATTCCCTTGCTTCTTGCAAACTCTCTTTGTATAGCTCCGGTGCTGAATATCTCAAAGCCGTATCTTTCCTTCATAATTCCGCACACGGTACTTTTTCCGCTTCCAAGCCGTCCTGTAATCGATATTAACATACTATCCTCCGAAGTTTTAACGTGTCTATCCTTAATATCTAAAAATATTACGAGTGCTATTTTTGTAGCACCCGTAATTATTTATTTTATTCCGGAGCCTCGGTGTTTGCCTCTTCATCGGGAGTTCCCACAAGCACTACTGTGAAGGTCTCTCCGTCTGCAAGCACATGCTCGGACATGGAGCTAATCATATAGCTCTGCAAAATATTTTCATTTTCAGGCTTTACAAGATTTTTTACCGTGATGGGATTGCCGTTGCTATCGGTGAATTTGTTTCCTCTGAGCGCAGTCCAATACTGTCCGGGCTTCGCTTCATAATCTCCTATGATCCATATCATATTTGAGAATTCTTCTTCCTCATAGGTGGCAATATATTCGTTGATCTCAACCTCAAAATAATATTTAAGAACGCCGAGAATGGTGGGCTCAAATCCCTTATATTCATAATCAAGCTCACGGTAGATGTTTGTTCCGGAGCTGTCCTTTATTTCAAAGGATACCTTTATTTCGGTGATACCCTGAGACGGAGTACCTACAGGAGGAGGTGTGGTGTCCTTCTCTACCTTAGGCTTGTCTCCCGCATCATCCTCAGGCATACAAGCTACAAATGAACAACCAATCATTGCTACAAGCAACACTATGGCAATAATTTTTACGAATTTCATATTTACCCCTCCGATAAATTCTACTTAATACAAAAATTATACTACATTATCCTTGTTTTGTCAATAGATTTTAAGAGCGGATTTATAAAATTTAATATAAAGACTATGGCAATATACAAAATTTTCAATTCTGCATTATGACCAATAAATTTACAAGCAGGATATAGAAAAGCCATAGACTGTTTGCGATCATCAGCACACACGAAAGCAGGCTGACCTCCCGCCAGAATAAAGCGCACATAGCGGAACAGACCACACATAGAAAAATTATCAGCAGGGAGAGTGCAAGTGCCTCACCTCCGAAAAACAAAGGGTGCCACATAAGCGAGAGAAAGAATAGGGATACGTAAAACAGACACCCCTGATACAGACACACCTCTCCCCTGCCGTTTATCCTTCCGCACATCTTGCGCCCGAATATTGAGCCGACTGCTATACCGCACACAAAAAACCAAAAGATGCAGAAAAAATTAAATAGCCAGATAGCTGGCAGATAAGCGTCGATCCCAAGAGTGTGAACGGCATTGTACGGACTGCCCGAGCATATACGCACAGCAAGTCCGGAAATGGCGTATACCGCTCCGCAGATCAAGGCGCATTTTTTTATTATATCTGAGCCGGTTTTGTTTTTACGAGATGACATTCTCCTACCCCCGAGTGCTTTTTGCTTCATTATATGGGTGTAAAATGCAACTTATTCTCTTATAAACCAACCTTCCGCGATATCTTCGGTTTTGTCGCCCCATGATATCGGTGCGCCTGTTCTTTTGTTATAGGTCTGCTTTTCAATGTTGCTTGAATACCTGAATTCATTCGGCGCATTCTTGTATTTTTCCGTACGGTATATCTCGCTCATAACGTCGTCCCATATTTTTATTGAGGGATTGCCGAGCGATGCGCTTATAGGCTCGGGATAATCATATCCGCACCACACTCCGCCGAGGAGCGAAGGGGTATATCCAACAAAGAGTCTGTCACAATTATTTTGAGTGGTTCCCGTCTTGCCGGCGACTGAAACCTGATCTGCCAGGGAGATCCTTCCCTTTGCCGTTCCTCTGCTGACGACCTCGCAGAGAAGCTTGGTCATGACGGACGCGCTTTCTTCTTTTATAACGCTTGTTTGATTTTGCCTGTTGTCGAAAATAATATTTCCGTCAGCGTCGGTGACCTTGTAATACGAGCGGGATCTGCTCATATTTCCTTGCGCGAATATACTGTAAGCCGAGACAAGCTCGCGCAGCGTTATTCCGTGAAGGGTTTGTCCAAGTGCCAGGGATACGGCGTTTTGGTCGTCAGGCGAGCTTTTTGACGGGCTGACAAGGCTTTGGATATTAAGACTGTCCTTCAAAAAGGATAACGACTTGTCCTCTCCAAGCTTGTAAAGCATTTTTACGGCGACCGTATTTACCGAATTTGCTATAGCATCGGATATATCAATGTTTCCGGAATAAATCCTATTTGCGTTTTGCGGCCATTCCTTGCCCGAGGCCGAGCTTACGGGTGAATCTTCAACAATTGTTGACCAGCTTATCTCCCCGCTGTCAATCAGGGGCGCATATACGGATATTGGTTTTATAGCCGAGCCGGGCGGACGCTTTGTGTCGGTGGCATAATTCTGTAAAAGCTCACCCTGCTTTGTTCCCACCGCTCCCACAATGCCTAAAATATTTCCGTTATAGGGATCTGTTATTATCATAGCGGACTGTGGAGGTGGCTTGTTTGTAGTCAACCTCTTATCAAGTGATACGTAGTAGCGCTCAAGTATTGTCTGTATTTCGGGGTCAACGGTAGTGTATATCTTAAGACCGCCGTGAAAGATCCGGCTATACGCGAATTGACGCGAGTATCCGAGAGACATAAAATCACCTACAAGGTCTGAAATGACTGTCTCGGTAAACCACGAGTTTTTTGAGTTTTGATAATTAGTATCCGTGCTTAATGTCAGAGGTTGTTCCTTTGCGCGGTTGTATTCATTCTCAGAAATATAGCCCTGCTCCAGCATGCAGTAAAGTACAGTATCTCTCCGTCTTTTAGTGTTTTCAGGGTGTCTTATGGGGTCATAAAGAGAAGGATTGTTTGTTATCGCGGCTATTGTTGCAATCTCATGCAACAGAAGCTTGTCGGGGCTTTTTGAAAAATAATATTCCGAGGCTGCGCCAACACCCGTGCATCCGTTTGAAAGATTGATTATGTTAAGATATATTTCAAGTATTTCGTCCTTTGAATGATTTTTTTCAAGATTTAAGGCCTGGAATACTTCGTTTATTTTTCTTTGCGGTGTACGCTGACTTTGTCCAGTAATATTTTTGACGGTCTGCTGTGTTATGGTGGATGCGCCAAACGAGGATGATTTTTTCAGGACGTAATTAAGCACCGCCTTACCGCTTCGCAAAAAGTCTACCCCGCCGTGCTTGAAGAATCGCTTATCCTCAATCGCCACAAATGCGTTGATCATATTTTGTGGTATCTTACTTATGGGGGTGTACTTGTATTTTGCGCTCGAGCTTGACAGATTTTCAGTGAGGACGAGCGGATGATTTGCGTCTCCGTTCTCATAATAGTACAAGGTGGTATTATCATCACGCTGTACACTTGAAAGTAAGTCGTTGTTTATTTGAAGCTTTGATTTATCCGAAAGCAACATAAATGCGCCTGCCGAAGCCACGGTGCCGAAAAGCATTGAAATAATTATAATGATAAGTATGGCGCTGACAAATTTTTTCATTTTTCTGCTCCCTTTTTTTATTTATTTTTTCTCGTAATTTCGGGAGTAAAACGAGGTAAGTTTGATGCTTTTTGCCATAAAAAAACGTAAAATAAAAAATAACCCAATAAAGAATTGGGTTATTTCAACATTTTTATATACTTCTCACGTGAATTGACAATACCTCCGTCGGATTGAACAGTCTTGGTATTTTTATGGGACGCGTGCTATTGGAGCAACCGCGGCTTATTATTAGACGTCCGTCGTGAATTCCCGACGTATATTTTGGGAAGAATCCTTGGCTCGGCGCATAAAGTCCACGACCGAAAAAACTCCACTGACCGCCGTGCGCGTGTCCCGACAGTATCATGTCAATATCCTTATCGGCAAGATATTTCGGATAATATTCGGGATGGTGGCAGATCAGTATTTTGTACTGAGATAGCTTTGAAAAGCTCTCAACAAAATGAATATTAGGTCTGCCGTCATTCTTATGCGATCCCGATATAAGTCCTCCTATTGCGATATTGTCATTGAGCAGATTATATGAGTCAAAAACTGTGTGTACGCCAAGACCTTCAAGTTGCTCGAGAATGCGTGTCGGTATGCTTTTGTATCCCGCAATTTCTGGATATCCCTCATGGGGCTCGCCCTCAATTTCGTGATTTCCGAGGCAGTAATACGTTGGCGCAATTTTTACTGACTGCTCAAAAAACATAAATCCGTTTTGATTTATTTGCGAGTTTTTATCCTCAAAGCACTCAAATATATCTCCCGCGCAAAGAATTACATCCGGGTGTATCTGCTCAAGCGCAGATATCACGGGCGAGGGCTCTTTTGAATGCAGGTCTGCGACAACGGCAATTTTAAGGTCGATATTGGGTTTTTGAGTTTGTAAATTATATTCCGTTATCTTCAAATCAGACTCCCTCGATTCCCTGTTCTATAAGATGCTCCGCTAAAAGCCGCGCGGCAACCTTTACGAGCTCGCCGCAGGGACGCTTTTTATAGTATTGCGGGCTTCTCTGCTCGGGCTCTCCGCCGTCTGTGTGAGGCACGCCTGCAAGCAGCTCCCGACAAATTATTGAACCGTTCTCGTCAGAGTATTTTCCAGCAAGTCCGCGCACCTTTTCGTAGAGTTGGCTTTTGCCTGTAACGTCCTTGGGATCGGAATATCCAAGCAGCATTCCCTCAACAATAAACATGCCGCTTACCGCTCCGCATACCTCGCGCATTCTTCCCATACCCCCACCAAACGGCGATGCGAGTTTTGAGAGAGTTTCTTTATCCGCAGGTAAAAGGTCGGCAAAAGCAAGGACTACTGCCTGAGCGCAGTTATAGCCTTCTGTAAAGTATTCCTTTGCTATCTCGGAGCGAGCCGAGACTCTTTGTTCTGTGCACATATATTTGCAGTCCTCTCAAAAAAATTTATATAATTATTTTATCAGAAAATACTTCACCCGTCAATCCTTGAAAACCTAAATCTATATATCTCGGGCGACAGGATCAGTATTGTATCGGGCGAGACGTACGAGCTTGTGTCATAATATGATGCGATCTTGTCTGTTGAGAATATCACTGTCTCGATATTAAAGCCGTTTTGTATTTTATATTTTTGCTTGGGAGCGGGACCTCGACTGCCGAAAATAAGATGGTCGGTGTTCTCAAGCGTGTCGAACACATCCTGCGCAAGATCGCTTTCCACGTAAGACGGCGAAACGTATGTCAGAGACTCATTACCAACATTAACGGACAGCATGGTTATCGGAGCGGTTGAGCGGCTAATGGTTTCCCTGTTTATTTTTACCGAAAGACCATCTATAAGGTATAGCTCTTCGCCATCCTCGTAAAATTCCACGATTACCCCGTGATCTGCGGCACATTCCATTATTGCTGTCATTCTGAAATAGTCGTCGTTGTTATCAGGCTTTGGTATGTATAGCTTTCTTATGAGCTGTGACTGAAATGATTTTGAGAGGCTTGAAATATGAGCTGTTGTGTATTTCGTAAGCACGAAGCAGTCTATCTCGGTAGCATTGAGGTGGCTTAGCTCACTGTATGCGAAGTTCAGGCTTGAATAATATCCCGGGGTCATATCAAACAGCACAGTATCCTCACCGTTGTTTGCGAGAATTACGTTTCTGTCGTCTGCCTGGTTGACGTATGATATTCGTATGTCATCAGCATTTTGATGAGACACGCACCCAATAGCTACGAAAAAGACGGTAAGCGCGATAATAAACGGCACAGGCGACAGATATTTGCGCTTGAATCTCAACGCAAGACAGAAAAACAGTATAATTCCTAAAATTACTGCGGCGACTGTGATGAATTCATAGTTGAGAGATATTATGCAATCATCTCGTAAGGATATTTTTTCGCAATATCCTATCATGAATTTTGCGCAAGCTGTGATTCCCATCTCTATAAGCTTTCCGAGAACGGGCACCTTCATAAATACAAGATAAAGCGGTATCATTATGAGCAATGCCTCGGTTGGAAGCCCTAAAAGTAAGGAGGATGGCACCGAAAACAAAGACATCTCCTGCGTGAAGATGCAAAAAACTATGATAAGAGGTGCAATTGCACAAACAGACGTCAAGATCAGTATAATAAAGGTGCGTATGGGGGCGATTATTATTTTCCACTTTGAATAATACGGCTGAAACGTGTAGAACGCGAAGCTTTGAAAAGTCGGGATATATACTAAAATTCCAAATGTTGCGGCAAATGACATCCAAAAGCCCGCGTCAAGAATTGCATATGGAGAAATCGCAAAAATGATCACACCCGCAATCGAGAGTGATGTCAGCGGATCAGACTGATAAGAGCATATCATTGAAAGATACACTGTCAAAAGCATAATTATGGAACGTGTGGCTGATATTGAAAATCCTGTGAAGGCAAGATAAAACAGAGCAAGCAGAGAAAGTATCACGGCGCGCGCCTTGTAAGGAACAAAAAGTCTTTTGAGTATAAATGCAATAACACCGAATATTATACTCATATGCATACCGCTTATCGCCAGTATATGTGATGCGCCCGCGCGTCTGAAATCACGCTTGATGCTTGTGGGGATGACCTCCTTATTTCCAAGGAACAGGGCGGAGCTTACACCTCCGACGTCATCGCCTAAGGCGTTGATCAGCTTATGAGATAGTCTTGTGTTTATTCTTGAGAGGACGGCTAAGGGATGATTGCTTTTTTCCATATATACGCCGAGATCCTCCTCGGAGTCCGATACGAACTTAACGAGTATTCCGTCGGCGAGCATCATGTCCGCTTCCCTATATGAGCCGACCTGTTCTTCAAATTCACCGCGCGTGAACTGACCGTGTATCTCGTTTCCGGGCTGAATGTTGGCGAGATAATCACATTCAAGGTTTGCTTTGAAGGAATCGGACCTGCCGTTTATGCTTGTGACGAGGATGGTATATTCGCTCGATGCTCCCGCCGCATATGACTCTGAGAGAACTATACCCTCGATCATATATTCCTGATATTCGGGGAGATCTTTATATTTTTTGAATCTGAGATCAAAAAACGAAAACGAAGAAGCTGCCGATAGGATAATGAACACGCAACAAAAAATAATCGTGATGAATTTATTGATCGGGATCTTACGGAGAATTCTGAGCGTTACAAATATCAGTGCGACAAGCAAGGAAACTGCGGCGCATACTATTTTTGTTTTTAGATCGAGGTTATAAAAAATAACGGAGAAAGTAATAAATAACATACATCCGCAAAACAAGGGTCTATTCTTAAAAATGCTCATTACCTATCTCCTTTCTAAAAAAATATAGTATAAAAAGTCCAAAATAAAAAAATTTTTCAAAATTGCTTGACAAACGGATTAAAAGACTATATAATAAGCGTGTTGTGACAGTTGAAGCTATTCGACTGCAAATGAAAATTTACAGGAGGAATTGAAATGTTTGAGAAAGTTAAGGAGCTTCTCGTATCTGAGCTCCAGATAAACGAGTCTGATATCACACTTGATGCAGAGCTTTCTGCTGACCTTGGAATCAACTCTATCGAGCTTGCTGACCTTGTATTGATCTGCGAGGAAAAGTTCGATCTTACCATTGAGGATGAAGATCTTCATTCTTTCATCACTGTTGGTGACGTAGTAAACTATCTCGAGTCAACCCTTTGATTTGACAAACTTCAATATATAATCCGCATCCTGATCTACGGGATGCGGATTTTCTTTATACAGGCTCGCACAGATAAGCAACGGCACCCATACCCGTGAGCGCAACGCATGCGTCGGTTGCCTTCTCCTTTGATGAGAATATTCCAAATACGGATGGGCCGCTTCCACTCATCATGGAATGCTCCGCTCCGTATCTCAGCATAGTGTCCTTTATTTTTTGCACTGCGGGGCGCTCGGGTATGACCGCCGATTCGAAAATGTTGAACATCCCGCGCAAATTTTCTTCTTCAAGCAAGGCGAGAAAATCTCTTCGCGGTCTGTAATTTTCAAAATTATCAAACATTGAATCAAGCATAGAGTACGCTTTGGGAGTGGACACACCGTCTCCCATCTTGGAGATTACGATATAGCAGTCAGAGAGCGGCTTAAAATCAGTCAGCTTCTCTCCGATTCCGCGCGTGAGCTTTGTTCCGCCCGAAATACAGAAAGGAACGTCTGCGCCGATTTTTGCGCCAATGGACAGAAGCTCGTCGGCACTCTTTTTGTTTCCTGTCAGCTGATTCAAAAGCGTAAGAACTGCCGCCGCATCCGTACTGCCTCCCGCAAGTCCTGCTGCCGCGGGAATTCTTTTTTCGATGTGTATTTTAACCTTGCCCGAATCAAGAAAAAGGTTTGCAGCTTTGTAGGCTATATTCTTTTCTCCAAGCGGAATTGAAGGGTCGTCGCAGCTTATCTCGATAGACTTTTCAGCACTCTCACTGTATTCCACGGTGACAGTGTCACAAAGGCTGACGCTCTGCATAACGCTTATTATATTGTGATATCCGTCGACTCTTTTGGATTCTATATCCAAAAACAGATTTATTTTGGCGTAAGCATCCTTTTGCAGTATCTTCATAAGGCTCCCCCTTCAGCTTTTATACGTATATTATACTACGTTTTTTCATTTTTTCTGTTAATATATGTTAAATTTTTTAATAAATAGCCGAGAAATCCGCTGTTTTTACAAAAAAATAAGAATTGGGAGCGGAGTTAATCTTGACGAATAATCAAAAAAGGTATATAATATAATTTGAGGCGGACGTAAAGGCGCTGCCCGGAATTTTACAAATAAAAATCAAGGATGAATTTAATAAAAAAGGAGATAGAAAAATGGAACACATTACTTACACTCCCCATGGAGTTTGCTCAAGAAAAATAGACATAGACGTTGAGGACGGAATTATCAAGGATGCCAAATTCACTGGCGGCTGCTCGGGTAATACCCAGGGCGTTTGCTCTCTGCTTATCGGCATGAGCGTTGAGGAGGCAATAAAGAGACTTGAGGGTATCAAGTGCGGTCCTCGTCCCACGTCCTGTCCCGACCAGCTTTCCCGCGCGCTCAAGGAATATCTTGCAAATAAATAATAATAGAGGTGTCAAATGGAAAAGTATTTGGAAAACTACAACCGTTGGTTAAACTCCCCCGTTCTTTCCCAGGCAGAAAAGCAGGAGCTTTTGTCAATCAAGGATGACGAAAACGAGATAAAGTTCCGCTTTTCATCTTATCTGTCCTTTGGTACTGCGGGACTCCGCGGCACAATGAAGGTCGGCATGAACGCGATGAATATCTACACCGTCGCTCACGCAACGCAGGGCCTCGCTTCCCTCATTTTGAAGGAAGGCAGAGCGGCAGACGGCGTGGCTATCGCGTACGACTCCAGAAACAACTCCGAGCTTTTTGCCCACGTATCCGCAGAGGTGCTTGCGGCGTCAGGAATTCCCGTTTACATTTTTGACGCGCTTCGCCCCACACCCGAGCTTTCATTTGCTCTTCGTGAGCTGAAATGCGTTGCGGGTATTAACATAACGGCATCTCACAACCCCAAGCAGTATAACGGCTATAAGGCTTATTGGGAGGACGGTGCACAGCTTCCCCCCGAGCACGCGGACACAGTAAGTGCTGAGATTGCAAAGGTTGACATTTTTGACGGCGTTAAGAGAATGGACTTTGACGAGGGCGTAAAGTCGGGTATTATCACTATAATCGGTGACGAGATCGACGAAAAGTATCTTACTCAGGTTCAGGCGCAGGCGGTAAATCCCAATGCGGTAAAGAACGTATCTGACGACCTCAAGATAGTTTACACTCCCCTTCACGGCACGGGACACAAGCTCGTTCCCGAGATCCTCAAGAGAACGGGACTCAAGCATCTCTACACGGTTGATGAGCAGTGCGTAATAGACGGCAATTTCCCCACAGTTGAGAAGCCCAACCCCGAGTATGCGGAGGTATTTTCTCTCGGTATTGAGCTTGCAAACAAGGTGGGAAGCGACCTTATAATTGCTACCGACCCCGACGCTGACCGAGTTGGCGTTGTTGCAAGAACAAAGGACGGCTCGTTCAGAACCATCACGGGCAACCAGATGGGCGCGCTCCTCCTTGACTATATAATCACGGCTTACGAGCAGACAAACACCATGCCCCCTCTTCCCTATGCCGTAAAGACTATCGTGACGACCGAGCTTGCCTCAAAAATCTGTCAGTCGCACGGAGTTGAGATATTCAACGTGCTTACGGGCTTTAAGTTTATCGGCGAGGTAATCAAGAACCACGAAAAGAGCGGTCAGGGCTCGTACATTTTCGGCTTTGAGGAGAGCTACGGCTACCTCAAGGGTACTTACGCAAGAGACAAGGACGCTGTCGTGGCTTCAATGCTTATCTGCGAGATGACGGCTTACTATGCGGCAAAGAATATGACTCTCTCCGACGCGCTTGAGCTTCTTTACGAGAGATACGGCTACTGCTGCGAGTCCAACTCCGAGATTTATATGGAAGGCGTTGACGGTCC
This sequence comes from Eubacteriales bacterium, assembly GCA_045542075.1. Taxonomy (GTDB): domain Bacteria; phylum Bacillota; class Clostridia; order Oscillospirales; family CAG-272; genus SVTX01. The sequence continues at coordinate 53,710 of JAZQKI010000001.1, forward strand.
CGCAAAGATTGCGGCTATTATGGACGGTCTCCGCAACAACGCTCCCTCCTCTATCGGTGGCGCTGACGTTGTCACCTTCGGCGACTATAACGCCGAGGAGTTTACGGATATTGCAACGGGCAAGAAGACTCCCACGGGACTTCCCAAGTCAAACGTGCTTTATTTCAAGCTGGACAACGGCGACGTTATCATCGTTCGTCCCTCGGGTACAGAGCCCAAGATAAAGTTCTATTTCCTCGTTATTGCTGAAAATGCAGATAACGCGCAGGAAAAGATTTCAAGCTATAAGGTTTCCCTTGGAATTTAAGAGAATAATAAAATAAACCGCCGAGAGCGACTAAAGCAGTTGCTCTCGGCGGTATTTCTTATTATGAATTTGGAAGTATAATTGTTGTCAGTGCCTTTCTCTGCTCTTCGGTAGGCAGACCCAGCTTGCCGTTATTCAAAAGCGCAACAATACAGTGAAGCAAGAACCAACTGTCAGAGTGGAACACAAACTGCAGCTCATACTCTTTGATCTTTCTCAAATGCGCCGGAACACACTCCAAAGCAGCCTTGGCATACGGTGCTTTGAGTGCTTCAAATTGATCCTTATATTTCGCCTTAATGCGCTCACCGATCATAAGCAACTCGTTTTGCACTTCCTTATTGGTCAGAACAATGATTTTCCATGCTGTCTTGAAGCATCCGTCGTAGTCACCCCAGGTCTTAATGTAGCCACGCTCACCAAGCCATGCATAATCCTCCTTGGAGAGCAGCCATTCTTTTTCATGGTCGTAGAGCGAAAGCACGCGCTTGGCATCATCCGCGTACACGAAATATCCTTTATAATCGCCTCGATTAGACCATTCGCTATCGATCTGCCACAAGATATGACCGTCATGCTCGTTCCACATAGGTCCGCACCAATTCTTCATGTATACGTGGCCCTCGGGCAACACTATATCATCCGGCACGACCGTCGCATGAAAGATATTTTGCCCACCGTCGGGACGAATGGTTGCCACCTCGTCAAACGTAATACGCTTATCCATCAAATCATCACCCGACAAAGCGGCAATATACGGAACGAGCGACCATAAAAGGAAATTATGATCTCTTTGCGGCTTTTCGAGTGTCGTTTCGGGCATCATATAGTTGCAAAAAATGCGCTCGTCATCTAAGATTCCGCTACTTTTCAGCTGATCAAACAGATCGTTTGCAAACAGCTCCGCAGCCTTTTTATACATATTGTTCTGCATGACCAATAGCTCTGCCGTAGGTTCGTTGATGATAAAATTGATCAGATACTTGTCCTTTTGCTTTATCAAAAAGCCGTATTCCTCTAAAATATCCACCTCTGTTTACACATAAACGGGTGATACACCCAGATCATCTGCGATCTCATTGACCGTCTTGGCGATGTTTCTGACGCAGTAGCATATATTCTGCGGCAGGCTTGACCGAAAAAATTCGTCCGGATTTCTGTTCCCCGCCGAGCCATTGATTCCGTATGCATGAAATTTTATCGGATTAAATTTGAGTTCACTTGTTTTTCTCATAGTATCCATACCTCGTTTCAATTCTTTTTTTGCTTCAAACAAGTGCCATTTAACTGTGCCGATAGGAATACCCAAATCTTTAGCAATATCTCCTTGCTTGCGATTTTCAAAATAGTACGCAATTACGATCTTTCGCTGGAGCTTTGAAAGATATGCAATTTCGCTCTGCAATCTACGTATGGTATCGGCATTGTCGTCGTCATTAAAAATAGAGTCGGGATCGGCAATTATCTCCGCCACCTCATCAATGGATACGCCTATCACGCTTTTAGCGGCATCTCTATAATAATTACTGAGCGCATTATGAGCAATCGTCCAAATAAATTTGTTAACGTCCCCGATATCGTCTTTGATCAAAAGCGCACGAAATGCTTTTAATACGATATCCTGCGAAAGATCCTCCGCGTCGTGTGCATTCTTACACCGCTTCAGCGCAAAGCCAAATATGGGATTAAGATATTTAGTGATGATTTTTTCGGCATCTTGTCTGTTCACTTGTTTGTACCTCGTTGAAAGCTTTCACCTATATAGACACGGATTTTGAAAAAGGTTGGATTTTTTTAATAATTATATCATAAATTGAAAAAATGTCGACTTTTATGACTAAGGCACTTGCAGTAATTTTCACAAGTGCCTTAGTTTTTGTTTATTTCAAAATACAATTCTCCTCTCCAAGCAGCTTTTTAAGCTCGGAGATGGCATATTCCGAGCAAAACATTTTTTCGCTGTACTCGGAGTATTTTTTTGTACTGCTGTCATAGAAAATGACTGAAAGGCTGCCCTCGTTGAATATATCTACAAGATTCTTTGCGTATTTGAATTTTTCGCACTCCATATCGGGAACACGCAGATATATTTTTGTCGGGACTGTAGCCTGTTTTTGAGGCGCGGGCGCGGTCTTTTGTGTAGTCGGTGCTGGCTCTGCCGGCTTTGCCGGCGCGGCACTCATATAAGCCGAAAGATATACCGAAAGCCTTGGGTCTGCGGCGGGCTGCGCGGGGTTACTTGTCGGTTTATTTTCAACCGCTTTAAGCTGCTCCTGCTTTTCAAATACGGAGTTTTCCATCAAGGGAGATACTGTATTTACAAGTATCTTTGCGTCCTCGTCCTTATATGACAGAGTTCCCTCTATATACACACCGTTGTCAAGCAATATTTCGTGCGAATAGTTGTTATATACCTTCGGGAAGGTAATGCACTCTATTTCGCCGAGCTTGTCCTCAAGCTTGAAAAACGCCATTCGCTCTTCTCTTCTCGTGGTCTTGAAGGTCACCGCGGTAACAATTCCCGCGAGCTTTACCTTAGCACCGTCACGGAGAGTGCTGTCGTCGGATATAATATCCGTTATCTTTGTCACGGACAGAGACTTGACGTGGGACTCAAAGTTGTCTATCATATGTCCCGAGAAATACATCCCCGACGCGTCCTTTTCAAGCATAAGCTTTTCGCGCATAGTAAACTCGGGAATATTGGGATACTCAAACGATGGCGTATCCGCGCCGCCCGCCATTGAGAACATATCCATCTGCCCCATAATGTTGTTGCGCCTTTTCTGCTGTATATTGTCGATTATGCTCTCGTAGGATGCGAGAATTTGCGAGCGATGCGCGCCAAGACCGTCAAAGCCTCCCGCCTTGATTATAGCCTCTACCTGACGCTTGTTAAGCTCGGTGGTCTCGGACATTCTCTCAACAAAGTTTTCAAAAGACGTAAACGGCTCGCGCGTTCTCTCGCGTATAATTGCCGCGATAAACTGTCTGCCGACGTTTTTGAGCGCCGCCATACCGAAGCGGATATTGCCCTCAGTATCCGTGCCGAAATCAACTCGGCTTGTGTTTATATTGGGCGGCAGGACTGATATGCCGAATTTTGAGCATTCAGCAATATATTCCGCGGCTTTGGTACGGTTGTCAAGCACGCTTGTGAGAAGCGCCGCCATATATTCACCCGTGTAGTGCGCCTTCAGATACGCCGTGCGGTAGGATATGAGCGCGTAGGCTGCTGCGTGGGACTTGTTAAAGGCATAGTTTGCAAAGCTTGACATATCCTCAAAAAGCTTTTCTGCCTTTTTGCCGTCAATTCCGTTGGCTTTAGCTCCCTCAATAAACTGCTCGCGCTCGGCATTCAATACCGACGCTTTTTTCTTTGACATCGCGCGGCGCACTATATCCGCGTGACCGAATGTATATCCCGCGATATTTCGGAAAATGCTCATTACCTGCTCCTGATATACGGTACAGCCGTATGTGGACTTCAATATAGGCTCAAGCTCGGGAATGTCGTATTTGATTTTTGACGGGTCGTGCTTGCACTCGATAAATCTCGGTATGGAGTCCATAGGTCCCGGACGGTAGAGGGCTATCGCTGCGATAATATCGTCTATACACTCGGGACGGAGATTCTGGAGCATCTGTCTCATTCCGTCGGACTCAAGCTGGAACACGCCAAGGGTATTTCCCTTTGAGATAAGCTCGTACGTCTCTTTATCGTCAAGGGGTATCTTTTCAATGTCAAAGTCGGGGTTATTCTCTTTTATCTGCTTTTCCGCGTCGCTGATGATTGTAAGATAACGCAGAGCCAAAAAGTCGAATTTGAGTAGTCCGAGTGCGGCTATGGTGTCCATATCAAACTGCGTGACGGTCGCGCTGTTGCTGACTGCAAGCGGCACGTAGTCTGATACGGGCTCGTCGGTAATGACTACGCCCGCGGCGTGAACCGAGATGTTTCGGGGCATTCCCTCAAGAGCCATAGCGGTGTCTATAAGCTCGCGCACCTGCTCGGAGTCCTTATACATTTCCGCAAGCGCGGGGGATTTTATCGCCTGCTTCAAGGTTATTCCAAGCTCGTGAGGTACGGCTTTTGCCACTGCGTCAACGTCTGAATAAGACATACCCATAGCGCGACCGCAGTCGCGTATTGCCGCCTTTGCGGCAAGAGTTCCAAAGGTGATTATCTGCGAGACGTGATCCTTGCCGTATTTTTCCTCAACGTATCTTATGACCTCGTCGCGTCGCTCATAGCAGAAGTCAATATCAATATCGGGCATGCTTACTCGCTCGGGGTTGAGAAATCTCTCGAACAGCAGGTCGAATTTTATAGAGTCGACCTCGGTAATTCCAAGCAGATAAGCCACAAGGCTTCCCGCGCCCGATCCTCTGCCGGGTCCGACGGATATGCCTGATTTTTTTGCGAAGTTTACGTAGTCCTGAACTATGAGGAAATAGTCAGCGTATCCCATAGACGAGATGACCGAAAGCTCGTACTTTATTCTTTCCTCGTAGGCAAGTCTGTTATTGTGAGGTTTATCTCCAAATACTATGTGTCCTCGTTCTATACGGCTCTCAAGTCCGCGCTGTGTAAGCTCACAGAGATATTCCTCCGCGCTCTTGCCCATAGGACACGGGAATTTCGGGAGAAGCACCTGCTCAAAGTCAAACTCAAGATTGCACTTATCTGCTATTTTGACTGTGTTTTCTATTGCCGAGGGATATTCTGCGTAGATCTCGCGCATCTCCTCGGTGGTCTTGATGTAGTAGTCGTCCGAGTCAAATTCGGGCTTGTGAGGGTCTGTGAGTGTGGTGTTGGTCTGTATGCACATCAATACCTGCTGAACGTATGAGTCGCGACGGCGTAGGTAGTGGCAGTCGTTAGTCGCTACAAGCGGAATATCGCACTCTCCTGCAATTTTTACAAGCTGAGGAATAAGAGCCTTTGTTTCCTCCGTGCCGTGATCCTGAAGCTCAATATAGAAATTCCCTTCGCCAAAAGCCTGCTTATATTTGAGAGCAGTCTCCTTTGCCGCGTCGTAATCTCCGCGAGTGAGCTGCTTTGGTATCTTGCCCGACAGACATGCGGAGAGCGCTATAAGTCCGTCACAATGGTCAAAAAGCAGAGATTCGTCTATTCGCGGTCTCACGTAAAAGCCCTCGGTAAAGCCTTTTGATACAAGGTATATAAGGTTTTTATAACCCGTCATATTCTTGCAGAGCAAAACGAGGTGGTAATAGGAGGTGTCCGAAACAGGACGCTTTTCAAAGCGCGATGCGGGGGCTACGTAGACCTCGCAGCCGATTATAGGCTTTATTCCCTGCGAGCGACATTCCTTATAGAATGACAACACGCCGTACATATTTCCGTGGTCGGTTATAGCCACGGCGTCCTGACGGCATTCCTTTATTCTTTCGGGTATATCTTTGATACGGCATGCGCCGTCAAGGAGACTGTATTCACTATGAAGATGCAGATGTACAAAATTTCCCATATTGCCATGCCTTTCCTTTAGATTTCTTGTGATAATTTCATTATTTTTTCAAGTCGGTGATTGAGCCCCGACTTTGTGATTGGCGGGTTGTGGAGGGATGCGAGAGCCTTCAGCGAAAGCTCGGGGTTTTCAATGCGAAGTCTTGCGGTCTGCTGAAGCTCGTCTGAGAGCATATAAAAGCGGTCTTTTTCAATAAGTCTTTGGATCGCCTGTATCTGCGGCGCGCCTGCGGTTACCGCTCTTTGAATGTTGCTGGCAACCAAATTCGTGGCTCTGTTCTCGTCCGCGCGGAGCTGATTTTCAAACTGCTGATTTACAAAGTCAAAAACTATGGTGCTGAGATGACAAAGCGTTAAAAATCCGCCTACCGACTCTCCATTTCTGAAGAACAGACTGTATCCGTTTTTTCTCTTTGTCATACCGGGATAAATATCTGTGCGGCAGGTAAAGATCTCATTTATCTTCTCCGCTCTCTGTTTGTTGGGTAAGGACAGCTCAAGGGTGTATGATTTTTCGGGATTGCTTACGCTTCCCACGGCGCAGAACAGTCCGCCAAAAAAATACGACAGACAGCTGTTACACGCAAAAATGCTATCAAAATCCTTGTGGGTGTCAATGCCACCGTCAATATCAGAGAGTAGCTTTATTGCCGTAGGCAGACAAAATTTTATTGTTATAGTATTACAAAATCCACGCCTTGTTTCGCTTATATCCATTTCCCTTATCTTATATACCGTGCTTGCGATATACGTCAAAAGATCGGCCACCTCGGGCTCGCTTACCTTTAAGATTATGCCTTCCTCGGATATATCAGCGCCCATCAATGCGCCGTGGAAAAACGCCTTTTTACAGCATTTGTTTTTGAAATTAAGACTTAATATATCCTTTTTGACTCGTGTTGAAAATGACATTTATTCCTCCGTTTGTTTTATTTTTCGGGAATATATATTATCTCAAGCTCAAGAGTTACGCCGAAATTTTCTCTGACTCTTTGCTTTACAATTTCCGCAAGAGCAAGAACATCCGCGCTTGTAGCGTGTCCCTTGTTTACGAAAAATCCTGCGTGCTTTACGGATACCTCCGCATCTCCTACCGAAAGTCCCTTGAGTCCGCAATCGTCAATAAGCTTTGCGGCAATATATCCGTCGGGGCGCTTGAACGTGCTGCCCGCATTGGGATATTCAAGCGGTTGTTTTTCCTTGCGGCTTTCCATATTTTTTAATGCTTTTTCCAATGCCTCTCCGTTTGTGTCATAACCAAGCTTTATGAGTGTGGACAGTACAAAACAGCTTTTATTTTCCTGGAAAAAGCTGTGTCTGTACGAGAAATCGTGATCCTCTGCGGAAAGTGTGAAAAGCTTTCTTGTTTCTGAATTATAGCAAGTGCTTTCAAGCACTATCTGTGACATCTCACCGCCGTACGCGCCCGCGTTCATATACACCGCTCCGCCGACACTTCCCGGTATGCCGTAAGCAAATTCAAGTCCCGAAAGACCTCGTTTTTTAAGAGTCTCGCCCGCAAGCTCGGTGAGCTTTTTTCCGCATCCGACGAGCGCAAGCTCACCGTCGGTTTTTTTCGTGTATTGCACCTCATTCATTTTCTGTGTGAATATAAGCGCGCCTCTGTAGCCCTTATCGTCAAAGAGGATATTGCTGCCGTTGCCGATGACGTCAAAGCGCACTCCGCTGTCGGTCAAGCAATTAAGAGCGCATATAAATTCCTCTGTGCTTTTTGGGAAGATCGCAGCGTCGCACTCGCCGCCGATCTTGAAGGAGCTATACTTGGAAAGCGGTAGATTTTCCTTTATTTCTATGCCTTTTGGAAGGTTCAATATCATAAAACGATATCCTCGATTTCAGAAAGCTTATTTACAATATATGTTATCTTCATGCCCTCGGGAGCAACCTTGCCCTGCGGATTATACCAGCAGGTGTCAAGTCCCGCATTTATACCGCCCTGAATATCGGACGTCAAGGAGTCGCCTATGACGAGAGTTGATTTTTGGTCAAAATCGGGGATTTTTGATTTGACAATGTTAAAATACTCAACGCTCGGTTTTTCAAAGCCTATCTCCTCGGACACAAATCTGTCGATAAAGAGATCAGATAACGCGAGCTTACCCATTCTGCCGTTTTGTACCTTTTTGTTGCCGTTTGTGATTATATAAAGTCGGCAATGCTTGGACAGAGTGCGGCAAAGCTGCTCCGCGCCTTCAAGCACGTAAGCCTTCTCGGATAGTTTGTCCAGATAAAGCTGACTTATTTTCTCTGCGTCGATATCAAATCCGTAGTGATCCGCAAACGCTCTCCAACGCTCAGAATAAAGCTTTTTTTTCTCGATCTCGCCTCGCTCAAGCATTTTCCAATACATTGTGTTTATTTCAGAATATTTTGCGATAGTCTTATCGTCTGTTGGCACGGAAAAAGCCTTAAGACAGTCGGTTACTGCCTCATGCTCCGAGCGGTGAAAATCAAGCAGGGTCTGATCTGCGTCAAAAAGCAGAGTGGTATATTTTGGCATATTTTTTCTCCCCAAATGAATAAATAAATATACTTATACATTTTAATTATACAATAGTCGGGTCAAAAATGCAACTATAATTTTATATTTTATTTAATAATAAATAATAAAAAGATTTGCTTTCCCTCTTGAAAAAATCCCGCGGATGAGTTATAATGTAATTTGGAGTATTTTATGTGGAGGTGTTGATATGACGGTTATCGGTCTTACGGGGCCAAGCGGCTCGGGCAAGGGCAAGATCGCTGAAATTTTGTCTGAATACGGTATTCAGCATATCAATGCGGATTCCGTATATCACAATATTCTTATCCCTCCCTCCCCCTGTCTTGACGAGCTTGTCGAGACATTTGGATACAAAATACTTAATGCGGGAGGTCAGCTTGACAGACGTGCGCTTGGAGCTATTGTGTTTGGTGACGAAAACAAGCAAAAGCTTGAAAGGCTCAACAGCATCACGCACAAGTACGTCTGCGCGAGAATAAGACAGATAATCCGCTATTTTGAAAGTATGGACCGAAAAGCGTGCGTTATTGACGCTCCCCTGCTTTTAGAGTCGGGACTTGATCGTGACTGCGATTTTGTTATATCCGTGCTTGCGGACGCAGAGCTTCGATCCCGGAGGATAGCTCAAAGAGATGATATATCACTTGAGGACGCAAATTTGAGAATACGCTCGCAAAAATCAGACAGCTTTTATATTGATGGGGCGGATATCGTCATATACAATAACGGAGACGAAGATCAGCTGAGAGCTACTCTGCTTGACGGTCTCAGAAATATAGATATTGGAGGTGCGGAGTGAGATATTCTGATAGATCCAATATGGGAAAAAGATATGCGATAGCTATTGCCGTTGTGTTGATATTTGCTATTCTCTTTGGCTTTTTACTCGATTTTGTGATTACAAAAATCGAGTATGCTACCTATAAAAAGCCCGAGGATTATTCGCAGTTTGTGGAAAAATATTCCGAGAAATACGACGTTCCCGAGCATATTATCTGGTCGGTAATAAAGGCGGAGAGCGGATTTGATTACACCGCTAAGTCTTCCGCGGGTGCTATAGGACTTATGCAGATGATGCCCGAGACCTTTGAGGACTTGACGGACAATCACTTAAAAGAATACTTTGATTCGGGTATGCTTTTTGACGCGGAGACAAATATTCGTTATGGAACATATTATCTTTCCTATCTTTACAGATATTACGGTGATTGGTCGGTCGTGTTTGCCGCGTATAATGCAGGCATGGGAAACGTCAACGAGTGGCTTGAGGATGAGAAATATTCATCCGATGGAGAAACTCTTGACAAAATTCCATTCAGGGAGACTAAAGGTTACGTCTCAAAGGTGGAAAGATACGAGAAAAAATATGACAAGCTTTATGATCAGGCGAAATAAATTTTAAGGAGATATAAAAATGAGTGAACTTACTTACACCAAAAAGAATTTCTATAAGGACTGCACCGAGGAGCAGGTCAAGGAGGCGTATGACTACTGTGTAGGTTATGCCGAATATCTTGATAAGAGCAAGACCGAGCGCGAGGCTGTAAAATACTCTGTTCAGCTTGCACAAAAGAACGGCTACAAGCCCTATTTCTTCGGTATGGAGATAAAGGCGGGAGATAAGTATTATTACAACAACCGCAACAGAAGCCTTTTCCTTTTCAGAGTCGGCAGTGAGGATATCAACAACGGTATGAGGATCGTTGCATCTCACATAGATAGCCCCAGACTCGACTTCAAGCAGATGCCTATATATGAGGACGGCGGATTCTGCTTTGCAAAGACACGTTATTACGGCGGAGTGCGCAAGTATCAGTGGGTAGCCCTTCCATTGGCGCTTCACGGTGTTATTATAAAGAAGAGCGGAGAGACTGTTGAAATAAATATCGGAGACGAGGAGAGCGATCCTATCTTCTATATCAATGATCTTCTTCCCCACCTCGCTCAGGAGCAGAGCAAAAAGCCTCTCTCGACCGCTATCCCCGCAGAGAGCCTTAACATTCTTCTCGGCTCTCGCCCCGTATCCGACGGTGACGACGGCAAGTCCATCAAGATGAACGTGCTTTCTCTTATAAACGAAAAATACGGTGTTGACGAGGAGGATTTCCTCTCCGCGGATATATTCGTAGTTCCCGCGGGTAAGGCTCGTGACGTTGGATTTGACCGCTCGCTTATCAGTGCTTACGGTCATGATGATAAGGTCTGTGCTTATCCTTCCCTTACCGCGCTCTTTGAGTCGGACGACAGTGAGCATACTGTTATGGTAGTTCTTGCTGACAAGGAGGAGATCGGAAGCGAGGGCAACACAGGTATGAAGTCCGAGCTGTTCACCGATATTATGCAGTCGATCTGTATCGCGCTTGGCGGAAATTATTTTGCTATGAAGGCAAATTCCAAGTGCCTTTCCGCTGACGTTACCGCTTGCTTTGATCCCAACTTCTCCGAGTGCTATGATCCTAAGAACGTCACTCGCATAAACTGCGGCGTTGCTATGTCCAAGTACACGGGCCATGGAGGCAAGTCAGGTACTAACGACGCACCTGCGGAGTACGTTGCCTGGATAAGAAAGATAATGGCTGAAAACAACGTTCTTTGGCAGACGGGTGATATGGGCAGAAACGATCTTGGCGGCGGCGGAACTGTGGCAAAGTATATTGCTGAGCATAATATCGAGACGGTCGATCTCGGTGTTCCCGTTATTTCCATGCACGCGCCCTACGAGGTAGTTTCAAAGGTGGACGTATATTCCGCACACAAGGCATTCCTTGCCTTCTGCAAGGCTTGATATGTTAGATAAGCTTCGTCAGACCGAAGAAAAATACAGGGCGATCGAGTTTGAGCTGTCAAGTAATAATGCGCTTATTACGGACGCTAAGCTCTATGCTAAAACAATAAAGGAATACAATTCGCTGACCCCAATAGTTGAAAAATACCGCGAGTATATATCATGCGAGGAGTCTATAGCCGAGGCGGAGGAAATTCTGTCCGACTCGGATGATGCGGAAATGCGCGAGCTTGCCGCCGAGGAGATCAAGCTTGCAAAGCAAAAGCTTGAAGAACTCAAGAGTGAGCTTACGGTTCTGCTTATTCCCCGCGATCCTAACGACGATAAGAATATTATGGTCGAAATACGCGCGGGAGCGGGCGGCGAGGAGGCGGCGCTTTTTGCGGCGGTGCTCTACCGAATGTACACCATGTATGCCGCAAGCGTTGGGTTCAAGACGTCGATTATGAGCGCAAATATGACCGAGCTTGGCGGATACAAGGAGATAGTATTTGGTGTTGAGGGCGACGGCGCGTATTCAAAGTTCAAATTTGAGTCGGGCGTACACAGAGTTCAGCGAGTTCCCGAGACGGAGTCTCAGGGACGCATACAGACTTCTACGGCAACCGTTGCGGTGCTTCCCGAGGTTGAGGACGTCGAGATCGAAATCAAGGAGTCCGACCTGATATACGAGTCCTGTAAATCCAGCGGTGCGGGCGGTCAGCACATAAACAAGACCGAGTCTGCCGTGCGACTCACACATAAGCCCACGGGGATTGTTATTGAGTGTCAGCAGGAACGCTCACAGTTCAAAAACAAGGACAAGGCGCTTAAGATGCTCAAGGCAAAGCTTTACGATATAAAGCAAACAGAGCAATCCGAAAAGATCGCGTCGAACAGAAAAAACCAAGTCGGTACAGGTGACCGCAGCGAGAAAATAAGAACCTATAACTATCCGCAAAGCAGGATCACGGATCACAGAATAGGGCTCACGCTCTACTCCCTTGACAGCTTTGTAAACGGAAATATAGGCTCTATGATAGATGCGTTGATAGCCGCAGACACAGCGGCAAAAATAAGCGCGCAGGAATGAATGGGAGGTGTCTGCTTTGAGGACAGAGCTTATAAAAATAAATAATCCGTCCGAGCAGGCATCAGATATTGCCCGCGCGGCAGATATAATAAGAAAAGGCGGTCTTGTGGTTATCCCAACCGAGACGGTCTACGGACTTGGCGGTGACGGAACCAACAAGGATTCTGCGAGAAGAATATATGAGGCCAAGGGACGTCCCTCGGACAACCCCTTGATAATTCACATATCCTCTCCCGAGCAGGCCGAAAAATTTTCATATACGAATAAAACCTATTATAAATTGGCAGAGGCATTTATGCCGGGGCCTCTTACCGTTGTACTTCCCAAAAAAGACACTGTTCCGAGTGAGGTCACAGGCGGGCTTGATACCGTAGCGATAAGATGTCCGTCTCATCCTACGGCGAGAGCTATAATATCCGCAGCGGGAGTTCCGATAGCCGCGCCGTCTGCAAACACGTCGGGAAAGCCCTCGCCTACCCGCGCGCATCACGTTGTCGCCGATCTGGACGGCAAGGTAGATATGATAATCGACGGTGGCGAGTGTGAGATAGGGCTTGAGTCCACTATTGTTATGGTAAATCCTGATGAGAGTCTGACGCTTCTCCGCCCCGGCGGAATAACGTATGACGCGCTTTGCTGTGTTTGCGAGAACGTCAGCGTATCCCCCGCTATTGAGGGAGTATTGTCTGAAAATGAGCGCCCCTTATCTCCGGGAATGAAGTACAAGCACTATGCTCCGTCCGCTCCCCTTGTATTGCTGTGCGGAGACGAGGATAAGGTACTTGGATATATGCAAGGCGAACAGGAGAATAAAAGAAGCATCGTGCTTTGCTATGACGAGGAGATACCGTATCTGAAAAATGATATGATATTGCCCATAGGCAAAAAACAGGATGTTGCTGCGCATGCGAAAAATCTGTTCTCTGCTCTGCGTGACGCGGATAAGCTTTTCCCCGATATAATATATGCGCATAAGCCCCAAAAGGACGGCTTGGGTATGGCTCTGTACAACAGAATGATACGTGCCGCCGCGCATACCGTAAAAGAGATAAAATAACAGTCTGATAAATAAAGAAAAGGTAAGGTCATACTAAAATATGGCGAAGAAAAAGAAGAAAGAAGAAAAAAAGCCGATAGTCTACGCTCCCGTGATATATCAGCCTATAACTGAGACTATTGAGAAAAACTATATGCCATATACAATGAGCGTTATAGTTTCTCGAGCTATTCCCGAGATCGACGGCTTTAAGCCCGCTCACCGTAAGCTCCTATATACTATGTATAAGATGGGCTTGCTCAGCGGACCAAGAACCAAGAGCGCGAATATCGTCGGCGCGACCATGAAGCTTCATCCTCACGGAGACCAGTCAATTTACGACACGATGGTGAGACTTACTAAGTCAAATGAGACGCTCCTGCATCCGTTTGTTGATTCCAAGGGTAATTTCGGTAAGCAGTACTCGTCCAATATGGCGTGCGCGGCTCCCCGTTATACAGAGGCAAAGCTTGACACATTCTGCAACGAGATATTCAGCGGTATTGACAAAAATGCCGTGGACATGATGGATAACTACGACGGCACTATGAAAGAGCCCGTACTGCTTCCAACTACGTTCCCGAATATTCTTGTCAACCCTAACAGCGGTATCGCGGTAGGTATGGCATCGGATATATGCTCGTTTAATCTTGCGGAGATATGTGACGGCACGATAGCTATACTGAAGAAGCCAAATCTCTCTACCGAAAAGCTTATGGAGATAATCAAGGCTCCTGACTTCCCTGGCGGCGGTCAGATAATTTATGACGCTGAGCAGATGAAGAGTATATACGAGACGGGTGACGGCTCGTTCAAGCTCAGAGCGAGATATACGTATGACGAGAGCGAGAACTGCATAGACATTATACAGATTCCCTACTCCACAACGGTCGAGCAGATACAGAACAAGATAACCGCGCTCATCAAGGAAGGCAGATTGAAAGAGGTAGTTGATTTCCGAGATGAGATCGACAAGGACGGCTTTAAGCTTACCATTGATCTGCGCAAGGGCACGGACCCCGACAAGCTTATGAAAAAGCTTTTCAAGCTCACCCCTCTTGAGAGCAGCTTTAAGTGTAATTTCAATATTATTATCGATGCTGAGCCCAGACAAATGGGAGTTGCGGAGATACTGTCCGAATGGATAATGTTCAGAATGGCGTGTGTTCGCCGTGAGCTTAACTTCGATCTCCAAAAGAAGAGAGACAAGCACCACCTGCTTATGGCGCTCGCAAAGATTCTTCTTGATATAGATCTTGCGATAAAGATAATCCGTAAGACCGAGAAGGAGGAGGACGTTGTTCCCAACCTCGAAAAAGCCTTCAAGATTGATGAGATACAGGCTAACTTTATTGCAGATATAAAGCTCCGTAATCTTAACCGCGAGTATATTCTCAACAGAATATCCGAGGTCAAGGATCTCGAGCAGCAGATGGCTGACATTGAGGCGATACTTGCCGATGAGCTCAAGCTCAAGGCGGTTATAGGCGCTCAGCTTACAAACATAAAGAAAAAGTACGGTCAGCCCAGAAAGACGCAGATAATCTATTCCGATCAGATAGATACCTACGTCGAGGAGGAGCAGATAGAAAACTATCCCTGCCGCCTTGTTCTCTCTCGCGAGGGATACTTTAAGAAGATAACCTTCAAGTCCCTGCAAGGAAACGATGAGCAGAGATTTAAGGACGGAGACAGTCTGAGGCAGATCTTCGACGCGGAAAACAAGGATGAGGTCATATTTATTACCGACCACTGCCAAATGTACCGCGCGCGTGTTTGTGACTTTGAAAATACCAAAGCGTCGGCTATGGGCGAATTTGTTGCCGCAAAGCTTAATATGGAGCCGGGCGAGAGACCTGTGTTTATGAACATACAAAATAAGTTCAACGAGGGTGAAAACTTTGTATACGTCTTTGAAAACGGTAAGGGCGTCAGAGTTCCTCAGAAGGCTTACGAGACCACTGCGGCGAGAAGAAAGCTCAAGAGTGTATGTTCAAATGCTTCCCCGCTCGTTGAAGTGTTTGCGGAGGTTGAGAAAAAACCGTTCGAGATAATGCTTATATCCTCAAACGACAGGGCGATAATCATCAAGACCTCGCTCATTCCCTTGAAGTCGACAAAGACCTCGGGTGGAGTTCAGCTTATGACTCTCAAGTCCGGTGTCACAGTAAAACGCGCTCTGTCTGATTTTGAAAGCGTGTTTGAAAACACCAAGGGATACAGAAAGCTCAAGCTTCCCGCAACGGGTGTTCTGCTTTCGGAAAAAGATATATTAAAGCAACAGTTAAGTATAGACGTTTAATTTTATCAGGAGGTAAAGATTATGAATAACAAGAGAAAGCTTTGGATTCGCGTAGCTGCAATTGCGCTTACAGCATTTATGCTTTTCGGTTCGGTTGCGACAATACTTGCATTTTTGCTCCATTGATGGCATATATTGACATTATTTACATAGTATTAACAAAGTTATTGCTTGTCAATGCTATAATTAATATGTAGTTCTAAATTGATTCAAGGAGGTATTTTATGAAAAAACATGACGTTCTCGTAGTTGAGGAAAACAAGAACAATACTGTGGTAAAGGTAGTTGTAATAGTCATAGCTATTCTTTGCGCTGCGGCTGCGATCTGGGTTGCGGTCAAGTATATCAAGAAGCGTAGAGCTAAGAAAATTCTTGCTGAGGTCGACCTTGACGGCGACGGAGAGGCAGATGCGACAATGATAGATACCGACGGAGACGGCGAGGTTGATACCATAGTTTTCCACGAGGGTGAATAATAAAAAAAGTTGCAACCGCAGGGTTGCAACTTTTTTTGCTTATTTATAGCATGCTCTCTCGCCACCGATGAATTTCGGGCGCGTGCGAGCGCATATTATATTTGCTTGACCTATTTTTGATACCGAAACTCTTACGGGTACTGCAACGGCCTTCAGGTGCATGCCTATCAGAGTCCCTCCGATATCAATTCCCGCGTGAGCCTTTATCTGCTCAACAACAACGGGAGCTTTGAGGTTTTGATAGGTGACTGTCGCAAATGAGCCTCCTGCCTTGGGTTGAGGTATAACGCTCACGGGCTCATAGCCGTATTTCTCTGCCGCTTCGCACTCAATTACTATTGCTCTGTTGAGATGCTCGCAGCACTGCGCGGCAAGGTAAATGCCTTTTTCATTCAATATTGGGTATATTGTCTCAAATACTGCCTTTGCGGCGTCGAAGCTCGAGCCCTTGCCGATTGTTGAGCCGAGTATTTCGGAGGAGGAGCAACCAATAACGAATACGTCTCCCGCCTTAAGGCAAGCCGCGTCAAGAAGCTCGCACACCGCAACCTTTGCATCCTCGGAGATAGCTTTATAGAGCTGCTCACTGACGGCTGCATCTGCATTCAAATAAATGTCTGTCATAATATCACCAATTGTCGTCGTTGCTATTCTCGGGGATAACTTCCTTCATAGCCGCGATAGCGCATTCTATCATATCGTCTGTGGGCTCGTAGACTGTTATGCGCTGGAGCCACATGCCGGGAGCGGAGATGATCCTTGTCAATATATTGTCATGTCTGCCCGCGATTTTCAGCAGCTCATAGCCTATGCCAACTATAAGCGGAATGAGCAGAAGCTTAAATCCAACTCTCATAATAGTGGGCATTTCAGCCGAGTGTGTTATAAGAGCGTATACGGGGTCTATGAAGAATGAAACGAATATGCTTACAAGCACCATAAGGATGAGGAAGCTTGTTCCGCATCTGGGGTGGTGCTTTTTCTGCTTTCTTACGTTTTCGACCGTAAGCTCAAGACCTGCCTCATAGCAGAAGATCGTCTTATGCTCAGCGCGGTGGTACATAAACGTGCGGCGAATATCCTTCATAAGAGCGATAGCCGCCATATAGCCAACAAGAAGAATTACTCTTATAATTCCCTCAAAGAGCGACTTGTAGAAGGATGCAAGGAAAATGTTATCTTCGTTTCCTATTGCGGGAATAAGCTTTATAAGATCGTATATATACGAAGGAAGCACGATGAAAAGACCTATTGCAAGTACAAGTCCAAGCACTACACCGATTACCATAACGACGGTCGTTAGCACGGATGAGCTTGATTTATCTTTTTTTGTCTCTCCACATTCGTCTGTGGGCTCGGCGGTAGAGGTAGATTCGGCATCGGCTGTTTTGAGGGTATCCTCTGCTGAGGTGTCCGCAGTTTGCTCTACAGCTTCGGTGACTGACTGCTCTGC
This sequence comes from Eubacteriales bacterium, assembly GCA_045542075.1. Taxonomy (GTDB): domain Bacteria; phylum Bacillota; class Clostridia; order Oscillospirales; family CAG-272; genus SVTX01. The sequence continues at coordinate 71,159 of JAZQKI010000001.1, forward strand.
TGCGGGTTTGTCGCGTTTAGCCGCCTTTTCCGCCTTTTTAGCAGCTTTTTTTTCTGCCTTTTCCTTTTCCATTTCCTCCTCAAGCTCCTCAAGTCCCGAAAGCTCTGCCGAGCGCATAAGGTACTTTGAGCCCGTTTTCATAGAGTAAATGTAATTATACAGTCCTCTGAAAATGGGAAGCTTGAATATTTTGGGCGCGTCTGCGCTTGTGGTGGGTTCTTTCTCAACAATTATTTCTCCGTCGGTGTTGCGGACTGCCATAGCCGTTACCTTGGGACCGCGCATCATAATTCCCTCCATCAGCGCCTGTCCGCCGATAGAAGTCTTTTTAGCTGCGCAGATTTTTTCCTGTCTGCTCATTTTATTATCCTTTTTTTTGTATTTACATATATTTTAACACTTTATATTACCACATATTTATTAACACGATATGAATGTAAAAAATATAACCGCCAAATCGGCGGTTATATTTTTTATAAAATCAGTTAGCGTGTGGATTTTTCTCCATCTGACGTCTATGCTTTGCAACGATATTGGTGATCTTCTTTGCGGGATCAAGCAGTCCGCTGATGGTAGCGTCGTGATTAAGAGTGTCGATAATATAGGAAACGTACTTACACATATTAACGTCCACGTGCCAAGGTCTATCAAGAAGTCCGGGACGGCGGTAAATCAGGTTGGTTGTGAATACTCGGCATATAAGTCCCTCCTCATATGCCTTGTCAAACTTATCAAATCCGCCCGTGAAGAGACCGAAGGATGCGAAAGCGAATATTCTCTTTGCGCCTCTTTCCTTGAGCTGTGAGCAAACATCAAGCAGCGAGTCGCCTGATGATATCATATCGTCAACGATAATAACGTCCTTATCGGTGAGGTCCTGACCGAGATACTCGTGAGCCTCAATGGGATTTTTGCCGTTTACAATGATAGAATAGTTGCGGCGCTTATAGAACAT
>JAZQKI010000002.1:0-26018 GCA_045542075.1 Eubacteriales bacterium
CCCTTAACTATATAATACAATAACATGCATAATTTTTCAACCGAAAATTAGCAATTTTTTTATTTATCTATTCTTGCCTCAAGTTCTTTTGCAAGGTCCTCATAACCGGGCTTGCCCAAAAGTGCGTACATATTGTTCTTATAACCCTCAACACCGGGCTGATTGAAGGGATTTACTCCAAGCATATATCCCGATACAGCGCAAGCGATCTCGAAGAAATAAATAAGATAACCCATGGAGTATGCGCTTCTGTCCGCCACCTCGATGAGGATGTTCGGAACTCCGCCATCAACGTGCGCGAGAAGTGTTCCCTGCATAGCCAGCTTCTTGACCTTATTGAGATCTGTATCCGCTACAAAATTGAGACCGTCAATATTCTCCTCGTCGTAAGGAATATTGAACGAAACCCCTGTATCCTCAATGGCAATTACAGTCTCGAACAGATTTCTCATACCGTCCTGAATATACTGACCGAGGGAGTGAAGGTCTGTTGAGAAAATAACAGACGCGGGGAAAATTCCCTTCTTGTCCTTACCCTCGCTCTCACCGTAGAGCTGCTTGAACCACTCGTTGAACATTCTCGCATAGGACTCGTATCCCGCAAGTATCTCGGTGGTCTTTCCCTTATTGTAGAGTATGTTTCTTATAGCCGCGTATCTGTATGCGTCGTTCTTGTCAATATCGTTTACGGAATAAGCAACTCTCGCGTCTGCCGCACCCTGCATAAGAGCGTCTATATCAATGCCCGCGACAGCTATGGGAAGAAGTCCTACAGCAGTGAGGACCGAAAATCTTCCGCCAACGTCATCGGGTACTACATACGTGTCATATCCCATCTTATCCGAGAAGCCCTTGAGAGTTCCGCGTGCCTTGTCGGTAGTTACGAAAATTCTTTCGCGAGCGCCCTCTATGCCGTACTTTTTCTCAAGCATTCCGCGGAAGACTCTGAAGGCAACGGCAGGCTCCGTTGTAGTTCCGGACTTTGAGATAACGTTGATACAAACGTCACGTCCCTCGCATATCTCAAGAAGCTCGGAAATAGAAGCCGCGCTTATATCACATCCGGCAAAGTATATGTCGGGTGTGTCCTTTTTTATGTTGTTGTAGTTGGGAGACTTGAGAAATTCGATGACCGCGCGAGCGCCGAGATACGAGCCGCCGATACCGATAACAATAAACACGTCACAGCTCTTCTTTATTTTTTCAGCCGCGACCTTTATGCGGGCGAACTCCTCCTTGTCATAATTCTCGGGAAGATCCACCCAGCCGAGAAAATCATTTCCCGCGCCGCTTCTGTTTACTATCTGCTCGTGAGCCGCGCTGACAAGGGGGCATATTCCGTCGTATTCGTGGGGTTGTATAAACCCACCAAGATATTTATCATTCAACTTAACTGACATTTTGTTAATTTCCTTTCGTTTTATTGATTTTATTATATCACGGCAGCAGAATTTTTGCAATAGTCTATTATGTTTTATTTATAATTTATTTTAGGAAAAAGCGTGAAAACGCTCTGAAAATAAGCGTATAATACCCTATTTTCTCCACGTCATCGCATATTGTGACGTCAACACTGCCTATCTCCTTGCCGTCGATCATATATTTCACTCTGCCAACGACGTCTCCCTTTGAGAGCGGAGCGCAGAGATTATCATTCAAAACTAAGCTTTTAGTAATTTTCGAGGACGTGCCCTTGTCAGCAAGATAGCTGAAGCCCGGATATTCAAGTGTGGAATATCTGTCCCTTGAGCCGAGGATCCCGACATTTTCAATGATGTCTCCGTCGGATGAATACATCTCATATTTTGCAAATCCCCTGTCAAGCAAGGTAGTGGCTATGCTGTTTCTTATATCTCTTGTCTTCGCGCCCATAACCACGCATATAAGCGACACGCCACCTCTTTCAGCGGTCGCGCTGATACAAAATCCCGCCTTATCAGTCGAGCCTGTTTTAAGACCGGTACATCCTTGATAGTATCTTACAAGGCGGTTTGTGTTTGTAAGTCCAAACGCTCCGCCTCTGACGGTGTCCATCCATATCGAGCTATACTCGAGTATTTTCTCGTGTTTTATCAGCTCGCGCGACATAATGGCTATGTCCCGTGCGGATGTGACGTGATTATCTGCCGTATCGTCAAGTCCGTTCGTGTTCTCAAAATGTGTATTTTTCATTCCAAGCTCCGCGGCTTTTTTATTCATCCTCTCTACAAATGCCGTCTCGCTTCCCTCGCAGAACTCTGCCAAAGCGCAAGCCGCATCGTTGGCGGATGCTATAATAACACTCTTAAGCATATCCTCAACGCTCATCTGCTCGCCTACCTCAAGATATATCTGCGAGCCGCCCATAGACGCCGCTCGCTCACTCACGGGCACCATATCGTCGAGCTTTATTTTGCCTGAGTCTATAGCTTCCATTACGAGCAAAAGTGTCATTACCTTTGTGACGGATGCGGGTGGTAGAGCCTCGTCGGCGTTTTGAGTATATAAGATTTTTCCCGTATTTGCCTCCATAAGTATCACGCTCTTGCAGTCAAACTCGTTTCCCTCGACCGATGCGTCGGCAGAGATGTAAAGCGAGTCGTCGTTTATAGGCATTTCGTAGTCGGTGGCGGAGACTGTCATCGGACAGATAAGGATTATAACCGTCAGAAAAAGGCAAAAAAGTTTCTTTAATTTCATAAAAAAGCTCCTCTCTATTATCTACATAATAGTATGAGGAGCTTGTGTTTTTTATGATTTTGATTTGTTGAGCTTTTTTATATATGCAAAGGTTTCTTCCTCACCGCGCTCGTCAAGCATACGCAACCAGGACTCCAAAAGGTCCGCGGTGTTTGGATGCATTATGTTTTTCGCGTTACCGCGGAGAAAATAGTCAAGCGCGGAGCGATCGGTATATTTATCTCCTTGATAGATTTTGCTTGCCGCAACTCTGTCGCAGAACATTTCCGTCACGTAGCGAACAGGCATCTCTATGGGTACGTACTGCTTTGATTTGAGATCAACGTCAGTCCAATACTCGTAATGGTGCTTGTTTCTTCCCTTGTGATGCATCCATGCAAGAGAATATCCGTAAAGCTCACGGGCGCGCTCATTGGGGCTGCGTGTGCCGAGATAGTGCCGTCTTCCCTCCAAAAATTCAACGGGGGTGTATTTTGAAAGGTCGTGGAAAAGTCCCTGCCATCCTATGCCCGCGCGAAAGCAATGGGAAATTACCTTGTGGCGATGCCTTGTGATAGTACAAAAATGCTTCCATGCATGCGGCTTGTCGGTGCTTTTGACCATGCGGTCCGACTTTCCTCTGCCCGACTCGGCAAGCAAAATTTTTCTTGCCTTGATATACTTCTCCCGACGAGCGAGAGCGTAGCCGTCAGGGGCTGTATCAAAGCGGGAAAGCGTGCAATTATGCTCAAGGTCGCAGAGCTTTACGCGGCGTGCGAGGTCATTTGATTTAAGACGCTCGATATATTCAAAATAGTCCATGTCTTCGGGCTTTGTGAGGAGCTCTACCGCCTCGCATACCTCCGCGGGAAATTCCGATCGGAGATATTCGGGAGTTATATCCGTATCCTCAAGGGTATCGTGCAAAAGGGCGACAAGCGTGGAATACTCGTCCTTCATCTGCTCGGCTATGTGTATCGGGTGCAAAACGTACGGCAATCCCGATTTGTCGGTCTGTCCCTCGTGTGCCTTATATACAAGCTTTATTGCTTTGTTTGTAAGAGGTGTGTATATCATTATTTTTCCAATCTGTCCTCAAGGGACTTAGTTATTCTGATTCCTGACTGACGGGCAAGCTCTATTGCCTTTTGCTCTGTTTTTGGCGCTGTGATGTCGGATACGTGGTGCGCATCCTGACCGAGAATCGCGGTACAGCCCTGCTCCGCGGCGATTTTCCAGAACTCCGGGTTTGGATAATTTCTGCCCTCGCGCATACCGAGAACATTTATTTCAAGAAGCACGTCATTCTCCTTGGCGGCTCCGCAAAGTCGACTCATCTCGGCTATGTAAAAGTCATTGTCACCCACGTAGTTCAATATATCGGGATGAGCAATATAGATATATCTGCCTGTTGAAATTCCTTCTATTACCTGGTCCACGTAGCGGGTAAGGTGAGTTTTGTCTGTTGTTTTTGCAGAGCAATAGTGGTCGTTTTGCTCGTTACCGAGGGCGTGTTGTCCGAGAATGAGATACTCATATGGGTAGTCTGACAGAAAATCTATCATTCGGGGGAACACGTCGGGATAATATTCGGCCTCAAAGCCTATATGTATTTTAATATCGTTTTTATATTCATCGCGCAGTGATACAAGGGTTTTGATATAGTCCTCAGTCTCACTCAGCTTCATACGGAAATGCGAGTAATATCCGTTATCAAACGGCATTGGCGCGTGGTCGGAAAAGCCAAGGGTCTTAATGCCTTCGGCAATAGCTTTTTCAATAAATTCTCTCTCGCTTCCGCTTGCGTGGTTACAGCGGTAGGTGTGATTATGGTAGGAGTGAAGCATTTTTTTGTCCTTTTTGTTTTTGTTAAGGTAATTATAGCACTTTTTTGATTTTGTGTCTATAAGTTTTTTGAATTTTCTTTTGTTCTCGCTTTTTGCCAACAGCGGCAAAAAGTTACTAAAAAAACGTCGCAAAGGGCGGGAGGAATCGCAACCTCCCGCCCTTTTGAAACCCACTCACACAAACGCTTAGCGCCGAAGGCGCGCTGGGGTGGGGATGGTCCTTAGGAAGGGCGAGGGGAGTCGTCCGTTTTGCCAAAGCAAAAATTTTTCGGGAGAAAAATTAGGACATCCTCCCCTTCCTAAGTGGCTCTTTTTGGATACTTTTTGCAGCTATTGGCAAAAAGTATCATAGAAAATCATTTATTTAATATCTTCTTCAAATACTGCCCCGTATAAGAGCCTTCAACTTTTGCAACCTCCTCGGGTGTACCCGTGGCAACGATAGTACCGCCGCCATCGCCTCCCTCGGGGCCGAGGTCAATAATATGGTCCGCAGTCTTTATCACGTCAAGATTATGCTCAATAACAAGCACGGTATTTCCGCCGTCGCAGATGCGGTTGAGTACCTCAAGAAGCTTTGCAACGTCGTGCGTATGAAGTCCCGTGGTGGGCTCGTCGAGAATATAAATTGTCTTTCCCGTGCTTCGCTTTGAAAGCTCGGTCGCGAGCTTTACTCTCTGCGCCTCACCGCCCGAAAGCGTTGTTGACGACTGACCGATCTTAACGTATCCAAGTCCTACGTCGTAAAGTGTCTGAAGCTTTCTCTGTATTTTGGGAAGTCCGTCAAAGAAGGTTATGCCCTCCTCGACAGTCATGTCAAGCACGTCAAAAATATTCTTACCCTTATACTTTACGTCAAGCGTGTCGCGGTTATATCTCTTTCCCTTACAGACGTCGCAGGTCACGTAAACGTCGGGCAAAAAGTGCATTTCGATACACTTAACTCCGTCACCCTCGCAGGCTTCACATCTGCCGCCCTTGACGTTGAAGGAAAATCTGCCCGCATTATAACCCTTCGCCTTTGCGTCCTTTGTCTGCGCGAAAAGATCGCGGATATCCGTGAACAGTCCCGTGTAGGTTGCCGGGTTGGAGCGCGGCGTACGTCCTATGGGGCTCTGATCTATACATATTACCTTGTCAAGATTTTCAAGTCCGTCAATTCCCCGGTTTTTGCCCGGATAGGATATAGCGCGGTTGAGCTCGTGCGCAAGCTTGGGATAGATTATTCCGTTTACAAGCGAGGACTTTCCCGAGCCCGAAACTCCCGTCACACATACGAATTTACCAAGCGGTATTTCAACGTCAATGCACTTAAGATTATTATGCTCTGCGCCCTTTACAGTCAGAAATTTTCCGTTGCCCACACGTCGGCTTTCGGGTATATCTATCTTCATTCTGCCCGACAGATATGCGCCTGTGATTGAGTCAGGATTGTTTTTCACCTCATCGGGAGTGCCCGCCGCGACCACATGACCGCCGTGGATTCCCGCTCCGGGTCCGATATCTACTATATAATCCGACTCCTCCATGGTTTCCTCGTCATGCTCAACGACGATAACCGTGTTTCCTATATCGCGCAAGCGTTTGAGGGTTGCTATAAGCTTGGAGTTATCTCTTTGATGGAGTCCTATGCTTGGTTCGTCAAGTATATAAAGCACACCGACAAGCGACGAGCCTATCTGTGTTGCAAGTCTTATTCTCTGCGCCTCGCCGCCCGAAAGGGTTCCCGCCTTGCGCGAGAGCGTGAGATATTCAAGTCCGACGCTGACAAGGAATCCAAGTCTTGCTCTTATCTCCTTGAGAATTTCGCGGGATATCTCCTGCTCGGTATCTGTAAGGGCGAGGTTATTTACAAAATCAAGCTCTTTTTCAACCGACATGGAGCAAAAGTCGTGCAGATTTATGCCGCCGACAGTCACCGCAAGCGAGAGCGGGTTAAGTCTCTTTCCGTGACAGTATGCGCAGGGTGCTTCTTCAACAAACTGCTCGTAATATTCAGCAGCCATACCCATAGCCATTCGCTGCTCTATCATGGGAATAACGCCGTCAAATGAAGCCAGACGCCTGTGCGCCTCTCCGCCGAAATATCTTACCACATCGTATTTTTCGACTCCGCTTCCGTACATAAGCACGTTAAAAGCCTTATCCGAAAAGTTTTCTATGGGAGTGTTGAGGTCAAAGCCGAATTTTTCGCCAACCGCAGAAAAAAGCGGGCCATTCCAGCTTTCGTCCTCAAGTGTCTTGAAGCCGTTTACGTTTATCGCGCCCTCTCGCAGAGACAAGGATCTGTTGGGGATAACTCTGTCAAGCGCGATCCTTCTGGTCTCACCAAGCCCGGAGCAGTGCGGACACGCGCCCTGCGGGTTGTTGAACGAGAACATTCTCGGCTCAAGCTCACCGACAGATATGCCGTGCTCCTCGCAGGCGTAAGACTGCGAAAAGCTCATTTCCTCTCCCTCGCTACCGTCTCTTGGGAGCGTGACGACAAGCAGATGTCCCTCCGTCGCTGAAAGTGCGCTCTCGACCGAGTCTGCAAGGCGCGAGCGTATGCCTTCCTTCATAACAAGTCGGTCAACCACTATCTCTATTGAATGCTTTTTATTCTTATCAAGCTTTATTTCCTCGGACAAGTCGTAAATGCTTCCGTCAATTCTCACTCGCGCATATCCGCTCTTTTTAGCGTCAGTAAGTACCTTTTCGTGCATTCCCTTCTGCGCGCGGACAACGGGCGCAAGTATCATAAATCTCTCGCCCTCGGGGAGCGCCGTCACACGCTCGATTATCTGGTCAACGCTCTGCTGACGTATCTCCTTGCCGCAAATTGGACAGTGCGGGATACCAATACGCGCGTAAAGCAGACGTAAATAGTCGTATATTTCAGTAACCGTTCCTACTGTTGAACGGGGATTTTTCGACGTTGTTTTCTGATCTATGGATATTGAAGGCGAAAGTCCCTCGATGATATCCACATCGGGCTTGTCAAGCTGACCGAGAAACATTCTTGCATAAGACGACAAAGACTCGACGAACCGTCTGTGTCCCTCGGCGTAGACCGTATCAAAGGCAAGCGACGATTTGCCGCTTCCCGATAGTCCCGAAAGTACGACAAGCTTGTCCCTCGGTATATCAACGTCAATATTTTTGAGGTTGTGTACCCTTGCTCCTCTTATAGTAATTTTTTGTGCCATATTACCTTTCCCTACTCTGCACTCTGCACTTTGCATTCTGCACTCTATTATTCTTCCCTTATTCTCTTTATCTCGTCACGCAGGTATGCCGCGCGCTCGAAGTCCAGCTTGCGAGCCGCATTCTTCATCTCGACAGTCATTGACGCAATAAGCTTGTCCTTTTCCTGCGCTGTCATCTTCTTCTTTGATTTGGTCTGTTTTTTCTTGGAGGTATCCTCGGTGACGCCTATATCAATCACGTCGCGCACTCCCTTGATAATTGTCTTGGGTGTGATACCGTGCGCTTCATTGTACGCCATCTGAATCTTGCGTCGGCGCTCGGTCTCGCGAATTGCGCCCGCCATTGAATTTGTTACGCTGTCCGCATACATTATGACCTTGCCGCTCGCGTTTCTCGCCGCGCGTCCTATGGTCTGAATGAGGGATCTCTCGGCGCGTAAAAATCCTTCCTTGTCCGCGTCAAGTATCGCCACGAGCGATACCTCGGGAATATCAAGTCCCTCGCGGAGCAAATTTATACCAACGAGAACGTCAAAAACACCGAGACGCAGATCTCGGATTATCTCCATTCTCTCCATTGTGTCCACGTTATGATGAATATATCTGACCTTAATTTCGTTGCCTTCAAGATATTCGGTAAGGTCCTCCGCCATCTTTTTTGTGAGAGTAGTGACAAGCACTCTCTCTCCCTTTTGGGTGCGCTCGCGTATCTCTCCCATAAGGTCATCGATCTGACCCTCAATAGGACGCACCTCAAGCTCGGGGTCAACAAGTCCCGTTGGGCGAATTATCTGCTCAACGGTCTGCTCCGAGTGTAAATTTTCATAGTCTCCGGGCGTTGCGGAGACAAATATCGCCTGGTTTATTTTCGATTCAAACTCCTCAAAATAAAGCGGTCTGTTGTCGTATGCCGAGGGTAGTCTGAATCCATAGTCAATGAGGTTTTTCTTTCTTGCGGTATCTCCGCCGCTCATTCCCCTGACCTGCGGAAGCGTGACGTGTGACTCGTCCACAAACATAATAAAGTCATCGGGGAAATAGTCAAGAAGCGTGTAAGGCGTCGAGCCCGCCGGGCGTCTTGCTAAAACTCGCGAATAGTTCTCCACTCCCGAGCAAAATCCGATCTCTTTGAGCATTTCCATATCGTACTTGACGCGCTCTTTAATTCTCTGCGCCTCAATAAGCTTATTCTCGGATTCAAAATACTCTACGCGGTCGTACATCTCACACATAATATCAGCTATCGCCGCCTCACGCTTCTCGTCAGACACGGCGTAGTGAGTTGCGGGGTAAATAGCAACGTAGGAAAGCAGACGTATAAGCTCTCCCGTCACGATATTCACCTCGGATATTCTGTCAATTTCGTCGTCAAAAAATTCAATTCTTATTGCCTTGCTGTCCATATTCGCGGGGATTATCTCAAGAGTATCCCCACGCACGCGGAAGCTGTCACGCGCGAGACTCATATCATTTCTCGTATAGCTTATAGCGACCAGTCGCTGTATGAGCTCTTCGCGCGACAAAATCATTCCCGGGCGGAGAGCCAGCACAAGTCCCTTGTACTCGTCGGGCTCACCAAGTGAATATATGCACGACACAGAGGCTACGATGATAACGTCTCTTCTCTCGAAAAGAGCGCTCGTAGCCGAATGGCGAAGTCTGTCTATCTCGTCGTTTATAAGCGCGTCCTTCTCGATATACATATCCTTGCCGGGGATATACGCCTCGGGCTGATAGTAGTCGTAATAGGACACGAAATACTCGACCGCATTATCGGGGAAAAACTCCCGAAATTCAGTGCAGAGCTGCGCCGCAAGTGTTTTGTTGTGCGCGAGCACCAGGGTGGGCTTGTTTATCTGCGCTATAACGTTTGCCATAGTGAAGGTCTTGCCCGAGCCCGTAACGCCCAAAAGGGTCTGCATACGCTTACCCTCTCGAATGCCGCGCACCAGTCCCTCGATAGCCTCGGGCTGGTCGCCCGAGGCTTGATATTCACTTTTAAGAATGAATTTTTCCATACTTTTAGTGTTCTCTTTTTTTTGAAAATTATTCTGCAGCTTCCTCTGTTGCTTCTGCCTCAACCTCAACGGGTGCCTCTTCAGTCTTCTTGGATGCCTTTATGTATGCAACGAGAGAAAGAGCGAAGGAAAGTACTGTGAGTACGAGTACAACTACACCTGCAATGGTGAGGATAATGTTAACGATAGTGTTAGTTGCGCCGAGGATAACGGGAAGGAATACTATAAGGATCGCGCCGATAAGTATTCTGAGCCATTCCTTTGCGAGCTGCTCCTTCTTGGAGGGAGCGATAATTATTCTGATGATGGGAAGAACGATGAGGTAAACCGCCAAAAGAATGTTAATGATAAGAGCGAGCATGCCGCCGTGCTTGATTATCAAAAGTACACCAAGTGCGATTGCGATAGCGGAAACGATAGTATCGAACAATCCGCCCTTTTCCTTGTGAACGAGGTTCACGATGCCTCTGATAAGAGGAGCAATGTTGGTTGCAACGATGATGATACCCGCAATAATAAGCACCCACTTGATAATTGTGTCAGCACCAAGGGTTGCGAGGAACAAAAGAAGTCCGCCGAAGATAAGTCCGAAAACGAGCGAAACGATAATTTCAGTAAGCACGCTCTTTTTTGTCTTTGTTGCCATGTTGTTAAATTCCTTTCTGATTTGAATTTAATTGTTTTATATAAGTCAAAGCGTCGGGGTGAACACTTCCATCGAGAGCTGAAAGCTCTCCCTTGGCTATAACTTCTCTGATATGTGTTGAGCTTATACTCTCAAAGCTCGGGTCTGCGGGCATGAGCAGCGCTTGCGCGCGGGGGTTGTGCTCGCAGTTCCACGTCGCATGAATAAGCTCATACTCAAAGTCCTTTGTGTTTCGCACTCCGCGAATTACCGCAACGATATCATACTCGTCGCAAAAGTCTACAAGCATTCCGCTCCATATCACCGCCTCGGCATTTGGAATATGGGAAATTGAGCGTCGTACAAGCTCAAGTCGCTCCTTTGGCGTAAACATATATTGCGTTTTTGAGGACAGACTGCTGTCGTGCTCTGCCGAGTCGTTGTTCATAACCGCAACGTATATTTTATCAAACATCGGAGCCGCGCGTTCAACTATATTGACGTGACCCAGTGTTATTGGGTCAAAGCTGCCCGGTATCAGTGCATTCATACTGTCTATCCCCTCTTAATTACTTTTTACGCCCAGAAGCGTTATATTTGCCACGCCGAATTTTTTATGCTTGAGCACCTCGAATATCTCTCCTGTCTCGGGACAGGTCTCAAAAATATTCTCCTCCTCGCTCTCGCAGGCAATTATCGATGTAGGCTTGAGAAGTCCCGCGTCGTAAAGACTTTTCGCGCTTTGCGCCGCGCATCGAAGCGCGTAGGGCGGGTCGATAAAAACTATATCGTATTTTTTTCTGTTCCTTACAGCACGGATAAAGTCCGTTGCGTCCGAGCATATAACGACTGCGCCGTCAAGCAGCTTGGTCTTTATAATATTCTCATCAATTATTTTGGTCGCTTGTCTCGACTTATCCACCATAGTCGCGCTGTTTGCACCGCGTGACAGAGCCTCGAGCCCGAGCTGTCCCGAGCCTGCGTATAGATCAAGCACGTCTCTGCCCTCAATGTCAAATTGAAGCATTGAGAAAAGCGCTTCCTTGCATCTTTCGGACGTAGGTCTTGTGGCATCTCCTTCAAGAGTTCTGAGCTTGACACCGCGAGCCTTGCCCGTGATTATTCTCATCATAATATTTACCTGTTTTTGCCTTTATCAAAATATTCTCTTATATTTTTCGCCAGTGCCTCGGTTATTCCCGAGACCTTGGTAAGCTCCTCAACACTCGCCCTCTCAACGCCCGCAAGTCCGCCAAAGGTCTTGAGCAGCAGCTTTGCCTTTGCGTCGCCGATGCCCTTTATCCTGGTCAGCGAAGATTTTGTGAGAGTTTTGCGCTTCGCGCTGTCCATTTTGGATACCGTATATCTGTGAACTTCCTCTTGTATCTTATAGATAAACACAAACACCGCGTTCTCACGAGCTATGTTTATCTCCTCGCTCTCGGTACAGAGCGCGCGTGTCTTGTGAAATTCGTCCTTTACCATACCGAAAACGGGTATATGCTCCATTCCCCGCTCACGCAAAAGCTCCTTGACGGTTGAGACGTGTCCCCTTCCGCCGTCAAGCAGTATGAGATCAGGCAGATGAGAAAACGAGCCATCGTCGTCAGACAGGTGCGACAGTCGGCGGTCTATGACCTCGCGCATTGACGCGTAATCGTCGGTGGTGTTTTCAAGGCCTTTTATCTTAAAGCTTCGGTAGTCTGCCCTCTTAAACGCACGTCCATCCGTCACTATCATACCCGCGGTGATATGCTCTTTTCCGAGGTTTGATATGTCGTAAGCCTCAATTCTCTCGGGGTAAGTTTCAAGACACAAAAGCTCAGCTAAGCGCAAAAGCACCTTTTCGTCCTTTTCGTTTTCTATTTTATATAGCTTTGCCTGCTCCGCGGCATTATCTCTTGCCATATCGCAGAGCATTTTCGCGTCTCCCCTCTCGGGAGTTCTTATCTTCACCCGGCGCCCCGAAAGCTCGGACAGATATTCCGAGAGCAGCTCCCGCTCCTCGTCCTCAAGCTCAAAAGAAATTAAAATACTCTTGGGTATATATTCGCGTCTGAGATAATGTTCAAGTATAAACGAGCTTATGTTTCCCTCGTCAACGATCCTGTCCGCGCCGAAGGTGTAGTCGCTCTTATCGCTCACCGCGCCGTTTCTTATATATATAACGGATATTGCGGTGCAGACATCGTCCGAGTAAAGAGATATAATATCATGCTCGGTATCGGGAGAAGCCACTACCTTTTGCTTTTGGCTGAGTCTGTCAAGCGCGGCTATGGTGTCCCTGCACTTTGCTGCCGCCTCATACCTTTCACACTCGGCGTATTCGTACATCTTCTCGGTAAGCTCTTTTTTTCCCTCGCTCGTGTTTCCTCGCAGAACGTCAGTAGCAAATCTTATTTTTTCAGCGTATTCCTCAGACGTGACCTTTCCCGTACAAACACCGCAGCAACGTCCTATCTGATAGTATATGCAGGGTCTCTCCTTACCTATATCCTTTGGAAATTTTCTTTTACAGGTAGGCAGACCGAGAGTTGCCGATAGAGTGTTTATAACGGAATACACCGTGGAAACACCCGAATACGGACCGAAATACTTGCCCTTGTCGGTATCCCTCTTACGTGTCATGGTCAATATCGGATAGTCACCCTCGGGAATCTTGATATACGGATAGGACTTAGCATCCTTCAGTTTTATATTATATTTGGGACTGTACTGCTTTATAAGCGTATTTTCAAGCGTCAGAGCCTCAATTTCGGTATCACATACATAATAATCAAAATCCTTGACCTGTGATACCATTTTAGCTGTTTTCGTGTTTTTTTCACCGTGGCGGAAATACTGCGTTACTCGGTTTTTTAGCTTACGCGACTTACCGACGTAAATAACACCGCCCGCCCCTTTCATAATATACACACCCGGGCGCATAGGCAGAGTATTGGCTTTTTCAAGAAGAATCTTCATATTATCTCTTGTTTGTGACATAATACTCCCCCCTAAAAATCAAAATAGAAATGGCACGGCTATGCATACTGCAATCCGTGCCATTTCTATTTGACATGATTATTCGTTAAATCCCGAAGCTACAAGCGCCGCGAGACCGTTAAGAGCGGCCTCCTCATCCTGTCCGTCGGCAATAAGGGTGATTGTCATACCCTTTGCGATGCCAAGGGAGAGAACTCCAAGCAGGCTCTTTGCATTTACCTTGCGGTCATCCTTCTCCACATATATAGAACACTTATAGCAGTTCGCCTTCTGAATGAAAAATGTTGCGGGTCTTGCGTGCAGACCGCTGTCGTTTGTTATAACAACCTCACGAGTTTTCATATATCTACTCCCCTATCAGCAGGCGCCAAAGCACTCTGCTCCTGATTTTTTCTTATGTGTCCAACCCCCATAAAGGCAGAGTTAGAACTTTATCCATAATAAGTATAACAAAAAACTATAGCAAAATCAAGAGACAATATGGAGTATTTTGCACATACAGAGCGTTTAGTTTTTGGCATAATGCACAAAAAAGTGCATTCAAACGAAAATCAAGTATTGGCACGGCGGAAATTTTAATTTCCGTTTTTGTCCGTAAATTGCTTTATTGTTATTGTGAATTCGGTATCCTCAGTATATACCTCTATTTTACTTCCTACGGTCAGATTCAGGTCCTCAAGGACGTAATAGTTGCCCTCTCTGCTTTTCTTCGTATTTCCGTTAAGCTTGAGCTTTCCTTCAAACCTTCTGCGATCATACAGCTCAGGCGAGGGCGCGTCCTCGCCGTCGGCATCGTCAATGGCGACAAGCGCATACGAGCCAACTATCTCCCCGCTCTTGTGAATATATCCCAACAGCTCGCCCGAGGATCTGATATATACCTCCTCGCCGTCCAACAGATAGCTTGCAAGAGACTCATAGTCCTCACATTCAAACACAACCGTGTAAACGGGATTATCCTGCTTTGCGTCTTTTTGTGAATTCTGGTATATCTTATATACGACCGACGCTATTAGTATAACCACTAAAAGAATAATGAAAACGTCAAGCACGTTAAAGGAAAGCCTTTTCTTTGTACTATCACTCATCAGTTTCCGCCTCCTCTGCTCATTTCAACAACGGTAGCGTCAAGCTCACTCTCGCCCACGCGTAGACAGTACTCCGCGCCAACGGCGATCTTATTGCCGTCAATGCTGTATCCCTCGCCCCTTCTGTATTTTGAGGATACCGAGACCTCAACGGTTATCTGCGAGCCTGCGTCCTCATCACTGAGGAGAGCCGCGCCGGTTATCTTTCCAAAATAATACGCGTTGCCGTCACAGTCAAGGTATATCTCCTTGTCCTTTAGCGAATCCGGATCGGATACCGCGTCAGCATCGGTTATAAGCAAGGTATACTGAATATTTACGTCCTTATAGCTGTCGTTATAATTTTTGAATACAAAGTACGCGCCGACAATAAGTGCCGCAACGACCAAAACTATAACCAAAGCAATAATTATATCAAGTGCAAGAGGTACACTTCCGCTTTTATCGGCAGTTTTTTTGTTCTGCTTGCCCTTTTCTTTCCTTTCATTGATCAGAAAATCTCCCTTGTCCAAGCTGCCCGTTGAAAGCTGCTTGCCGCCGAATTTATCTATATCGGCGTGCTTGAGGTCTTTTTTCTCCTCGGGAGACATTTTTTTATTGTCTGTCATTTGAGCAATTCCTTTCGTTTTATCTTAATGGAATTTAACGTTTACGTCTATTCTGTCGGGCTCACAGGTCCAACCGATGACCTTTCGCTCATCACGTACTCTGCCCAGCCGCACGTATCCGCAAAGAAGCGCGGTCATCATCCAGAACAGGTAGAATATCCTCATATCTGCCCAAAGATTCGTGACGGCTCCAAGCATCAGCACGGTTATCAGACCGCATCCCAGAGCTATAACTATTCTGCGAACCTTTTTGTCGGTGCAAGCAATAACGTATCCGATGGCGTTCTTGAACACCCAAGCGAAAAACAGGCAGAATGCCACGAGTCCGCCAATGCCCGACCAGCAGATTATCTGCATATACAGATTAGCCGCGGAGGATACACCGTCGGTAGCTTGCGTTGAGTACGGGTAAAATTCCTCCAGGAACACCCGCTCGCCAACACCTATGCCGTGCAGCCTTCCGTTTTTGAGCATATCCCACACACCTTCATTAAGCTCATCCCTTATTGGAGCGTCCGGGTGATTTACAGGTCTGAAGCCCTCAAAAATATTAATAGCCTTATCCGTAAGATTTTCGGGTACAAACGATAATACAAGGCTTATGGCTATGCAAGCGACAATGAATATTATCACAAGTGTCGCAAAGGATCTTCTGCTGTGGAACATACAGTATATCAAAAGTCCGATGCATATTGCGAGAAGCGACTCGTAGGTTCCGTATATTAACGACATCGCGATCGCCGCGCAAAAGCCCACAAGTGACACTGTAATTCCCGAAACACTCTTTTTTGCGCAAGCGCGGCAGAAGAGGATCGGGCAGATAAGACAGGCTATAATGCCAAAGTTTGAGGCGCTGTCCGCTATGTAGAATATTTTTTCGGATATCATATAGGATATTCCGCCTTGGGAGTGCATCAGAGTGTCCTCTACCATTGAAAGCACCGTGTCAACCGCCCCCATAAATACCAATATTCCAAACGAAGCCATAACCGCCTTAAGACAGGTGTTCAGCTTTTTCTCGTTTCTCATCAGGTTGTACGGGATATAAAATCCGCCTATGACCAATATCACGGCGTATACTCCGTCGGCAAACGTTTGCCAACCGCCCGAGGTAAACGACGAGGCGAGTATCATAAACATACAGAAGAACGAAAGCAGGACTCCCTCCGTGGAATTAACTCCCACGCGCTTACCGCTCCACACCTTGAAAAAGTAGGATGTGCAGGTCACGCAAATAAGTATCGGGAATACAAAGCGCAGTTCACTGGCGTATTGCATAAAGGGCACCGTCACAGCGATAAGCATAACTCCCGACTCGGGGTGCGACATGACCACCAAAAGCAGAATAAATGCCAGGAATATGAGCGGGACTGCCAGAGTCGGCACAAAATACGTGACCGCTCCTATGCTAACGCCGACCGAGGCGATTATTACCTTTAGCGCAGACGATCCTATTCTCTTTTTTGTTATAAGCTTTTCCTCCGGGATCATAAGGAAACTTCTTACGAGCTTTCCTATGAACATACTGGAGGATGCTATTTCGGTAACAGATTTCTGAGATATCATCAGTGGGACGGAAAGCACAACTATCGCAATAGGAACACCAAGCTCCAGTATTATATCGCTCTCGCCCTGTTTCATAAACATCAAGGCATATCTCGCAAACGTGGCGGCGATACCGTATGCCATAAAGAACACACCGTAAACGCTTATCGACATTGAAAGCATAACAGACTTCAGCCTTCTGAAAAATCTCGCCACCCTGCTTTTTGAAAAGAAGATATTTATCGCTGTGAATACCTTTGACGAGCGACCGAGATTTTTATCCTGAGCAAACCGACGTATCTCACTGTTGTCACAGGATCTGTCATCATTCACGAAAAAACGTCCGACTCTGCTCATATATATCAAAGATATAAGAAAAGCTATTATTCTGTTATAGACTCTGCCCAGAAGGAAGCGGGATTCCCTTTTTTCCTTGCCGTATACTCGCTTCTGATCATTCATAAACATCCTCCTTTCCGATTATTTTCAGATCAATTTTTTTCGAGCAGATCGGGTCTGTTCTGCTCTGTCATTTTTTTTGCGGTCTCGTCACGCCACTTATCGATATTGGCGTGATGTCCCGATATAAGCACGTCGGGAACCTTAACACCGTGAAATTCATAAGGTCTTGTATATTGAGGATATTCAAGCATTCCCGAGGAAATACTCTCCTTTTCGTGACATTCGGGGTCGGAAAGCACTCCGTCCACCAGCCTTGCCACACAGTCAACAAGTATGCACGCGGGTATCTCCCCGCCCGTGAGAACGTAGTCTCCTATGGATATCTCCTCGTCAACTATCTCGTCGATGATACGCCTGTCAACTCCCTCGTAATGTCCGCAAAGGATAATCAGGTTGTCGCAACGCGAAAGCTCCTCGGCTTTTTTCTGTGTCAGCACCTTGCCTGCGGGTGACATATACACGACGCGGCGGTTCTCGCACTGAGTTCCCTCGGCTCTTTGATTTTCCAGAATTGCAGAATAGCAATTATATATCGGGGGAGCCATCATAAGCATTCCCTTGCCGCCGCCGTAGGGCGTGTCGTCAACTCTGCGATGCTTGTCCTCCGAATAATCGCGGATATTGTGGAGTCTGACGTCTATAAAATTGTTTTTTCTTGCCCGACCGATTATACTCTCCGAGAGAATATAGTCCACCATGTCGGGAAAAAGCGTCATAATATCAAATCTCATAGCCGCTCCGATCAGTCGTAAAGCATTCCGGGTATGACCTCAACGTACACACCCTTCTCTATGTCAGTCCTCTTGACAAACTCCTTTACCGCGGGCATCATTCTCTCACCCTCGGGAGTTTTAACAACGTATATGTCCGACGCACCCTTGTTCTGTACGTCAATTATCTGACCGTAGACCTTGCCGCTTATATTGTCGATAACGTCAAGTCCGATAAGGTCGGCGATAAAGTGGCTGCCCTCGGGGAGCTTGAAATCCTTTCTCGCCGCATAAACGGTGGTGTTTTTGAGGGCGATCGCTTTGTCCATATCGTCTATTCCCTCAAGTCTCGCTATTACGAAATTCTTAAACACCGAAGCCTTCAGCACCTTTACGGCGCGATACTCTCCGCCCTCGCAAAAATAAATCTTCTTGAATGACGCAAGAATCTTCGGGGTATCACAAAGAGACTCCAGCTTTACGTCACCGCTTACTCCGTGGGTGTTTATGATAATTCCACATTCAAGATAACTGTTTTTCTTCATATCTGTGCTTTTTTACCTTTAATTTGATTATAAATATAGTAATACAGAGTAATTATAACATAACTTGTAGAAAAATGCAACCAAAAAGAAAAATTTTTTCGCAGAAAAACCAATAAACCCTTATTATAAAAAATTTACAATTAGGTATTGAATTCCTTTGAATATTGTTGTAAAATAATGTGAAAGAAAAAATGCAATCAAAGAAAGGAATTTTTAGCTATGCCAATGGAAATAATCACCACGGTGATAATGGTACTTGCAATAGCAGCTATGTTCTTCTTTATGTGGCGTTCCAACAAAAAGCAGGAAAAGCAGACTAAGGATATGCTTTCCAGCCTTCAGGTTGGCGATGAGGTCACCACTATCGGCGGAATCATCGGTAAGATCGTAAGCATCAAGGAAGAGACCTGTGTTATCGAGACCTCCCGTGACTGCACAAAGATCAGAATTCTCAAAACCTCCGTCAGCCGAGTTGACGTAAAGGCAGAGGACTCCATCGACTGATTTTTTTATCAAATGAATAAAAAAGCCTCCGAGTACATATATTTTACCAAAGTTGTGGAAAATATTATTCGGAGGCTTTTTTATGGACACAAAAAGAAAATATTCCGCGCACCGCGCCCGTCATAGCGAAGGCGAAAACGACGTATCCCTTATAACTGCGATCAGAGCATGCGTATGCGGACTCCTGGTCTCCTTTGCGGCGGCTATTATAATGTTAAGTATCCTTGCGGCATTCGCGCTTTCCCGCCCCGATCCCGAGGGCTTTTTGCTCCCCATCGCATCATTTTTATGCTTTCCAAGCGCCATTTTCGGAGGATTTATGAGTTGCAGATTATACCGCGGCAGTCCCGTGCTTTGCGGTGTGATATTTGCTCTTATGAACATCGTGATTTCTATGGTGCTCTACCCTATACTGCCATCAACAAATGAGGGATCGACATCAGCGCTAAGTTTTTTTGCTTTGCGCGGGCTTCTCATTCTCTGTTGCGCAGTGGGCTCGTTTTTGGGAGCAAGATCCCTTGCGGCATCCGGTAAAAGACGCCGGAGACGGAGATAATAAAAAAAATCACAGACCTCACAGGTCTGTGATTTTTTATTTGACCGCATGATAAAAATCAAGCGAATCAAAGCTTCTGCCAAGATGTGATGTGACGTAGGTCTCAGAAAGCTTTGCGAACATCTCAAGCTCCCCGTCGTCCTTTATATCAAATGAAAACGCCTTTTCGGGCGGAGCGCTCAGCACATATTTGAGCGCGACCGCTACTGATGACGTCATGGGACAGATAACGCTTGCCTCCCTTACGTCGTCAAAATCGCGGGATATATTTTTTACTCTGTCCCCGCGCTCCTTGAAGCAATCCGCGCACATTATACGTCCGCCAAGCACGTCAAGATACATATTGTCCGCAATAACCGTTTTGCAGTATTTACAAGCAGACACATCGGGCATATATCCCGATAGCGCCATGGCTCGAAGCTCAAATGTCGCCTTGACCAGCGGTATCTTCTTATTACCTCTGCCAAGCAGGTACATTGAATTAAGAAGCAGCCGGAGTATATCCTCGCACTCGTCGGACTCGTCTGTCAGCTCGTTTGCGACCTCGCACATATACGTCGCCGCCGCAATACGCGCAATATCCTCTGAAAGACTGTAAAACGGGTCCATCACCATACCGCCGCGCAGCCAATACATTCCGTTTTTTTCGTATATCTCAAAATTTCCGTATGTAAACAGCTGGGACAGCGACGCCGTCTTGCTATCGGGCGAGCGCGAGCCCTTTACAAGCACCCCGATTCGTCCGCGGTTCGGGGTTATTATATTCAAAAATTTGTCGCTTCCCGTAGCATCGCTGACTTTGGTGACAACTCCGTCGGTCGCAAAAAGCATATTCACCCCTCCCCTCTCGTTAAATCTTGTATTTATTCCTCTGTGAAACCGAAGTCGGTAATTCCTCGCTGACTATCACGCCAATTCTCTTTAACCTTTACCCAAAGGTTAAGATAGACCTTCATATCAAATATTTCCTCAAGGTCCGCGCGGGCATAAGAGCCTACGCGCTTTAACTCCTCGCCGTTTTTACCCACGATTATTCCCTTGTGAGATGCCTTCTCGCAGAATATCTCCGCGCGGATACGGCAAAGCTTACCCTCGACCTTGAACTCCTCTATCGCGACGGCAATACCGTGCGGTATCTCCTTATCAAGCGTGCGGAGCAGCTTTTCACGTATTACCTCTGCCGCAACCTGTCGCTCGGACTGGTCGGTTATCATGTCCTCGGGGAAGAAAAAGTCGGACTCCGCGAGGAATTGCTCACATTCGGCAAGAAGCTCGTCAACTCCCTTGCCGTTTTTTGCGCATATCGGCACGACCGCCTCGAAATTATGAAGCGACGCATACGCGGCAATAGTCTCTGCTATCTGCTCGCGGCGGTACATATCTATTTTGTTGAGCGCGAGAATACAGGGAGTCTCTGTCCTTTTTACGTATTCAATGACCTTTTTTTCAATATCGCTCACGGGCTTTCCCGTATCTGCTACAAGCACGACCGCGTCTGCGTCCTGCATAGTGGAGTTCGCCGCTTTTACCATAAACGTACCGAGCGAATTGCGGGGCTTGAAAATACCGGGAGTATCAAGGAAAACGTACTGCTTGTCCTCTACTGTGTGAATGCCCATTATTCTGTTTCTTGTGGTCTGAGGCTTTGACGAAACTATCGCTACCTTCTCGCCCAGGATATTGTTCATAAGCGTGGACTTGCCCACGTTAGGTCTGCCTACTATTGCTATAAAAGCCGTCTTGCTCATTAGTTGTCCTCTCTTTGCTTCATTGTTTCATTTACGAACGCCTCGGCGTCCTTTTTGCGAATGTCTATAACCTCTCCCGTGCCTTCAAAATCAATAAGGTACACGTACTCGGGCGACTCGTCCATACTCGTGCCGCCTACCCAGATTACATATCCCGTGTCGCCCACGGGGTATTCGCGCTTTATGTATTTTTTGCCGTCTATTTTGTAGCTTATGTCGGTGTAATTGTATTTTTGAAAATGTATCCAATCCACCTCAACACCCATATCCGACAAAACATACACAGTCTTCATGGATATATCCGTTTTGTCATGCACCCGATCTCTTTTACTTTCTATTGCCTCATATATTGACCTTGCGTTAAATAATATCAGGAACACAAGCATGCAGATTATAAACGTTATAAGCTTTGGATATGTCTGCCACAGGCTTTGACGGCGCTTTTGGGTCTTTTTTCCCCGCACGCGATCCTTTACCGGTTGCTTGCGCAAAGCGCGCCTTTCACTTGGCTTCAAGGTCTGATACCTCCAAAATTTATTTGACTCCAAGCCCCATTATATTCATTATCTCGCTTTGGCGGGCGCGCATATTTTTGTCGTCCTCCTCGCCTGTCTCGTGGTCATAGCCCAACAGGTGGAGCATAGAGTGAACGCAAAGGAATGCTACCTCACGCTCAAAGGAATGTCCGAATTCCTCCGCCTGCTCCTGCGCCCTTTCAAGTGAAATAACTATGTCTCCAAGCATATTCATTATGTCATCCACAGGGGGCTCGTCGCTCTCACCGTCAAAATCAAAAAGCGGAAATGAAAGCACGTCGGTGGGTCTGTCTATCTGTCGGAATTTGTTATTAAGCTCGCGGATCCCTTCATTGTCTGTAAACGTAACCGACACCTCGCAAAGATTTCTGTAATCCTCAAAATCAAGGGTTGTCTCCACCGCTTCTCTGATAAGCATCTTGAGCTTATAGGTTATGGGAAGCTTGTCCTGCTGATTCTCAAAATATATCTTAAGCTTCATTTTTCTGTTCATAGTGCTATCCTCACTTTAGTCCTTTTTATTGTTTTTTTGATTGTTCTGCTTTTTCGACGTATATTTTTCGCGCTGCTCACGTTCAAATTTCTCATACGCCAGGATGATTTTTTGCACGAGCTTGTGTCTTACCACGTCACGCTCGGAGAAATTGTGGATCGCTATATCATCGATTCCCGCAAGTATCTTTACAGCCATAGCAAGTCCGCTCTTTTGTCCCGAGGGCAGGTCAGTCTGCGTCAGGTCTCCCGTGACAACCGCCTTTGAGTTGAAGCCCAGACGGGTCAGAAACATCTTCATCTGCTCGGGTGTGCAGTTCTGCGCCTCGTCAAGAATTATAAAGGAATCATCAAGGGTTCGTCCGCGCATATACGCAAGCGGAGCTATCTCAATTACTCCCCTCTCGACCTGCTTCTGATAATTCTCCGCTCCCATCATCTCATAGAGCGCGTCGTAAAGAGGACGGAGATAAGGGTCGATCTTGCTCTGAAGGTCGCCCGGCAGAAATCCCAGCTTTTCGCCCGCCTCGATTGCGGGGCGAGTCAGAATTATACGCGACACCTGCTTTTCACGCAGCGCCTTGACCGCCATAGCGACGGCAAGAAATGTCTTTCCCGTTCCCGCGGGTCCCGTTCCTATTACAATGGTGTTTTTCTGTATAGCGCGTACGTACTGCTTTTGTCCTACCGTCTTTGCCTTGATGGGCTTGCCCTTCATAGTGACGAAAATGCAGTCGTCGCCAAGAGACTCAAGCTCTCCTGCCTGACCTGCCGTGACCATATCGCAGATGTATATGACGCTCTGCTCGTTTATATCCTCATTATATTTTGCCATTTTTACAAGGTAAGCCACCGCGTCCGACGCCTGCTTTATTCTGCCGTCGTCATCGCCCGAAACGACTATCGCGTCGTTTCCGTCTTCAGCCAACCTGTTATTGAGAGTGACGCCAAACTTGCGCTCTATCACCTTTGCGTTTGCGTCAAAGCTGCCGAATATCGCGGAAACGATATTAGGGCCATCTACCTTTATTACTCTGCTGCTCATTTTTGTCCTCACTTTTCTGTGTCCACGTCAAACTCCACCGTTTTTGCTATATCCTCAATGCAGACTATCACGCACCGAAGCGCGAAAAAATCATTATGTATCTCGGGCATTATCACCTTGCGCACAAGTATCGCGTCGCCTGACAAATTGCTCAATTTCTGCGCAAGCTCAAAATATGCAAGCTCCTCTGCCTGTGCTTGTGTTCGTGTTGCGGTCTGTGTTTCATATTCAAGATATTTTTGAGTGGTTTTGGACAGAGGCAATCTTCCGCCATCCAAAAAGCTATAACTGTCCACTATACTTATTTTATCATAAAGTGTATAGTTTTTTCCACTGTTTTTTGAAATTTTTATCGAAAAATTGAAAAAATTTATATATTCGTCACAATATTCGTCTCCTGTATAGACTTTTTCCTCGTATTCGTAAGGAATTTTGATGTAAATCTCCTCAGACGTTTCCGCATAGACCTTTCCCTCGGCGCGCGTGACACGGTAACCCTCGGTCTTACTGTCAAAAATTCCGCTGACTAACAGCTCACCCTCCTCGACGAGATCTCCGCTCGCTACTATGACGTTTCCCGAAAGAAGTTGTACCTGAACTATCCGTCCCGCCTTTGACGCGACGAGGTTGGCGGGAGCGTCACTGTCCACGTCCTCTTGCGCGCCGCTTATCTCACGCACCTCCACTGAGGCGGTGTTTCCGTTTATATTAACGGATATCCAGGATATTTTGTCGGAGTCGATAAGCACCCTGTTTTGTATCCTGTCGGTGTTAAGATCGGGTATATAGCTTCCCTCATAAAGCCCGTAATCATCAAGCATATCCAATATTTCCTCGGTGGTGACGCACTTGTTTCCAACAACGTCTATCCTCCAGATAAAATTTTGCATGAATATCACAAGGAACATAGCCGACAGCACCCCCGCCATCAGTCCGTATCTGTGTCGGCGCGCGTGCAGCCATACAGGCAATCCCCCCGTTCTTTTGACGGTTATCGCGATATTCTCTTTTTCGCAAATGGCCTTAAGAGCCTTAAGCCTCCCAAGGCGAAAAAGAAATATCACACCATTTTCAACCTGACGTGTTCTTCCGTACGGCAGATGGTATCTCATGCACAAATTTATCAGATCAAGCGCGCACTCGCCCTCGGCAAAGACCTCGGCATATCCCAGACAATAATAAGTTATGTTCATTCAAAATTCTCCAATTCTATGCTTTTTACAGTGCCCTTTATCACTATTCCCGATTGGTGAAATGACGCGCAGGTGAGCTTTTCCCCTCCGATAAATACGTCAAATACCTTGGCGCGTATTACCATTTCATTGTCGGAATATTTAATTATTCTTTTGCCTCCAAAAATAAATAGCTCGCGTCTGCCGCGCATCTCAAGTCTGAATTCGCCCTCAAGCAGATCGCACGGCAGCTGTGTTTTTGATACTACCACACGAAAAATGTTACTCCCCGCTTTTTTGCTCTCTGTGTTCATATTTTCACCCTCCCAAAAATAATATTAAGGTGATGAAGCTGTGGGGGTACGGTATATGCAAAAAGCAGATCTTAAAAGAACAGGTGCGAAGCTATCGCCATTGCCCGTGTTTGTGGTTTTTTTGCTTGCACTTTTATTGATATCCCCCACAGTTTCCTTTGAGTATATGAGAGGTTCGCTCAAACTATGCGTGCAAAGCCTTGTCCCATCGCTCTTTCCCTTTATGATAATTTCAGATTTTCTTATCTCAAGCGACACGGGAAAATTACTAAAAGCTCTTTTCGCACGTCCGTTAGGTCTGATATTCGGCACGTCGCGCGAGGGGGCGTTTGCCGTCTTGCTGGGGTTTCTGTGCGGATTCCCCATAGGTGCTAAAAGCGCGCTGAAGCTTTACGAGGAAAACAAGATAAGTCACACAGAGCTTTTACATATAATGAGCTTTTGCAATATTCCCTCCCCCGCCTTTGTATGTGGCGCGGTCGGACTGCTTTTTCAAAGCTCGAGACTTGGCGTGATCCTGTTTATTTCTCTTATCCTTTCATCGCTGATTTTGGGAATAGCGGGCAGATTTATATATAAATACGACCGCAAGGCTGTTCCCATATCCCCGAAAAGCAGCGATGCTGTGACTGCTTTTACAGGCGCGGTGTCCTCATCCGCATCGGTAATGCTGACCGTGTGCGGATACGTGGTTTTTTTCTCGGTACTTATCGGGTACGCGACGCGTCTGTGCGATATGATCGGCGCGCCGAAAATCATACCCGTAATTCTGTCGGGGGTGCTGGAAATATCAAACGGAATGTCCTGCGCGGCAGGGCTTGGAGATCAAGCTGCGCCCTTGCTTGCGGCATTTTTCGCGGGATTTTCGGGACTGTCGGTGATTTTTCAGATAATCTCGCTTGACCGAGGCAGACATATAAGAAAAAAAGCCTTTGTAATACAGAAGCTTTTACAGGGTGTTATCTGTTTGATTATATGCTTTGTACTATTCAAATTATTTCCCGTGACTGTCACTCCGTCCGCACCGACGTTAAACGACATATCGGTTGAAAGCTACGGACTGTATATCTGTATTTTGTTTTTTATAAGCGCGGCTCTGCCGCTTCTGGCTATGGCGGTGCAGAAAAGGAAAGAATAAATAGCGTCAGGATAATCGTCATTTCGAGCTTACCGAGAAATCTCCGAATTTTAACGTTCAAAATCTTGGAGATCTTTCGACTACACGGCTATGCCTTTCCGCTCAAGATAACAAAAAAGCCTTCCCTTGCGAGGGGAGGCTGAAACACAAAAGCACCTACGCTTTTGCATAGGTGCTTTGGAGCTGGTAATCAGAATCGAACTGATGACCTCGTCATTACCAATGACGTGCTCT
>JAZQKI010000003.1:0-23752 GCA_045542075.1 Eubacteriales bacterium
ACTTATCGGCAATCCCGAGGTCATAATCTTCGACGAGCCCACGGTAGGTCTTGACCCCAAGCAGATAATAGAGATCAGAAATCTTATAAGAACGCTTGGAAAGACACACACGGTCATTCTCTCCACACACATTCTTGGCGAGGTCCAGGCGGTCTGCGACAGAATCATTATTATTAACAAGGGAAAGATAGTTGCCGACGAAAAGACTGAAAACATAACTCGCGTTGTAGAAAACAACCGCCGATTCAACGCAAAGATCTGCGGTCCGCAAAAAGAGATACTCGCAGCCCTCAAATCTATGCCAGGCATAGTTTACGCCGAGGCACTCGCAGAGCGTGACGGCGACGCATACACGTACATGATAGAGAGCGATTTCGGAACGGACATACGCAAAAAGCTGTTCTATACTCTGTCCGAAAAGGGCTGGGCTCTTATCGGACTTGAGGCGCTCGGACTCAGTCTTGAGGATATTTTTATCACAGTAGTAGATAAGACCGAGAGGGAAGCTCCCAAATATACGCGTGGGGCCGGCAAAAAGAGTAAGCTCCGCACAAGAACCACTCTGGAGAAGGACCTTGCAGACACATTAGTCTCAGACGCCGAAAAGAAAAGAGAGGACGACGCTCCTCTGGAGGACTACGAATAAGTCTTGCAAAACGGCTAAAAAGAAAGGATTTTTAATATGCTTGCGATATACAAAAAAGAAATGCTGTCCTATTTTACAAACCCGATAGGCTATGTATTTTCAGGAATTTTCCTTTTATTTTCCGCGTTTGTCTGCTGCTTTACGACGCTTCTTGCGCAGAGCTATGACACATCCCTGTATTTTACGGTAATGATCTTCGCTCTGGCGGTGCTTATTCCCATATTGACTATGAGACTTTTCGCCGAGGAAAGAAAAATGCGAACCGAGCAGCTGCTTCTGACCGCTCCCATAAGCCTTACGGGTATGGTAACGGGCAAATTTTTGGCGGCACTGACTCTTTACGTCGGAAACATTCTGCTCTCCTGCATAAACTTTATTCCCCTTTACGTGATTGCCGCAAAGGAAAGAGCGGGGAGCAGCTTCGCCGCGACCAACATCGGTCCTGTGACGAGTGAGATAATCGGTTGTATTATCGGAATTATACTTATAGGCGCGGCTTTTATTGCCATAGGTACGTTTATTTCCTCGCTTACCGAGAATCAGCTTGCGGCGTCTATTATAACCATCGCCGTTATACTTGCATTTATCTGCATAGGTTTTATTTCGGGCCTTATTGACGCGCAGTGGGTTCGTATAATTATTGACTTTTTCTCCGTGCTTTCTCGCTTTAACAATTTCAGCGCGGGAATTTTTGACTTTGCGGCTCTGTTCTACTATGCTTCCGTGTGCTTTGTTTTCCTGTTTTTGACGGTAAGAGTTTACGAGAAGCGCCGTTGGGGTTGATTTTGGAGGAAGCATGAAAAATTTTTTGACAAAAAGAAGGCTCAGACACGGCAGTGTCAGCATCACGCTGACGTTACTCGTCGTTGCGGCGATGATAATCCTCAACGCCGCTGTCTCCGCATTGGCGGCGGGCTTTGGCTGGTATGCCGATATGTCACAGAGCCTTGTTTACGATATAGGAGCAGATTGCAAGGATTATCTTGAAAGCACGATCTTCCCGCTGATGGATCAGAGAAACTCCGAGGCGGGCGAGGATAAACGGATAGAGATAATTTTTTGCGACGAGATGAAAAATCTCGATGACGATAAATCTCAACAATATATACTCAACACTGTGCTTGATCTTAAGGACGCGTATCCCGACAGAATTGAGATATCGCACCTCAACGTGTGGGAAAATCCGAAGCTCGCAAAGTCTTACGGTGTTATTGACGCCAGCGACGTGATATTCAAATTCGGAGATAGATTTACCACCCTTACGCTTCCTCAGTTTTACGTGCTCAGTGGCACAAATACCGAGTCTCCCACGGCATATAATGCGGAAAGACGCATCTCCTCCGCTCTTTTGAGAATAGTGTCGGAGCACACGCCCATGTGTTATCTTACACTCAACCACGGAGAAGGGCTTGAGAGCAATGAATTCTTGTACACTCTTGCCGACGCGGGATTTGACTATGCTTTTATCGATCTTGCGGCGAGCGAGATACCCGAGGATTGCGAGCTTCTTATAACCGTCGATCCCACGACCGATCTGCTTGAACCCTCGGAAACATCACAGATCTCCGAGACCGCAAGGCTTGACGAGTATATGTCCGCAGGTGGAAAATATATGGTATTTTTGTCGGCAGGGACACTATCGTCAGCTCCGCTTAAAAACTTCGAGGCGTTTTTGGCTAAATGGGGCGTGAAATATATGACGGGAAGCACCGAGGCTACAAGCGGATGCTATATCGTAAAGGATTCCTCAAGTGCTATCTCTGTTGACGGATATAGATTTTTCGCTCAGAACGCAAGCAATCCCGTAGCTGACAAGCTGCATGGAGAGACTGACAAAAATCTTATTTTCGGCGGCGCGACCGCGCTTGCCTGCGCAGAGGGCTTTCTTTCTAACGGAGACGGCACCTATTCCTCGGGCAGCAAGACCTACGCACCCTTGATCCAGACATATCCGAGCGCGGTTGCCTGGTCGGGCGGACTTCTTGTTGACAAGGCAAATGACACACCCTTCACACTCGCGACTCTTACGACAGATACGTGTGAGAGCGGAAAGACGGCTTATCTTTTCGTAAGCTCGTCCGTTGACTTTTTCTCCGAGGACGCGCTTCAGTCCGCAGTTTACGGCAATAATGAAGCGATACTGAAAACAATATCGTATATGGGCTATGAAAACATTCCCGTTTCTCTTACCAGCCGTGCGCTTGTAAGACCGCCCATTCAAAGTCTGACCACGAGGGCTGCCGCTACGACCACAGTATTGCTTTGCGCGATTCCCGCGGTGATAATTTCAGCTGCCGGAATTTTTGTGCTTGTAAGGAGAAAACACTCGTGATGATATTCAAAAATAATCTTATGAAAGGAGGACGCGTATGAATAATCAGACAGATCAGGAGCTTGAAAAGTCAGAAACAGGTAAAAAGCGAGGCTTATCCGTAGTTATCCTCGTCTGCGTGCTTGTTGCCGTCCTTCTTCTTAACGTAGCAGTCAGCCTTCTTTTATACAAAAAGGTTGCGTATATCGACCTGACTCGCCCGAAATATTCCGAGACCGGCGGCTTTTACACCTTCTCGGACGGACTTAAGGCGGCGATGGACGAAAGCGTTATTCCGTCGGTCGACCGCATAAACGACGAGCGAGAGGCAAGCGGACTTGAAAGGCTCAAGATAGAGATAATCTTCTGCGACGACGCGGACAAGCTGAACGCCGACGAGCAGACAAAAATGATCCAGCACACCGCAAGACAGCTTGCGAGTAAATACTCAAAGCACATAGAACTCAGATACGTAAACGTGGAAAAAAATCCAAGTGCGGTGCAGAGCTACAGAGTCACAAGCGCGACGACCATATATCCCACAGACGTTATCGTTTCCTTCGGAACGGAGTTTATAGTCCACGGAAAGGCGTCGTTTTACACGGTTGATGAGGACACGGGCGAGGTCTGGGCTTACAACGGCGAGAAAAAGCTTGCCTCCTCAATACTCTCCCTGACACGCGCGGATTCTCCTATATGCGCTCTTACCACCAATCACGGTGAGAGCCTGTTTGACTATTCGGACGGCACTCCAAGAGTACGTGACGAATATTCGACGTTTATTGATATAATTGCCGCGGCAGGCTACGAGGTTAAGCTTATTGATCTTGAAAAGGATGCTATTCCCGACGAGTGCAGAATGATGATATGCTTTGCCCCAACGACAGATTTCAAGGCGTTTGGCAATCTTGGCGAGTCGGGCGTATCCGAAATTGAAAAGCTGGACAAATATCTTGACAGCTCAAAAACCTTCTTTTATATATGCAACCCCTCCACACCCGAGCTTTCCAATCTCGAGGAGTATTTGTCGGAGTGGGGAATCAAGCCCGCAAGAGCGCAGACCTCAGCGGGAATAACTCAGAATTACTGCCTTTTTGACAGTGAGAATGCCGCAAACAGCGATGGAAGTCTGATGATCGGAAGATATGCAACGGCAGGCTATGGCTCAACTATTACCTCCGATCTCCGCGCGGGCGCGTATCCTCCCGCAGTGGCGTTTGGCTCGTCCACGGCAATCCTTTACTCTGACAGCTACACAAAGAACTCTGTCATTCTCGACCAGGACACTCTTGAAAAAACGTATATATACAGCTATTATAACAACGGCGTTTCCCGAACCATGTACGACGTGTTTACATCAAACACCTCCGCGTACGCAAAAGTTGGCGGCGAGGTCCACAGCCACGCAGACGAGACCAACCTCTTCAGTCTCTTTACACTGACAGAGGAGACTCGTCAGGTCCAGGAGGATTCCTTTAATATGGCAAATCTTTCGTCATACGTGCTGGGACTCTCCTCCACAGAGTTTTTGAAGAACGAATTTCTTGAATCAAGGGCATACGGAAATGCAGACGTGCTGCTTGCCGCGCTTCGCGCGACGAGCACCGAGACTGTCCCTGTAAATCTTGAATTCAAGGTGTTCTACGATGCAGAGATCGACGATTTGTTGTTCACTGCCACCAAAACCACACCCACGGTCGTTATGCTATGCGTCATTCCCGTGACGCTTTGTATTATCGTGGGAGCGGTAGTTTGTATAAAGCGTAAATTTCTGTAAATTTTATGGCTGATCTACAGTCGGATAGGAAAGATAACATGCAGAAAAATATCCGCGCCAAGGATGGCGCAAAAAAGCCAAAAAATATGCTCAAAAGGCAAAGGATCGCCGTGATAATCCTTGTTGTTGCGGTCGCTTTGCTTGTTGCGGGTCTTGTCGCGGTCTATAAGATCGTGGAAAGGATCCCCGTTGAGTTTATTGACCCCAACGATAATACTCTCTACTATATAAAAAAGGTTGACGGCGCATACGGTCTCTATACCGAGGCGGGCGACGCTTGCGAGGTTACTGATAGGGACTTTTATATAACGTCCTACGGAACTCTTGTGTACGTTAACCCGTCAACGGGAGAATACTATATAGACCACGGCAGAGAGCTGATATTCCCTCAGCTTTATTATGACGCATACTCGTCTGAAGGGTCCGCTTATTACCCAAATGACAAAATAATAGACAAGGTCTCGGTATCAAACATATACGGCGAATACTCCTTTGTGCGCGGGAAGATAAATGCTTTCACGCTTGAGGGTCATCCCGACGTGGCGTTTACAAACGAGGCATTCGCATATCTCACTATGGCTTGCGCATATCCGCTCTCGACCATGAAGCTTGAATCTCCAAAAACT
Organism: Eubacteriales bacterium; assembly: GCA_045542075.1. Classification (GTDB taxonomy): domain Bacteria; phylum Bacillota; class Clostridia; order Oscillospirales; family CAG-272; genus SVTX01. The sequence continues at coordinate 5,361 of JAZQKI010000003.1, forward strand.
CTGCCAAACGGCGAGATAGACTGGGCGGAATACGGCCTTGCTTCAGAGCAAAGGACCGAGATACAGGTAGACGAGAACGGCGACGAGGTCGAGGTTACGTATGATTATTTCCCCGCAAGTGCAACTCTTACCACCGCAAGCGGAGACGAGTACACACTGTACTTCGGAGACGTGACGGTCACGGGAGGAAGCTACTACGTAAAATACGAGCAGAAGGACAGCGTTTATATCCTCGCGTCCACAGCTATTTCGGATTATATACTGCGCGGTGTCGAGTCGGTCATAACTCCAGCTATAGTACACCCCTCCACGTCAACAGACTATAACCAGGTTGAGAATTTTATAATCTACGAGAATATTGACTACGGACAGATCGACAAGCTGATGTACGAGCGCTTCGGCGATTTTAATTACGGCATGGCGACCGAGGACGAGGTAAAGGAATACGAGAGCTATTACGCCGAGCTTTTTGAAAAATACAGCAAAAAGGTATGTAATTTCAGCTTCCAGGACGTGGAGCAGAGAGAAAACACAATGTATGCGGCTCTGCCGTACATTTCCCACCTTGAATATTCATCAGGATACTATATAAATACCACAAGGGTATCTATGATGCTTCAGGACCTTCATGAAACGGTATTCGTTGGAACGGAAAAGCTCTCTCCCACTGATGATGAGCTCGAGCAATACGGACTTCTTGAGCCTGACAGGATAATATCCTACACGTATTTTACGTACGACGGCGAGGGCAAGAGAGTTGATAAGTATAACAAGGTCTATATTTCCTCCCAGAACAGTGACGGCTCGTATTACGCGTACTCGGATACTTATGACATGATAGTTTGCATTGACGAAAGCTCGCTTGAATTTTTCAAGTGGACGGAGCTCGATTGGTATGATCCGTCGTTTATGCAATTTTATATTCATCATATTTCGGGCATCACGGTCCAGGCGCCCAACACAAATATAAGCTTTGAGCTTGACAATTCACTCACGCTTGACGCAAACCTTTTCCCCATACAGAAAAATCAGTTTGAGGATAGCGGAAAGAACTCCTACAAGATAAGCTCGGAGTCGGGCAAATTTAATCTCTACGCAAACAATAATAAGCTTACTCCCATGTACAGCTCGGATTTCCTTGTAGTTGGAATTCCGTTTACCATGGGTGTTGCGCAGGGCGAGGACTTTCTCACCTGCGACGTTGAGGGCGTGGACACAAATGAGGACGGCACACAGGACACATTCGTATATTACTATTATAACGTGACCTACAGCGAGGGTAAATATTCTCTTTACGTAACGGTCGCGGCATCGGATGCGGAAGGAAATCTGCTTGCACCCTCCGAGTCATACCTCGTGGACGCGTCATATTCCACGGACTGCTTTGTTACAGACGGCTTTTCGCAGTATGCATTCCTTGTGCCGAAAGATTCTCAGGTCGGCGATGACGTCAGCAAGACATATGCAAACAAGGGCGTATGGCTTGATGCGGATATCTTCATAACCGCTAAGGGATCCTATATGCTCGTGGACAGAAGCACGGGTGCGTGGGCTCAGCTTTCGGCGATTTCAAACAGCATCTATATTGCAGACAAGGACGTCGGAAAGCTTCAGGCGAGCGGAGTCAACGTGAGCGCATTCGGAGTGAATGAGACAGTCTATGCTAACACCGGCGAGATCCTCTCCTTTAACGAGGAGACCAGGATGCTCCAGCTCTACAATAAAGAAAAGGGAACAAGACGTGACGCCGCAAAGGATGAGGTCGCTCCCGGCGTATGGAGCTCAGCCGACTTCTATTTAAGTCTTATGGACGAGATCATATGTGTTAATCCCCACACAGGTGACGCGGGAACTCTGCAGCTTATCTCGTCAAAATATCTTGCCTCTGTCTACGCAAACGGCAAGGAGCTGAATTACACATTCCAGTCGACTGACTCGCTGGGTTATACAACCGTACACCCCGCGATATATAACTTCCAGCAGCTTTACTCGGGCATACTTTACGGAAGCTTTGAGGGCATGTGTGATCTGAGCGCCGAAGAAATGGCAGCGCTCCGTCAGCTTGATAGCTTTGATGATGCAGACCCCAACAATCCCTGCATTCTCAAAATGACCGTGCACGCGCGTGATCTCAAGGGAAATATGCGGTATCTGGTGTATAGATTTTACAGGATCACCGAGCGACGCGCGTATGTGACGATCGAGGCTCTTGATTCACCCACAGCGCAATCCAATCCCGAAAATGCGCACGGAAGCTTTTACGTGCTTGCGTCTTATGCGGATAAGATCGTCTCCGATGCAAACAAGGTTCTTGACGGCATCGAAGTCCAGGCGTTGAGTAAATATTAAAACAAAAATCCTCATAGACGTCAGCTTCTTATAAGTATGAAAATACCCCGACAGATTTTTTCTGTCGGGGTTTATATATTTGGTGAGTTTGATTTTATTTCTTTATGATATATTTCATAGGGGTAAATCTTATACCGTTAATTTCTTGCTCCTCGCTCAAAGGGATGAACCCGAGCGATAAATAAAAGGGCAATCCATAGGGAGAGGAGTTTAGTGTTAACTCATCTAACGCGGGATTTTCACTTAACACATCTTCGAGCAAATAATTAAAAATCGCAGTTGCGATGCCTCTCCTGTGGTACTCTTTCTTTGTAAATACCAAATTAATATGCGTTTTGTTGCTTCGCATTCCAATCAAGGCAACAATTCTGTCACCGTCAAATGCTCCGTATATAGGACACACTCCTTGCCTTGCTTTTTCCAGAAATTCGGGGTTTTCCACAATATCTCTTTTGAAGGTCTCAACCCCCGAGGGATGATAATCGGGCGCTTCAAATTGCATAAACACCTCTAATGCCAAGCTCATAGCACCTTCTACTTCGTTGCCGGTAATTTTTCTGATAACTATATTGTCCATGGCGAACATCCTTCTCAAATTCTTATTTATTATTCTGTAACATATCAACTCGGCACGGAAGCAGAGTAATGCTCGTATTTATTGCTCTTTCTGTACTCTGACGGGGACATGCCCATTTGCTTCTGAAACGCGCGGTTAAACGTGCGCAGCGTACCGAATCCCGACATCTCGGATATCTCGGTGATACTCATATCCCCCAGGCGCAGATGTCTGCAGGCCTCGGACACGCGGAGGGAATTTATATACTCGTTAAAGCTGACACCCAGCTTTTCTCCAAACAGGTGCGAGATATAGTACTTGCTGAGATGCACCTCCTCCTCAAGAGAGGACAGAGAGATATCCTGCTTAAAATTCTGCGAGCAATAATCAAGTATGGAGCGAATAGCGTGGCTATCGTCCGAGCGGTTTTTTGACAGCGGCATCATTCCGAGCAGTTCTCCGAAAAACGCCAGCAGATATCCCTTCATAACCACAGCCTCCGAAATGTCGTTATCTCTGTATGACGAGATTATTTCAGCCTCGCTTAGTATATTTATAAGCGACATTAGCCGTTTGTTTTGCGCCGCAGACTTTATCACGGGGTCCTGCGCCGTCTCGCAATTTATTTTATGCGCAAGGTCGGGTATGCGATCGGGATTTATTATAAATAACTTGTATCTTTCCTTGCCCGAGCATTCAAATCGGTGTATTCTGTTGGGAAAGACAACAAGAATATCTCCCGCACAGAGCGTATAGCTGTCCGAGTCCACGAATGCCTTAACCTCTCCGTCCTCAATGTACGCTATCTCAACGTGATAGTGCAGATGAGCGGCGCAGGCAAGAGTGACGCTTCCGTTGTTATCTCCGCGACAGTAAAAATCCGCGGTTATTTTTTCATACGGTGCTTTCATTCTTCACCGTCCTCCGTCTCAAGCTCAAACTCCTCGTCGTCAAACTCGTCAGTACCCTGAATTTTCGGACTGTCGCTATGCTTTTTGACACTTCCCGAGGTCTTTTTGCGCGAAGACCTTTTTTTCTTTTTGTCCATATTGTTGACTATTCTGATGACTATAAACAACGCAACGGCAAGGACTATAATTATTGCCGCGATAAGAATATACTTCCACACCTGAGTACCCGACGAGCCGTAAAGCGCGACCTTATATACGGAAAGCCCCCCTGCGTACTGACTCTCGCTTGTAGGCGTGCATATAGCGAAGCTTATGTCGGACGAAGACATAAGCTTGTCCGAAAAGCTTGATATATCAAAGAAATACTCAGTAGGCGAGCTTGTCGCCTGAGCCTTGGCGCAGTAGGTTATCTGCTGCTTTGTTTTCTTTGACGTGCCCGTGATGATTATAACGAATTCCTCGCCCGATGACTCGGTGTTAAGAGTTATTCCGATATACTTTGAGGACGGTATCTCGCTCTTTTGTACATCTCCCGAATAAAAGACTCTCCAATTTTCATTTCCACCGTTACATAAAAGGTATGTTCCCGTCTTTCCGTCAGTGTTGGAATACTCACAAAGGGAAGCATAGTACGCATCTCCCATAGGGACAAATCCGTAATTTTTTCCCAAGCCAAAGTTAAAAAGTCGCTTTGCTCCGGAGGTCTTGATATTCTGTGTGGGCGCGCCGTAATATACGCTCACGTTATTAAAGCCATCCTCGCTCTTGAGCGCCGTCCATTTGTTGCCCACAAGGGAATCCATATACGAAAGCTCTCCGACTCGGTTCGAGCCGCATATTTCAAACACATCGCACAGCGAGGTGCTATCGCCCGAGGATGTAAGCAGACCCCATGTGTCGCTTTCGTATGAGGAATAAATAAGCGCATCTATAAAGTCGTATTTCTGCGTTGCGTAATACGTGTACGCGTAGGAAGCCGCTCTGCGCGTGCTGTTATTTTCACTGTTTTTATTGTTTTTAAGCGCAAAATCGCTTATTATGACACTTCTTTGATTGTCTTCAAACTTAAAGTCGTCGGTTCCAAGTATAACTCCAAGCTCGGACAGGCTGTCGGGAGTGAGGCTTGTAGAGTGCTCGTCCGAGCTTGCCCAGACACTATCTCCGCTTATCTCACCGTATGAAAGCGCGATACCGTAGTCAAAATTACCCGTTGCCTTGGCGCTTGTGTTAAAGGAATTCAGATATGCGAGCGCGCCGCCCGACTGCGCTCTCCAGCCGTTGTCAAGGGAAATGTAGACTCTGCCGTTTGAAACGGTTGACACAAGACAATTGTGCGCAAGTCTGACCCACGCGAGATAGTATTCCTCCGGAGCATCACAGCTTCCCGAGTTGTTCCACGTGCCGCCCACGTTGACGTTCTTTCCTATTATATAGTCAATTGCCACACCGTGCTCTCCCGAATATCTGTCAGCAAAAAGACTATACAGAGCTGAGAGGTAGCCCTCTGTGGCTTTTTCGGAGAGATTGGGCATATAATAAGTCGCCTTAGACGACGCGGCGGGGAAATACAGGCAGTCGATAGGCTGCTTTTCGTCCTTTTTGTCGGGAGTGCCGAGCACAAATTGCAAATAAACTCTAACACCCGAAGCTGTTGCCTCGCTTATAGTTTTGTCAAAATACTCGATCTGCTCTCCGTCAAAATAGTAGGTGAGTCCCTGGTCTACCAGACTTACCGCACCGTCCTCGTAGCCTTCAAGCAGAATTTTGTCTATTCTGACCTCAAGCAAGAGGTGGTCGACGCCAAGATAGGATGCGTGACCTATGTTGTCCGTAGCAAGTCCCTTTATTGTGGAAGCGGAGGGACGTGACGCGCCGCCGCCAAGCTTTGAGATATTCTGTATATATCTCTCGTCCGTGACGGGGGTAAACTGACGGGCATCGCCCTCGCCCTCGATTATCGCGCAGACAAATGCGGTGTTGAGGTGGTTTTTTCCGTTCTCCTCAAAGGGGATCTCAAATTTTATTGAGCTTTTCACCTTAGTCTCGGCAAGGGGCGTATAGGACTCTGCGCTTGATGTCAGATCCTTTGCGATGAGATATATTTTTTCACCCTTGTGCTCCTCGACAAACTCTTCCGTAAAGCTTGCCTGAATTTTGACCTCCATTTTGTCTCCGCTGCCCTTAAGCTCTACGGAGGTTATATTGGAGTCAGCAATATCTCCCTTTCCCGAGCAGGAGGAAAGCATCAGCGCGCTGATAATTATAAGGCAGATACAAAAAAATATTTTAAGCTTCTTCATTTTTTCAGTCCTTTTTCTTGTGATATATTCTCGGTACTCTTGATGAGGTCAGACAGAGTATCTCGTATTCAATGGTTTTCGCCTTTTTCGCAAGCGCGTGGAGTCGATCAGTGTCCTCTCCGAATACGGTCACCTCGTCGCCCTCGCAGGCGTCGATCTCAGTTATATCTATCATGCATTGGTCCATACAGACCCTGCCGACCACGGGCGCGGGAACGACTCCGCCCTTTGTGTGTATATACAGCTCCGCTCCCGAGAACGCGCGGATAAATCCGTCGGCGTAGCCTATAGGAATGGTTGCGATCTTTCGTTCAACAGCTGAAGAAAACTCTCCGCCGTAGCCTACCTCCTCGCCGGGCGGAAGCAGGTGGATATGCGATATTATGGTTTTGAAGGTCATCACGGGGGATAACTGACATTCAACGTATTCCGACGGAAGCGCGCCGTAGAGCATAATGCCAAGCCTCACTCCGTCAAGGTGAAACTGCGGAAATTTTACTGTCGCCGCGCTGTTACAGACGTGGCAGAAACCTACCTCAAAGCCTTTTTTCTCGAGTCGGGTCTTAACCTTGTCAAAGCGGTCGTATTGGCGGACTGTTTTCTTCTCACGCTTTTCAAAATCCGCATCGGCGTCGGCAAAATGCGTAAACATTCCTTCAATTCTTATGCCTGACAGCGACCAGATATCGCAGATCTCTGCCACCGCCTCGTTTATCTGGCGGTCGTTGTGCACGCAAAAGCCTATACGGTTCATTCCCGTATCAAGCGCGATGTGAGTTCGTACAACCACACCCGCCTCGGTAGCATATCCGTTAAGCTCTCGGGCATATCGCTCAGAGGATATGGTCTGAATTATGTCACCCTCCGCAAGCTCCCTTGCTTGATCTGGAAATGTATATCCGAGAATTATTATGTCGATTTTTTTGCCGCATCCAAGAGGGAATATCTCTCGGATCGCCGCCGCCTCCTCGATGGATGACACCGCAAAAAAGTCGCATCCCGCCTCGGCAAGCGCCTTTGCGCACTCGGGCGCGCCGTGTCCGTATGCGTCAGCCTTGACTACGCATATTGCCCGTTGCCCGTCAAGATAGGAGCATAGTTTTTTGTAGTTTGAGACCAGCGCGTCGAGGTCAATGTGCGCCTCCGCCTTGTGCTTATCCGAAAAGGAGAGAGAGGAATATGTCCTGTATCTGCTCATATTTTTCTCCGTTCTGTATGTTAAAATTACGTGTTTATATATTTATTATCACATCATTTTGATTATAACACGATAAGACAAATATTGCAATAGTAAAATTAAAAACCGACAAAAAATGTGATTTTTATAACAAAAAGCTCCGCAGTCTTAACTGCGGAGCTTTGTTTTTGGGGGAGAAATCAATATTCCTCGTCCTCGTTGTACTTTTTCTGTGCGGCGATCTTCTGATCCTCAAGGTAGATAACTATCTTGCGGTTGTTTTCAGAGCCGATAGAATTTGTGGAAACGCCTGCGATTCCCTGGATCTCAGAGTGAATTATTCTTCTCTCATAAGGATTCATAGGCTCAAGCATAACGCTCTTCTTGTACTTGAGCACCTTGTCTGCCATTCTTCTGGCAAGGCTGCGGAGAGTTTCCTCTCTCTTTGCTCTGTAATTCTCCGCGTCAACCGTGATCTTGACGTGCGCTCTCTTTTCGCCGTCGATCTTCTTGTTTGCCGCAAGGTTTGCAAGATACTGAATGGAATCGAGTGTGTCGCCGTGGTGGCCTATAAGCATACCTGCGCCCTCACCCTGAATGTCGATAAGCATACCCTCTCTCTCGGGACAATATCTCATATCAAGTGTGACGTTAAGCTGCATATCGGCTACAAGCTTCTTTACAAATTCAAATGCGATCTCCTCGCCCTTGAGCGTATAGACTGCATTTATCTTTGCAGGAACCGCGCCTATTCCGAACAAGCCCTTCTTGGGCTCGTCGATGACCTCGTATCTGATGTCCTCGGCAGCAACTCCAAGCTGAGCAGCGGCGTTAGCAACTGCATCGTCAACTGTTTTTCCTGTTACAATTATTTCTTTTTTCACGATATACTCCAATAAGTCGATTATTTTTCTTCTTTTGTATCGGTATTATCTTTGCTCTTTTTTGCCTTTTTCTTGAAAAGACCGCCGAACACACCTTCAGACTTGTCGGACTCGTCCTTAAGACTTGCGCCGTTGGTCATGTTGTTCTCGGGGAGAGCTTCAGGCTCTTCGGGCTTTACCTCGATAAGCTCGGGCTCTTCGGTCTTGGGTACATAGTTGCCCTTTTCGTCATAGTCCTCGTCGTCAATGTGGTGGAGCGAGCGTACCTTGCCTACGTTTTCAGACTTCTGAACCTTCTTGGGCTGCTTGCCCATATACTCACGCTCTGCCGCCTTATAGTCCTCCTCGGTAAACTGGGGAAGGGGCATTACCTTGCTGATGATTATCTGCTTTACTACGTTGAGAATACTCTTGAAAATCCAGTATATACCAACCGCCGCGGGGACGATAAATGTCATCCACACGCTCATCAGGGGCATCATCCAATCCATCATCTTGTTGGAGCAGCCTGCCTGAGGGTTGTTTGCCTCGCTCTGTGTGGGCTGGTATGTGAACTTACGTGTGATCTTGGTGCTGAAGAAGTAAACCACGAAGGTCAGAACGGGTACTGCGAGAAGCCAATAGAGCTTGGGATCTGCGGGAGTAAATCCGGGTGTGTATCCCATATTGATGGGACCGATGTTGAAGTTCATGCCTTCAGCGGCCTCTGCGAGCTCCTGGATCTTGCTGTAGACTGCGTCGCCGTTAGCACAATAGCCCTTTATGTCCTCAAAGGCTTCAACACCCTGGGTGTCAACTATTTCCTTGAACTTTGAAAGGAAGCTGATGGTACCGCTTGTTGCGACCTTCTCGCCAAGATGCTCCGTCATATACGTTGCAACGAAGTTTATAAAGGTTCCGCCCATGCCGATAACGTACTTCAAAGGATGAATAACTATGCTGTAAAGCGCCATAATTACAGGGAGCTGAACGAGCAGAGGCAAGCAACCGTTCATGGGGTTGAACTTTTCCTTCTGATAAAGGTCCTGTATTTCCTGCGTTACCTTTTGCTGAGTAGCCTGGTCGTTACGTCCCGCGTACTTTTTGCGGATAGCCATTTCCTTGGGGCGAAGCATTGCCTGCTTTTTAGAGTTGTTCTGCTGGATTATCGAGAAGGGGAGCATTATTATCTCCACAACTATCGCAAAAATAAAGAGCGCGAGGATATAGCTGTGCGCGGGCATTATTTTTGTGATCCAGCTGATAAAGGTACCTATATAGAAAAGTATCTTATCTACGAAATTATCGTCCGATGTGAACGTGATCTCGTCTGCCTTCCAATCATCAAGCTTTTTACTGGTGTCAATAACAGAGCTGCTCGCACAGCCTGTAAAGATAGAGAGCAAAAGCACAAGAACGACTGAGAGCAGAAGAATTTTTGTGATGTTCTTTCTTTTTAACATTTGAACAGTCCTCTCGTTTATTTTTTTGGACTTAATCGTCATTGTTCAGTGGTAGGTAATAATCAAAAACAAATTTGTTGTTTTCGGGTATAGTATAGAAAACCTTTTCTCCCAAAGAGTTTTTCGGGTGCGACAGTCCTCTGATGGGAACGGGGTCGTATCCACCGGGACACAACGGCTGACAGCGGAATATTCTCGCCACGGTCAGAATCATTCCCACAAAAAATCCACGTCGGGTAAACGCCTGTATGGCGTAAGCCGAGCAGGTAGGGTAAAATCTGCAGCAGGGCTTTCTCTTTAGGGGAGATAAAAATTTTCGGTAAAAGCGAACAAGCCATATACAGAGGTATTTCATTTTTTCTCCGTATCCTGTGCGGAGCCGATATTTATGCGCTCCGTTTCATTTTTCTTAAACATATCGAGCTTTGAAAAGGCGTATCTGAGTTCCTTCGCGATGGCAGTGCTTTTTTGTCCCGCTATTTCGGGGCGCGCGCTTATCACGATAAGAAAACCTGTTTTTAAGTCCTTTTGTACGCAAGAATATCCCGCGCGAATAATTCTCTTTGCGCGGCTGCGGGCAACTGCTCCGCCAACCTTCTTTGTAACAGAAAGACCGAGTCTGTTCACATATATCTTCTGCGGATTCTCTTTGCAAAGTCTCTTTGCGTGGAGATCCTTCAGTACGTATACGCAGACGTATCTGCCGAAAAAGTGTTTTCCCGACTTATAGGTCTTGTTATAAAGATGATGCTCTTTAATTGCAGGATATTTCATTTCGCATCTCTCCTTGTATTTCCGCCAAGCTTCCGTGTGTTTGTTTTTTGACCCGAAAATTCTCTGCGAGTCTCAGAGCAAAAAACCCCGATGCCGTACATATAAGGCGCGCCTGCGGCGGCACTGTTATGATAGGTCATCGGTGTTTTATGTTGATAGAGTTTTTCTAACTTTAAGAGCCGTAATTTTACGGTACCGAATTTACGCTCGGTATTAGTAGGTCAGTCTCTTTCTGCCTTTTGCACGACGTCTCTTGAGAACGTTTCTGCCGTCGGATGTCTTCATTCTCTTTCTGAAGCCGTGTTCCTTTTTTCTCTGACGCTTTTTGGGCTGGTATGTTCTGAGCATCTGATGCACCTCCTTGATTTTTTTCGGAAGCGTTTGGCATACAGCACATTTTTGAGGCTGTTTTACGCTTTTATACAATGACATCGTATATTATACAACAGACAAATGGGTTTTGTCAAGGATTTTTTTTAATTTTTTTGACTTTTCCATCAATTATTTTATAATATACGTGAGTTTTAAGGTTTTTTTCATAAAAACGGCGGAGACTGAAGGGTGAGATCTTCAAGCTCCGCTATTTTTATATAATGGGTTGATTACTTGTTGAGTCCGTTGAGTGCCTTTGTGAACTGGCTCTTCTTATGAGCAGCGGCATTCTTGTGAATAATGCCCTTGGATGCGGCAACGTCAATTCTCTTAACGGCAACCTTGTATGCTGCCTGCGCTGCTTCCATATCACCGGAAGCGATTGCTGCGTTGTACTTCTTGATGTCTGTCTTCATAGCGGACTTGAACATCTTATTCTGAAGTGTCTTTGTGGCAGTAACCTTAACACGCTTCTTAGCTGACTTAATATTCGGCATTTCTCTACCTCCATGTGTATTTACATATGATGTACGGACGCCCTCAGTCTGAGAGGGTACATCGGGACAGCCGCTCATACAGTAATATATCATACCACAACTTTTTTGAAATTGCAATAGGTTTTTTGAATTTTTTGAAATTTTTTTTGTTGTTTTTTCTATGTGACTTTGCCTACAGCTGCAAAGTCACCAAAAAGCCGCAAAAGAGAGGGAGGTTGCGATTCCTCCCTCTCTTTTGAATCTCTCCTACACAAACGCTTTCTCGGTGATCGCTTGTAGCGATTAGGACGGTTATTTTTTTCTTCCGTAGAAACTATTATCTTGTTGCGCGCTCTGCACCAAAGGTGCGGCGCGGAGGGGTTGGGGTATTCTTAAAGGGGAAGGGGGTAGTTCGTTGCTCTGAAAGAGCAAATTTTCCGAGAGGAAAATTAGAACACCCTTCCTCTTTAAGCGACGCTCTTTGGATACTTTCTGTCGTCGCGGACAGAAAGTATCCAAAAATATCATATAAAAATTTACTTTATACCCAACGCTACCGCATCGCAGATGCACTCCACCAGATCCGACGCTATCATACAATGCTCGCCGTACAGCTCTGCGGCAAAATCTCCCGCCAAGCCGTGCAGATATGCCCCGATTGCCGCCTTGTGCAATTTCGACCTCGCCTCAAGAGTCCCGTTGCCAAGCATTGACACAAGAATACCCGCCAAAACGTCACCCGAGCCTGCCGTCGCCATTCCCGCGTTTCCGCTACTGTTGATATAGACGGTGCTTCCGTCGGTAATGACTGTATTGTGGTCCTTGAGCAGGGTTATAATTCCGTATTTTTGAGAAAACTCTCGCGCGACGGATATGGGATCTGCCAGGATTTCATCAACACTCATGCCGCAAAGACGTGACATCTCCTTTGGATGCGGTGTGATTACCGTCTGTTTTCTTTGCTCTGCAGAAAGATACTCCCAAAGCCGCGGGTTTTCCGAAATAATATTCAGTCCGTCCGCGTCAATTACGAGCGGAGCGCTGATATTTTCAAGTACCGCTTCGACTATTTCTCTTGATGTCTGTCCCTTTCCCAAGCCGCAGCCGACAAGCACCGCGTCGGCGCGTCTGACCTCCGCGGCAAGAATCTCCTTGTCAAGACGCTCTCCATACAAAAGCATGACCGCCTCGGGAAGAGCAGAGGATATGGGAGCAAAATTTTCCTTATGCGTAAACACACGCGCAAGACCCGTGCCCGTGCGCAGTGCCGCCTTAGCAGACAGGATCGCCGCGCCGCTCATAGCGAGACATTGATTTTCGTTATTCGGAAAGCTACCGCATACGCAGAGGACCTGTCCGTAGTCTCCTTTATTCGTTCTTTGCTCTCTTGCCTTAAAGCAAAAGCGCAGATCGTTCAAATCCACGCTTTTTCGCAAGGGCATAGGGGTAATATCCACCATTTTCATTTTTTCCCTCTTGGTTAAGCGTTATTTTTAACGCGATTTTTCCCATTTTCCAACGGGATATCTGCCTTTATTGTATCATTTTCAAGTATTAAAGTCAAGTGGGGATAAGATATAATTGCGCGTCGTCAAGCATACAATTTACAGTATTCGGAGGGGAAAATGAAGACGGATAATTCGGCATATTCAACACGGAAAATAATATTTATCGGAGGAATAACTGCTGTCTCAGTCATTTTGTGGCGCGAGCTCCGGAAGTCATTGCTTCCGTTTTTGTTAGCGTTGCTTGTTTGCATGCCGATAAGACGGCTCGCGAAAAAAATTTCAAGCAAAACAGGACTGAATCTTAAGCTCTGCTCCGTGATCTGTCTTGTTTTTACACTGACAGTCCTGCTGTTTTTGATGAAGATAGGACTGTCGCTGATCTGCGGAGAGATACTCTCGCTCTATGACAGACTTATAAGAGATCCACAGATGATCTCAGATTTTTTTGAGGGCTTGGGGCAAAAAATTTCTGATACGGGAGGAATATTTTCAATTTTTGACAGCCTTTCAGGGAGTGAGGAGCTGTCAGAATTTGCGGAGGACATCAAGCTGTGGTTTTCGGGCGCGATAAAACACGCGATTATGTATCTTGGAGAAAAAATTTCGGGTGTTGCGCTCAATACCGCAACAAAAATCCCATCGGCTATACTGTTTTTTATAGTCTTTTTTTCGTCATGCTTTTATTTTTGCTGTGACGACGGCAAAATATCTGACTTTTTTATAAAGCTTCTGCCATCCGACGCAAAAGATTGCCTGCCGCGTTTGAAAAGTAATATAAAAGAGGTGATCTTCGGGTACGTCAAGGCATCTGCTCTGCTTTGTCTTATGACCTTTTTTATTGTGCTTGTCGGACTTTTGTGTATCGGATGTAAATACGCTATGCTGATGTCACTTATCATAGCAATAACAGACCTGCTCCCATTGCTCGGCACGGGGGTTATACTGCTCCCGTGGAGTCTTTTATGCTTTTTGTGGGCAGACGTGAGGACGGGAGTTGCTCTGGCAGTTATCTGGATAATAGCATCTGTCGTGCGACAGATCGCCGAGCCAAAGCTGATCGGAAAAAGAATTGGACTTCACCCGCTCGCAACTTTGGCGGCGGTATATATAGGAGCAAGGCTGGCGGGATTTGCGGGAATTGTCGCGGGGCCGCTTGTCGCTGTGGGAATAAAGGTGATACTGCCCATGCTGACGGAAGAATCGGGCAAATGATTTATGCGCGTACTATTGACAATAATTTGAAATTATAGTATAATTAAGGCGTAATAATTATTTGCGTTCATTGCCGTCAAGGCAAGCAAGGAAAGGTTCAGGCTTATGGAAAAAAATAGACTTTGCGAGCTCTCTCGCATAGCAACACAGATACGCATCGGCGTAATTGAGTCCACCCACGCAGCTTCCTCGGGTCATCCCGGCGGCTCGCTCTCGATCTCCGATATTATGGCGTATCTTTATTTTGAGGAAATGAATATCGATCCCAAAAATCCCAAGTGGGAGGAGCGTGACAGACTCGTTCTGTCCAAGGGTCACACCGCTCCCGCGCTTTATTCCGCTTTGGCACTCAGGGGCTTTTTCGACGTAGAGGCACTCAAGACTCTCCGCCAGGCAGACAGCTTTTTGCAGGGACATCCCGATATGAAGGGAACTCCCGGCGTGGACATGACCACAGGCTCGCTCGGACTTGGCATCTCGGCGGCTTGCGGAATGGCTCTCGCGGGCAAGATAGATAACAAGAATTACCGTGTTTACGCAATACTTGGCGACGGCGAATCCGAGGAGGGCCAGGTCTGGGAGGCTGCTATGTTTGCGGCTCACTATAAGCTCTCCAATCTCTGCGTTATAGTTGACTCCAACAAGCTCCAGATAGACGGTCCTGTTGCCGAGGTAATCGGTCCCGCTCCCTTTGAGCCTAAGTTTGAGGCATTTGGCTTTAACGTAATCACTATAGACGGACACGACTTCGAGCAGATCGAGGCAGCATTCAAGGCTGCGCGCGAATGCACGGACAGACCCACCGCAATAGTTGCGAACACGGTCAAGGGTAAGGGAGTGTCGTTTATGGAAAATCAGGTAAAATGGCACGGAAACACTCCCAAGGGCGAGCAGTATGACATCGCTATGGCAGAGCTCACCGCAAAGCTTTGATAAGGAGGTCAGGAAAATGGCAGATAAGATAGCTACAAGAGAGGCGTACGGCAACGCGCTGGTCACTCTCGCTGAAAAATATGACTACGTAGTGCTTGACGCAGACCTTGCGGAGGCTACAAAGACAGGTATGTTCAAAAAGGCTTACCCCAACAGATTTTTTGACTGCGGTATTGCAGAGGGAAATATGATAACTGTAGCGGCAGGTCTTGCGGCGGCAGGTAAGGTTGCTTTTGCATCCTCATTTGCTATGTTTGCGGCAGGACGCGCGTTTGAGCAGGTAAGAAACTCGGTGGGTTATCCTCACCTTAACGTAAAAATTGGCGCAACTCACGCAGGAATCACGGTCGGTGAGGACGGTGCAACTCATCAGTGTCTTGAGGACATCGCTCTTATGCGCACGATTCCCGGTATGACAATTGTAAATCCCTCCGACGCGGTCGAGGCTCTTGCGGCAGTTGATGCAGCGGCATCCACATACGGTCCCTTCTACCTCAGATTCGGAAGAGCGGCAGTTCCCGTGATAAACGACAGACCCGACTATAAGTTCGAGCTTGGCCGTGGCGTATTGCTTCGTGACGGCAAGGACGTGACCATAGTTGCAACCGGAATCATGGTAAGCATGGCGCTTGAGGCTGCGGAAACTCTTGCGGCAGACGGAATTGATGCTCGCGTTATTAACATTCATACCATCAAGCCCATCGACAAAGAGATAATTCTCAAGGCGGCAAGCGAGACGGGCGCGATCGTTACAGCAGAGGAGCATAATATAATCGGCGGTCTTGGCTCGGCAGTGAGCGAGGTCGTATGCGAGGGATGCCCAGTGCCTGTGGTTAAGGTTGGTGTAAACGATAGCTTCGGACGCTCGGGAAAGGTGCCCGCGCTTCTTGAAATGTACGGACTTACCCCCGCAAATATTGTTGAAAACGTAAAGAAGGCAATTTCTTTGAAGAAGTAATTTTTCGAATAAAAAACACCTCCCACACGGGAGGTGTTTTTTCATTGTTGTCCGATTGCCCGTAGGGGCTTGCGCCATCGACAGCCCGAAAAGAATCATTTTTTTCAAACGGCGGGAGTAAACCGATTTCCTTGCAAATCAGTCGCCCTGCGAAAACAATAGAACAAACACGGAGACACCCGTGGGTGTCTCCGTTCCTTTTTTTAATAATAAAACGCGTGATTTCCGACTCTGAAAGCAAGCTGTCTGTTCTGAGATATCCAATTTGTCGGCGACACACGTGGATTGAAGAAATACAACACGTCGGTGGACAGTGAGTATCCCTCGATACACATCTTTGCGGCTATGATACTCTCGGCGCTCGGTGTCTTATATATCGTTCCGTTTGCCGTGGGGGAAAACTGAACGCCAAACCTTTTATCAAAAATTACCGAGTAGATAGTGTTCGGAAATTGCGACGAGCGGACTCGGTTCAGAATAATATTTCCGACCGCGATCTTGCCCGCAAGCGGCTCTCCGCCCGCCTCGGCGTTGATTATTCTTGAGAGCCAGTATATCTCGTCATCGCGATAGACCTGCGACGCGGTCTTAAGGCGCGACGTGTCTCCCGAATACACCTTGTATTCGTTATCCTTGCTGCTCCATTCGATTTTCGAGTTGAGAGCCTTTGTCAAAGTCCTTATGGGGACGTAAATAACACCGTTTATCTCAAGGATCTCGTCTACAGTATAAAAATATCTTCCGTTAGCCACAATATAAAGCGAGCCCTCGGTCGCACTTATCTGAAGTCCCTTGCCCGATACGGTAGCAACTCCGTGGCTTTTATCATAGGAATAAGAAAATACGCCCAGCCAATCGCAGAACTTGAACATAGGAACGTAGGTGGTGCTTCCGATTCCGAACACCTGCCCCTGCAATACGTCACGTCCGTTGATGTTGACATTCATTCTATATGAGTTTGTTGGCAATGAATATGTAGAAATTTCTGCATTTTCATTATTATCGGACTGTTGCGCCTCAGTCGATATCTCCGTTCGAGAGGAAGGGAGTGCAGCTATATCAGCAGTGGAATTATCCGATATAGTCATTCCCGCCGCGCTCACACCCGTCATGCTTGCCGATAGCATTGAGCAAATAAGTATGGCACAAATACTTGCCTTTTTTTGTAATTTCATCTGTTAACTCTCCTTTCTTTGATGAATTTACCACCGTGCATCCATTATAACACGCGGCAAACTCATGTTCAACGTACAATAAAAGGCAACTCAGGGAAATACATGAAGCAGAGCGGGGTATTGCATTTAATATGGGTTTTAAGGAAAATATTTTCAGCATTTTTTTGCCGTAAAATAAAAAGAAAAATTTTTTGAAAAAAAGTATTGACAGTTTATTTTTTTTATGATATAATGTTCAAGCGTTGAATTGCAAAACGCAATATGGCGGGATAGCTCAGTTGGCTAGAGCAACCGGTTCATACCCGGTAGGTCATGGGTTCAAGTCCAATCTCCGCTACCATTTTTCTCGGCCAATAGGTCGGGATACGGCCCGTTGGTCAAGCGGTTAAGACACGGCCCTTTCACGGCTGTAACATGGGTTCGATTCCCGTACGGGTCACCAACAAAATGAAAGCACTCCAAATGGAGTGCTTTTTTCGTTTTGTTGTGACTTCCGTACGCTCATCGACCCATCTTCAAAATGCAATCGCATTTTGAATTGGGTTCGCATTTTCGGCTAAAGCCGACGGGAGCTTGCTCACAAGAGGCTAGACGAAAATAGTTCACGAAGTGAACCTTCCCGCTTGTACGGATTGCGCTATTATGTTAATCACTCAGCACATTGACAAGAAAAACCGAACGTGATACAATTATAATTGTGTAAAACACAGGGAGGAATTGAATATGAGAATTACCATTGGTGGAGATATTTCCATTAAAGACTCTAAAGAGCTGTTTGAACAATGTAAAAGTACAGAGTTGTTTAACGACATTATAGGCTTATTCAAATCATCTGACAGGGCAATTATAAATTTGGAATGTGCTATAACCGACAAGGATACTCCAATAAAGAAAATAGGACCAAACCTAAGGGCACCACTTAATACAGTCAAGGTGCTTAAGGACATCGGGGTGACCGATTGTATTCTTTCAAATAACCACATTTTTGATTTTGGCAAAGCAGGTGCTTTGGACACCCTAACCCAACTTAAAGGTTTTGGAATCAATTATACCGGATTTGGAGATAACGAGCAAAGTGCCAGAAAAAATTTGATTATTTCAAATGATAAAATAGAAGTTGCAATTATTGCCGTTTGCGAACACGAATATTCCTATGCTCTTAGCGACCGTATGGGCGCAAGAGTATACGACCCTTATGATACAAATGATGATATTTTGGAAGCTAAAAGAAATGCTGACTATGTTATTGTTATTTATCACGGTGGCAAGGAGAATTGCAGATACCCTTCTCCAAGACTTTTAAAGGCATGTCGTTCAATGGTTAAACACGGTGCAGATGTGGTTCTTTGCCAGCATAGCCACTGT
>JAZQKI010000004.1:0-56001 GCA_045542075.1 Eubacteriales bacterium
CCAAATCCCCCCAACCCACTTCGGTGGGTTGGGCGGCAATCAGAGGGCATAACTAAAGGTTATATGCAAAAGCATGTGAGTAAGAGGTTATGCCATCTGATTGCTGAAAAAATCAAATCAAAAAGAGAAAGCTCTTAAAAATAAATTGAACAGAGGGGCGGAAAACAGTCGACATCTTGCGGTGTTTTACGCGTATGGAGTTTTATGATGACTGACGAAAAACTGAATAACGACAGTCATTATATGACGCAGGAGTTGATGGCTGCCTTTATAGAAAGTGAAACTCAAAGCGGTGCGTCTGAAAACACGGTCCGCAGGCTGAAGGCGACCGTCAAAATGCTTTATGAGTTTCTCCCCGAGGACAAGCTGTTGACGCGTGAGAGGCTGCTTGAGTGGCGGGCTTATCTGAACGAAAAGGGATACGCTTATCAAACTATTCAAAACTACGTAAAATGGATAAATATCTATCTGGATCATGTTGGGCTCTCTGATATCCGTTTCAACAGGGGCAAGGGCAAGGACATATCGGGCATGGAATTTGGTTACATCACGGCAATTGAGCCAACCGACAAGAGACATCGGAAGGACGTGGTGTGGCTTTGCCGATGCCGATGCGGAGAAATGCTTGAAATGCCCGCGACACGTCTTATACTTAACAACACCTTAAGCTGTGGCTGCATACAGAAGGAGAAGATCAAAAGAACCAACAAGTATTTTGGCGGGACTTCACTTGAAAAGTCGCTGAAGGATACTGTAACAAGCACCCGCAGTATGAGTGGATACGTCGGTGTTACAAGAAAAAGAGATAAGTGGCAGGCGTATATCACGTATAAAAGGCAGCACATATCCCTTGGCGTATATGATAAGTTAGAGGATGCCGTAAAGGCGCGCGCGGCGGGAAAGCAAGCCGTTATGGCGGATGCCGAGGCGTTGCTCAAAATATATGAGGAAATACACGGAAACGATGAGGCGCTTCCAAGCAAGGCGACCTTACCCAAGAATGATCTTCCGTATGAGCCGAGAGTGATCAACGATCAGCTGATGTCTGCCGCGAGACGAGCTGATAATACAAGCGGTTATACGGGAATTTCTCTTCGCAGGAGCAAATGGGAGGCGCGCATCTGCTACAACAAAAGAAGATACATACTCGGACGGTTCGAGACGCTGGATGAAGCAATTGCGGAAAGAAGCAGGGCAGAGAATTTTCTGAAGCTGGATCCCGAGGCTTTTATAGAGCATTACTCAAAAAATTACCAAAATCACGCAATATGAGAAAATTGCGAAAAGATCGGAGGCTTGGTCAAGCCTCCGATCTTTATTTTATGCTGCCTGCTTTTTATCATCACGGGTGATGAAAACAAGCGGGTGAAATGATTTTGAAATGGGGTTTTGGAAGTTGGGAAATCAGGGATTGCTCTCTGCGAGCTTGCGGACGAATTCGGTTATTTCGTTACCGATGCGGGTCAATTCCTCAAGAAATTCCTTGGAGGTCATTCGCAGTATGCCCGAATGGACTGCGGAGAATTGCAGGAGCTTGTCGTCCGTTACCATTCGTATGCTGTAGTCGGGGCCCAATTCGTGCATCATTTTTTCGATATACGCATCGGCGGTCTGGTCTGATTTGGTGTAAATCACCTTATATCCGTCTCGCATGAACTCTGAGCCCTCGCCATCCTTGACAAGATAGGCGTCAAAGACAAGAACAAGCTCGGTTTTGGTATAGGCAACGTAGTTGCTGAGCATGTCCATAAGCTCCTCGCGCGCTTTTTCAAGGCTGAAAAGGGAGATATTTTTAAGGTTATCGTCGGCATAAATGAGATTATATCCGTCAATGATCACCATATTTTTCTGCAAACGGACAGTCTTGTTCTTGCGGGGCTTTTCTTTTTTATCCGAGGATATGATCTTAGGCTCGCTGTAGCGTCTGCGCTTGATAGGACCGAGCAGGCGCAGCATTATTGCCTCAAGCTCGTCGTCGCTGATGCTGTATTTTCGCGCAAGGGCGGAGGGCTTGGGGATTACGGCGCTGTGTGAGGAGATTGCCTTTAGGTCGACATCAAGGTGCTTATAGCTGTCTACCTCGCTCCAATGCACTGTAAATCCTGCGCCGTGCGCGCAAAATACGGAGTGCGGAGGATTGTGAAGGTCGCCCTCGGGATCATAGCCTATGCTCGCGACAACGTCATCCCGGTCATGACAGGGCTCGTATCCGTCCGAGGCGCAGGAGAGCTTGCCCTCGCCCCTTGTGTATGCGATCACGTCCTTTGTGTAATCGTAGAGGGTAGAGACGGGCGCTCTGCCGCAAATAACCGTGCGCTCCGTGTCTGAGGACTCAAGCTCGAAATTTGCAAAGCGAGCCTGCAGATCAGACATAGCTCTGCCCGTGCATGACGATGGGATCTCGAGTCTGAACTTGTAGTATGGCTCGAGCAGTGTGCATCCCGCTTTCATAAGTCCATGCCGCACCGCGCGGTAGGTTGCCTCGCGGAAATCTCCGCCTTCGGTATGCTTGAGGTGAGCCTTTCCCGCTATAAGAGTAATTTTTGTGTCGGTGAGCAGCGCGCCTGTGAGCGTGCCGCGGTGGTCTTTCTCATAGAGATGTGTCAGAATAAGCCGCTGCCAGTTTCTATCAAGTACATTTTCGGGCAGATTGGTTTCAAATATCATTCCCGTGCCCTTGGGCTGAGGCTGAATAAGCAGCTGTACCTCCGCGTAGTGACGCAGCGGCTCATAGTGGCCGACGCCGATGGCTTGTCCCGCTGCCTTTTCCTTGTAGAGTATTTTGCCCGCGCCGAGAGTGCAATCAATAGAAAATCTATCCTTGATAAGCCGTTTGATAAGCTCGGTCTGTACCTCGCCCATAAGCCGCGCCTCTATTTGCGAGGTCTCCTCGTTCCAGGTAAGGTGCAGGGAGGGCTCTTCCTCCTCAAGCTCCTTGAGCTTGGGGAAATAAACCCTTGTATCGCAGTCCGGGGGGAGCTGAATTGCGTATGACAGCACGGGCTCAAGCAACGGCTTTTGAGAGTCCTGCTCAAGTCCCAGGCCCTGACCTACGTGGGTAGAGGAGAGCCCTATAACTGCGCATATCTCACCCGCTGAGGCGGTGTCGACCTGCTCAAATTTGTCGCCCGAGTAAAGCCTTATCTGGCTTACCTTTTCCGTAACACGGGTTCCGTCCGATGAAAGATAGCTTATTTCGTCCCGCGCGCTCAACACTCCGCTCGTTATCTTCATATATGTCAGACGGGATGTTCCCGCGCGGGATATTTTGTAGACCTTTGCGCCGAAAAAATCCTTGTCGTATATTGGGGGGAGTGTGTATTTGTCCAATATGTCCAACAAATAATCTATGCCCTGCAATCGCAAAGCCGAGCCGAAAAGACAAGGGAATAGCCTACGGCGGCTGATCAGATATGAGATATCTTCATCATCAATGCCTTCGCCCGAAAGAAAGCTCTCCATAAAGTCCTCGTGAACATAGGCTAATTTTTCTTCAAGCTCCGCGCGTTCCTGCAATTCCATAAAGCCGACACACAAGGGAGACAGGACCTTTGAAAGCTCGCCTTCAATATCCTCCTTTAGCTTTATGGAAATGTCGCACTTGTTTACAAATATAAAGGTGGGGACGTTGTAATACTCAAGCAGCTGCCAGAGGGTGCGGGTGTGATTCTGCACGCCGTCAGAGGCACTTATGACGAGTATGGCGTAGTCAAGCAGGGCGAGTGTGCGCTCTGCCTCTGCGGAGAAGTCTACGTGCCCGGGGGTATCAAGGAGGATAAAATCGCAATTCTCGGTTGAAAATCTTGCTTGCTTTGAAAAAATGGTAATTCCGCGTTCACGCTCGATGGCATTTGTGTCAAGATACGTGTTTTTGTGATCAACTCTGCCCAGGGTGCGTATCTTACCCGAGGTATAGAGCAAAGCCTCGCTGAGAGTGGTTTTTCCCGCATCAACGTGAGCGAGAATACCGATAGTGATCTTGGTTTTCACAGCGCGTCCTCCTTTCAATAGATGTTCTATTCATTATACCACATTTTTGTTGGCTTTTCAATATTGTAGGAAAGAAAAAACAGAATTGGCGCTGTGTTACATTTGACGTTGAGCCGCCAAAAAAGGCAGAGCGTGTAGCTCTGCCGAAAAATCATTTGTTTTTTCTGAATACATCTCGGTTGCAGCCCTTGTCAAAGCAGGGGTTGAACGCGTAGAAGTTCTTGGAGTCGAGATTGTCCTGAGTGATTCTCAGGGCGTCGCCGAATCTCTGATAATGCACTACCTCGCGCTGACGCAAGAACTTGATGGGTTCTTTAACGTCGGGGTCGTCAACGAGTCTTAAGATGTTGTCGTAGGTCGTGCGAGCCTTTTGCTCTGCCGCAAGGTCCTCGTGGAGATCGGTGATGATGTCGCCCTTGATACCGACGTATTTCATATCAAAGGGCACGCCTGCCGCGGAGACGGGATATACGCCTGTGGTGTGGTCAACAAAGTAGTTGGCATAGGGGGATTTTGAAATTTCTTCCTCGGAGATGTTGGCTGTAAGCTGATGCAGTATGGCGGCTATCATCTCAAGGTGTGCGAGCTCCTCGGTGCCTACGTCGGTAAGTATTCCGACGACCTCTCCATAGGGCATGGCATATCTCTGGTTGAGATAACGCATTGATGCGGCAAGCTCACCGTCGGGGCCGCCGAGCTGCGAGATTATGATATTCGCGAGCGTGGGGTTGGGATTTTTGATCTTGACGGGGAATTGAAGCTTTTTCTCATAAGTCCACATATTCTGTATTTTCTCCTTTCATCAGTTTGCGTCGTAGTGCCACGGCCAGGGGGATTTTATCCAATCCCAGGAGTCGCGGGATGTGTTGCCCGCGGCGGTGATAGGAGCGTGGGCTTCATATTCTCTTATAAGCTTTTCGCGCATCTCAATAAGCTTATGGTAGTAGTTCAACGCTTCCTTGCAATGGGGGTAAACGTCGAGATAGAGTATAGTCTCCGCAAGCGCAAAGTCTATTTTGCGGATCTTATCCATAAGACGGGAGCGGCTGGGGATGTTATTGTTGTTATTGCAGCAGTAGCTTCTGTCCATATCAGCACCTGTCCTTTCCGCATTTCTGTCCTTCAAAGGGGAGGTCAAGCTCTGAGAAGAGTGTTCCTCTTGAGAGGGCGGTGTCCTCGTCGTAAAGCTTTGAGAAGCACTGAAGGGGAGAGAACACCATGGCAAGAGGGTAGTCCTTGAGCCCCCAAGCGCGAGGGCTGGGTTGTGTATGTGAGGGGTAGTTTGCAAACACGGGCGAGCTGTTTTTGTACTCGGACGGAGAGAAGTCCGAGCGCGACAGTATGGAGTCACGGGAGGGAACGCCCATGGGCATTGACGGCGGAGCTTTGCGGCGGGGTGCGCCGTATTGTCCGCTGCGGTCATAATTCATATTATAAGTCTCCTTTCGTTGTTTGGGAGCAGACTTGTATGCTCCCGCTATCAGTATATGTGGCGGTGTCGAAGTCTGTCACTTTTTGTGAAATTGGGCATAAAATATTAACTGTAAGAACAAAATTTGATTTTTTCTTATGATTTTGATTGCAAAAATGTTAAGAAATATTAAATTTGTGCAGTTTACCCATTACATTTTTCAAAAAAATATGTTATAATGTATATAGGTATTATCAGAATCTGAGTTCATGCCGCAAAAACACATGAATAGGAGGTTGCGCAGTGTTTAATATCGGTGATAACGTGATTTACGAAAACCAGGGTGTTTATACCGTCAAAGAGATAACCAGATCGCCTGTTGATAAAACGGACGACAGACTTTTTTATGTCTTGGTTCCGGTTCACGAGCCTGCGTGCAACGTGATCGTGACGCCTGTCGACGGTCAACGTGTCAGAGCCGTAATAACAAAGGAGCGCGCGAATGAGATCATAGGAAAAATTCCCGAGCTGTCGGTTCTCACGGTTGAGAACGAGCGAAACAGAAGGGACGTATATAAGGCTGCCTTGGGAGGCTTGAATCTTGAGGACTACGTGCGCATTATCAAGACGGTGTACGCAAGACGCGAGGAGCTTTCCAAGATCAAGAAGCGTATCAGCGAGACGGATGCGGATTACGAAAAGCGCGCAAAGCACGGACTTTACAGCGAGTTTGCGATAGTTTTTGATATACCGATAACCGAGGTCGAGCAGATGATTGCCGACAGGATTGAGAATGCGGGATGATTTATAAAAAGGTCCAAAAAAGTTATCAAAAGGTATTGACTTAATAATATATTTATGATATACTCATTGAGTGTGAATTAGCAGGGCTGATTCATACGCCGGTGTGATGGAATTGGCAGACGTGCTGGACACAAAATCCAGTGGTAGCGATACCGTGTCGGTACGACCCCGACCACCGGCACCAGAAAAGCAGGCATACCCATTCGGGTATGCCTGCTTTTCTGCTTCCGCTGGTCGGGAGTCTCACCGATATGCGCGTGCAAGGCACGCATCGTGTCCGACGTTTTACGCAGTAAAACTCGGTGAGTAAATCGCTTGCGATTTACGTAAGGTTCTGACCCCGACCACCGGCACATTCATTAAGTTGAATTTTTGATGGAATTATTGTGTTTCTTTTTTTTGTGCTTCTTACGTGAGAATTGTAAACCATGATAAAAGATATAATAAGTCACACATGCCCCGATAAGTATGCTTTCTAATATGAGTATCAAAAAGATTACACCTATAAGCGGCCTTTTAGAATTAAACTCATCTAACGATAAATACATTTCCGATTCAGATCTCGCATCAACAATGAATTTGTGGTGTCCGAGTATAAAACTATATCTTTCACAATATTTTATGAAAATTTGCTCTTCCTCTTTTATCTTATCCACAAGCTCTTCATTTGTTAATTGAAACGAAGCCATATTTGGGAATATATATGTGTCATTTTCGGTGTAAACAAAAACTCTATGTTCGCGATACGTTGGTAAATTATCTATATTTTTGACATGAATAGAGGCACTTTCAACTTTTTCAGGAGATATCGGCACAGAATTATATATCATAGATGCAAAAAGGACTATAGCGATAATTTGCAATATAATAAATGTGGTTATTTGTTTAGTTTTAGTTTTATCTATATGCTTTTTCTTCTTCTTTTTATTTTCTTGTCCCATAATTTCGCCCTCCTTTTTCTTTATTATATCATTTTTGAATTAACGTGTCAAATATTTTTATGCAAATTCTGTTTGTAGAATAAATTTCGCTATTTATGTCAAAACTCTCTATACCAACAAAAAGGAGAGGTAAAATTATGTCACCAAAAGAATTGCTTTACATTGAAGACGTCCTCGGTCACGAGACACAGATCAAGGCGACCTGCACCGAGGCTGCAAATCAGCTTCAGGATGCGGAGCTAAAAAGCTTCGCCCAGCAGCTCGCGGACAAGCACACGCAGTGCTTTAATAAATTTTACGGCTTGCTCGGTTAAGGAGGTATGAGTATGGAAGATAAGCAGATAATGGAAAACCTTTTGCTCAATATAAAAGGGGAGTGCGACCTTATGATGCACGGCGCGATAGAGTCGTCCACGCAGAACGTCCATGGGGCGTTTGCGCAAGCGCTTGACGAATGTATCAATATGCAAAATCAGGTATATTCCAAGATGGCGCAGAAGGGCTGGTATCCTTCGACAAACGTCGAGCCGCAGAAGATAGATACCTTAAAGCAGAAATACAGCAGCGGTTGCTGAACAAAGTCCGTCGGTGAGAGCCGACGGACTGCTTTTTCGGTCGAAATTTCTTTTATCAAAACTGTTGACAGAAACGGCGAAAAACTGTATAATTATATAGGCAAATCACAGAAAGGAGGACAAAAGATGACTGATAAGAAAAATTCGGGCAAGATAATCGCGCAGAACAAAAAGGCGTGGCACGATTACTTTGTGGACGAGAAATACGAAGCGGGAATTGAGCTTTTCGGTACGGAGGTCAAGTCAATACGCGCGGGAACGGTCAATCTCAAGGACTCCTACTGCGAGGTCAAAGGCGGCGAGCTTTTCGTTATCGGTATGCACGTAAGTCCTTACGAGCACGGAAATATTTTCAATAAAGATCCGCTCCGCCCCCGCAGACTGCTCATGCACAAGCGTGAGATCATGAAGCTGCACGGTCTTGTCGCTCAAAAGGGAGTGTCGCTTATACCGCTCTCGCTGTATTTTTCGGGCTCTCACGTAAAGGTAGAGGTCGGACTCTGCCGAGGTAAAAAGCTTTACGACAAGCGCGATTCAATCGCAAAGCGTGACGCCGACAGGGAAATAGACCGAAAGATGAAGGACAGGTTTTAACTTTTTGCGTTAGAAAAAATAACACTGAACAAATCACCTGTGATTTGTTCCCTCGGGGGTGCAATGGTTTCGACAGGGATTTTGAGGTATGATAAGCGGGTAGAGCCGAGTAATCTCTTAAACTGCTCAAACTTAAAAAATAAACGACAACAATAACGTTGCTATGGCTGCCTAATTGTTAAGTCCTTTTGGACTTGACAATGGCAGTGCCGCGGTCTGCGGACCGCCCGTTCCTCCCGAGAGTATCGCGGCTCGGGACTGAGCGTCATTTCAGCGGTGAACGTGCATCGGCGGTGACCGTTGAACCGATCACGCACAAAACGGTTGCTTTGCTTGGGAGCTTGTTTACCGGCGCCCACGCAAAAAAGACTAAACGATAAACTGCACCCGGAGAAAGTTGTATCAAGAGGTTTTTGGACAGGGGTTCGATTCCCCTCACCTCCACCAAACGCAAATAGAGGCACCCATCGGGTGCCTCTATTTACGTTTGGCTGAGCTGAGGGAGAATCGAACCATTACACCCGCTCGCTTGTCGAACTTGGTGAGAGTTCTGATTCCCAAACATCCCGACGGCTCGACGCCCGAGGGATGTTTCCGCGGATTTAGAGTGCTTTAAATAAACCTATGATAAGGACGTTGTTGATTGACTTGACATTTAAGCCCATATTTTTTGTATAAAATAAACACAAAATGTTGAAAAAAATAATATGGTGTGGTATAATGTAATCAACATACCAAGAAAGGTGGAATAATTATGGCACAAAAAACAAATTATGAAACAATTACAGAAAAAATCCACTCCATGAAGGATGCATATCCTTGTTTGCGAAACGAACCAGATGAGCACGTTTTTACAGCATTATGTATTAAATCTAATCTTTATAAAAACCCATCACTTTCCTTTTCGGAGCAAGATATCAAAGAAATACTTGTTGACTCTGTAAAGGATGGTGGGGTAGATGCATTGTTGACTGATCCAAATTCGGAAACTAACAATCTAGTAATTTGTCAAGCAAAATATTACACAAATATTACTTTTGATATAGTGCGAGATGCCGTTGCCAAAATGATTTTGTTTTATAAAAGCATGCAACGCGGTGAATACAACATTGTTAATACTAACGTTCAGAGAAGATATATGTCGCTGAATGCCGAGGTTGGCGAAGAATCGAAGGTGTGTTTTGTTTTTTATACTAGTGCTCCAAAAAATGGGATTAGAGAAGATAGAATTCAAAAGCTACTTCAAGATCATGATTTATCCAGTGCGGAGTTTGAAATACAACTGTTTTTCGGCAATGATATTGTTGATGAAATAAAGGAATCTGAATCTAGACGTCCAACTGTAGAGCTTGGAAAAATTATAATTGATGAAGCTAATAATGCTCTTTGCTATGGTGATGATGCAATTATTGTAAATGTTTCCGCTTTTTCAATAAAAGAACTTTACGCTACCCACAGCACTAATCTATTATCACGAAATTTAAGATACTATATAAAGAAAAAAGATATAGATTCCTCTATAAATGAAACTATTAATAGAAGTCCTGAAACATTTTGGTTTAAAAATAACGGTATAACTATTATTTGCGATGATTTTGATTTGGACGGAAAGCAAGTGAAGTTGAGAAATTTTTCAATTGTTAATGGTGGTCAAACAACAACACTGTTGCATAAAAGTTCGCAGATAAACAAAGAAAACGACCTGTTCTTACCTTGCAAGATCATTAGAACTATAGGTGAGACGGAAGATGAAAAAAACTTATTTAGCCTTGAAATTGCTAAGGCAACAAATTCCCAAAAAGCTATTAAAACCTTGGATTTGAAGTCAAACGCTCCGGAACAAGTTAGATTCGCTACATCAATGCGAAATGCAGGGATATTCTATCAAACTAAACGTGGAGAAGTGATTCCAAAAGATTTTTCAGAGGACTATAAAAATACTGACTTGGTAGAAGTAGGAAAATTATGTTTAGCTGGGATTTTTCAATTGCCTGCGGCGAGTCGTAATAAACCGTCTACACTTTATTTAGAAAAATATTATAATCCAATATTTGATTCTGATCAAAATCAAATTTGTTCTATTGTAAAGGAGTTACTTTATATAGATACATATTTTAGAAAAACATTTATTCCAAGATTCGATAAGACATACGAAAGATTCCCAAATTCTGCCGAATTAATTCCATTTGCCCATAATGCTAGAACGATATGCGTTGCTTTTGCAGCATTTGCTTCGAGGTATTATTATAAAAATATAACAGATACGGATTTGCGCGTTGT
Source organism: Eubacteriales bacterium (assembly GCA_045542075.1). GTDB lineage: Bacteria > Bacillota > Clostridia > Oscillospirales > CAG-272 > SVTX01. The sequence continues at coordinate 10,596 of JAZQKI010000004.1, forward strand.
CTTTGAACATGCAAACAAGGAAAGATCTTACGATGATTACTTTTACGACATATTTAAAGATATAGATGGATACAAAACTATTATGCCTAAAAAAATATTTGATAACAAAGATGCATATGACGACATTCTTTACAAATTGTTTGAAACAATAATTTTTTCTGGCAGCAAATATTATAGCATAAAAAAAGAATCGGATAACACCTTATCGGAATCGAATTTTTTGAAAAAAGATGGAAACTATTTTGCAATTTTAAAAATGGATTGGTATAATATTTCTATGCAGATCTCAAATATTTTTGATGAAATTTAAATATATACAATTCAATATGGCGTATTTATAAATGGCTGGTCACATTTTATGTGACCAGCCATTATCTCAAAAGATTAGGCGACGCCTCTCTCCCTTCCTATCTTTCTTTCCCCCCATTTCTTAAAAATTATTAAATTATCATCTCAACAATTGAAGCTCGTCCTTTGCTATGATATAATGAAAAAAATGACAGAAAGGTATATTTTTCTATGCTTTGGACGAAACTTCACGCAATTACTATATTACCCGCCTTTGTCGTGTTTATCGCATTTTCAATTCTTATGGCAAAGCTGCTCCGTGGCAAGAGCGAAAGGGTAAGGTACATTCCTTTTCAGGTGATCTCCGTGATACTTCTCGTGCTTGAGGCACTAAAGCAGTACAGCTCAATAAAAACGGGGCATTACGACCTATATTTTCTTCCTTTCCATTTCTGCAGCCTCTTTTTGTTCGTTCTGCCGCTGCACTCCTTTTATAAGGGCAGAGGAAAGAGGACAATCGACATTATCACGTTTGCTTGCTGCTCGTCTATGACGTTCTTTATGCTGGTCATGCCTAGTATTATTTATTCCGACGGCAATATAGCGACTATGTCGGAGCAGTTTATAAGCTTCCACACGGTAGTGTTCCACAATCTCGTTTGCCTGTATTTCATATTGGCGGTCGCTATGAGAATGTTTGAGTTCAATACAAAGAAGGATATAAAGATAATACTTATTTTCATGTGCAGCTTCCAGACTGTCTGCGCAATTCTTGCCAACACCATGAAGGTAAACTATCACAATCTGCTCAGGTGCAACCTTGCGCCTGTGGAGACCATACGTCAGAGCCTTGTTGACGCTCTCGGCTGGGGAGGGCAGCTTATTTACATAGTTGTGCTTTCGGCTGTGACGGTCGCGTTTATCTGCATGACGTATTTTGTGACAAAGCTTATTCTCGCGGGAATAGACAAGCTCAAAAAGCCGCGCGCGGCAACGTAAAAATAAAGCACTTGCGCTGATGCGCAAGTGCTTTTTGTATTATTCCTTGATTTCTTTTGCGAGCGTCAGCTTGACTGTTTTATACCCGCCGTCTCTGTAGACCTCAAGCTGGATTCTGTCGCCAGGCTTGTAGTTGTTGAGATAAAATGAGAACTGATTGTTGTTATACACCGCCGCGCCGTCAAGCGAAACTATTATGTCTCCTGCCTCAAGCACGCCAACAGCGTTGTATCTTTCGTCAATGCTCATTACGTATATTCCGCCGACGGGCGCATAGAAGCAGGTGTCGGGGAAATGGTCCGCGTAGGTCTTTTCGACCTCCTCGATGCCCGTGCTGGTCTTTTTGTAGTATTTATTGGCGGAAACGCCAACGCAGCTTATACCGATCATGGGGCGGGGAGCGGATATTGAGGACTCAATGTCGTCCGCGCTTCCTTTCGTGATGAGCGCGTCGATAATCTCAAGCGCGCCGTCTATCGGAATGGCAAAGCCCATGCCCTCGGTGTTGGTAATTTTCAAGGTGACTATTCCCACGACCTCACCGCGAGTGTTGATGATAGGTCCGCCCGAGTTTCCAGGGTTGACGGAAACGTCGGTCTGAATAAGGTTCATTGTTTTCTCTAAGCTGCCGTCATCGTTATAAATCTTTACGTTTCTGCTCGTGTGGGATATGATGCCCATCGTGACAGACCACGCAAAGTCGTAGCTGTCGGGACAGCCGATCGCATACACGACCTCGCCAACGTAGGAATCCTCGCTCCTTGCAAGGGTAATCGGAGGGAGATCTGACGCGCTGATCTTCAGCACTGCAATATCGTCTCGCTCACTTGCGCCGACTACCTTTGCCTGATACGATCTTCCGTCGTAGAGATCTACCCAGATCTCACTTGCGCCGTCGATAACGTGCTGATTTGTGACGATATATCCGTTATCACTTATTATAAATCCGCTTCCGAGGCTTGACGCGTCGGCAGTTTGTGCGGAAATTACCACTATGGAATTCTTTACCTCCTCAAGAAGCTCGGGGGAGGCGTAACCGTCGCCGGGATTTGTGGGGCCCTTGTCGGATATAATGACGTTGACGGTGACATTTTTGTTCTGCGCGTCGGGATACGTATCAAACAGATTGTATATAAGCGCGCCGACCAGAATAAGCAACGCGGTTGCGAGAACGCATGCCATAATAATGAGAGACACCTTGAATGCGGTGTGTCTTTTCTTTTTGTCCATTGCGGGCTTGAGCGGCTCGGGGTCAGCCACAGGCTGGGCTGTAGGCTCCCAGGTAAATGCCTGTGTTACTGCGGAGTGCTGCTGCTCGCCCTTGGCGGAATAGTAATTGCCGAGAAGATCGTAGTAGCTTCTGTCGGGGAAGACGTAATAGCCTCTGCTGTCGTATTCGCCGCCCTCCTTTTTGGGAGGAAATTCGGGCTCGGCGGGAATATCAGCCTCGGGAACCTCAACTGCGGGCTCCTCGACCGTGGGCTCCTCAACTGCGGGAACCTCGACTGCGGGCTCCTCGACTGCGGGCTCCTCGACTGCGGACTCCTCGACTGCGGGTTCCTCGACTGCGGGCTCCTCGACCGTGGGTTCCTCAATCGCAGGCTCCTCAATCGCAGGCTCCTTGACAGAGGACTCCTCGGGATTTATCTCATTTACAGATTTATTTTCATCCATAATAATTCTCCTTTCTAAAGTGTGCCAATCCGAGCAGTCGAATTGGCACAGTAGTCAAGACTATATCAGTTCAAAAATTCAAACTTGTATCCTACGCCCCAAACGGTCTTGATAAGCCACTTGTCCGACACGCCCTGAAGCTTTTCGCGGAGACGCTTGATATGTACGTCAACGGTACGGGAGTCGCCAAGATAGTCAAAGCCCCAGACCTTGTCGAGAAGCTGGTCGCGGGAGAAGACTCTGTTATAGTTGGACGCGAGGAAATAGAGAAGCTCCAGCTCCTTGGGGGGAATGTCAATAGATTTGCCCTTGAGCTTCAGCTCGTATTTTTGCAGGCTTATCTCGATGTTTTCAAACTTTACGACCTCCTCGTCAACCTGCGTGTTATCCTTATGGCAACGGCGGAGAACTGCCTTTATTCTTGCGGAGAGCTCCTTGATGTCGAAGGGCTTGACGAGATAGTCGTCCGCGCCCAGCTCAAGTCCGAGCACCTTGTCGAAAACGTCGCTCTTTGAGCTTATCATAATAATGGGGCGGCTTGAGATCTCACGGATCTCGCGGCATACCTGCCAGCCGTCTTTTCTGGGGAGCATAATGTCGAGCAGAACTATGTCGGGCTCGTAAAGCTTGAAGGTGGAAATGCTCTCGCTACCGTCCGAAACGGTCTTTACCTCATATCCCTCGCTCTCAAAATGCGACTTTATAAGCTCGCATATCGCGGGGTCGTTGTCAATAACGAGAATTTTAGTGTCGGTCATATTCTATCTCCTTACTCTTTCCTAAATTTTGGAGTTTTCCGATTTTACTGTAATGATTATATTTGCCTATTCGGTAGGGTGTGTGAATGTATATTGAATTTTATGCGAATTTTAGTCATAAAAAGTCAAAAAACAACAAATTTGTCATTTTTGCTTTGCAAATAATTCACAAACTCCTATTGAGCGTTAATAATTATAGCATAAAAAAATCAATTTGTACAGTCTTTTTTCAAAAAAAATTCATAATTTTTAGAATTTATTTTTATTTTCTTGAAAATTCCTTTATAAAATATAGGGAATTTGTTTATTTTTATTTCAAAATGTGACGGGAAATATCACACCTTGACAATATGCGAATTTTATGACATAATATATATAAGTAATAAAAGGGATTTCATATATATGAAATCTTTGACAGCGGAGAGGGAAAATGGCAGGAATAGATAACGAGGAATCAAGAGCAGATTTCAAACCAAAATTAAATATATTGTTTGCGTATTTATGAGGATTTACTATGGCAGAAAAGAAATATTTAATTGACAATGCCGAACTGATGGCAGAATGGAATTGGGAAAAGAATAATGAATTAAATTTCGATCCTAATGCACTAACCCTTGGCAGCGGGAAAAAAGTATGGTGGAAATGTGATAAAGGACACGAGTGGCAAGCAAATGCAAATAATAGAATCAATGGAAATGGATGCCCCTATTGTTCGGGGCGGTTCGTCATTAAAGGTGAAAACGATTTGCAAACAGTTAATCCAGCTTTGGCGAAAGAATGGAACTATGCAAAAAACAATGGTTTAATACCTGAAAATGTAACGTTAAACAGTGGAAAGAAAACATGGTGGAAATGTGATAAAGGACATGAGTGGCAGGCAACAATAAATAGCAGAAGCAGTGGAGTTGGGTGCCCATATTGCTCGGGTCGATATGCCGTTAGAGGCGAAACTGATTTACAAACGCTTAATCCAACTTTAGCAGAAGAATGGAATTATGAAAAAAATCCCGGATTAACACCACTTGATGTAACAGCTAATAGCAGAAAAAAAGCTTGGTGGAAGTGTAGCAAAGGACATGAATGGCAAGCTACGATAGGTAGTAGGAATAAAGGAAGCGGATGTCCATATTGTTCAGGACGATGCGCAGTTAAAGGTGAAAATGATTTGCAAGTGGTTAATCCTAAATTAGCAAAAGAATGGAATTATGAAAAAAATCATGGATTAACACCTATGGACGTGTTGCCTAATAGTGATAAAAAAGTGTGGTGGAAGTGTCCAAAAGGACATGAATGGCAAGCAGTGATTAGCCAAAGAAACAAAGGAAGCGGGTGTCCTATTTGTAACTCCGAGCGAAAAACGTCTCTTCCTGAGTATGCGATTGTATATTATCTAAAAAAATACAATGTAGAGGCGATGCATTTATACAAAGAGAAAGGATACGAATTAGATGTTTATATTCCATCAAAAAAAATTGCCATTGAATATGATGGATACTTTTGGCACAAAAACAAAGCAAAAAAAGATTTAGAAAAAAACAAAAGGTGCATAAAAGACGGAATTAAGTTATATAGAATAAGGGAAGGATTACCACTGTTAAACGACAGTTCCATAGATTATATTGTTCAAAAAGATCAAAAAGATTTATCCCTAATATTAAAAGAAGTATTAAGTGAAATAATCGGAAAAAGCATTGATGTTAACCTTGAAAGAGACACTATTGCCATAGAAAACTTGCGGGAATATACGGAAAAGGAAAATTCTCTTTTCTTTTCCAATCCTGAAGTAGCCAAAGAATGGAATTATGAAAGAAACGGCAAATTAAAACCAGAATCTTTTCCAATGAACAGTAATAAAAAAGTCTGGTGGAAATGTGGTAAGGGACATGAGTGGCAAGCAACGATATACAGCAGAAATAGCGGGCGCGGATGCCCATATTGCTCAGGTCGATATGCTGTTAAAGGTGAAACTGATTTACAAACGCTTAACCCGTTTTTAGCTAAAGAATGGAATTATGAAAAAAATTCCGGATTAAACCCAGTGGATTTCTCACTTAACAGCGGAAAGAAAGTTTGGTGGAAATGTGGTAAGGGTCACGAGTGGCAAGCAACGATAGTCAGCAGAAATAGTGAGCACGGGTGCCCATATTGCTCAGGGCGCTATCCTGTTAAAGGTGAAAACGATTTACAAACGGTTAATCCAACTTTGGCAAAAGAATGGAATTATGAAAAAAATATTGGATTAACGCCTGCAGAGGTATCACATAATAGTAGCAAAAAAGTGTGGTGGAAATGCCAAAAAGAACATGAATGGCAAGCTACGATAGGTAGTAGGAATGCAGGAAGCCGATGTCCTTATTGCTCGGGCAAACTGTCCATTATAGGTGAAACTGATTTGCAAACAGTTAATACAAAATTAGCAAACGAATGGAATTATGATAAGAATAATGGATTAACACCTATGGACGTGTTGCCAAACAGCAATAAAAAAGCATGGTGGAAATGTAGCCAAGGACACGAATGGCAAGCAGCAATAAGTAGTAGAAATAACGGTATTGGATGCCCATATTGTTCGGGGCGATTCCCCATTAAAGGTAAAAATGATTTACAAACAGTTAACCCAGCTTTAGCGGAAGAATGGAATTATGAAAAAAACAACGGATTAACGCCTGCAGACGTAATGCCTAATAGTGATAAAAAAGTCTGGTGGAAATGTAGCCAAGGGCATGAGTGGCAAACGACAATATACAATAGAAATAAAGGAAGCGGATGTCCTGTTTGTAGAAAAGATAAAAAACGATAACAGAAGTTTTAATTATATAAAGGAAGTAGAAAATGATACATTTTGATAACAACTTAGCTAAAGAAGCATTCAAAATTGCACATGAAGCACACGAATTATCTGATGTGGCAAATGATCTTAATAGAATCAACACTGTCTTATCAACCAGACCAACTATAGAAAATTTATTTGAAGCGCAAAGATTAGATAATGAATTGCGTAAAAAATATCCAACTATTGATAAAATGCTTGCAATAGCAAATAGTTATCTAATACCTGCGGTTGCTTCACAAAGTAATACACAAGATTTACCCGAATATGCAAATCTTAAACAAGATTATTTCGGTATCTTATGTGATGTTCTTTTGAAAAAGGAAATTACAACTTCAATTGAGCAGTTTATTAAAAAAGTGGATTGAATCCGTTTAGCAAAATAAACGCGTCAAAGTAGGTTAAACAACAAATAAATTGCTGTATTATCGCCAAGAGTATTGAAAACCCAACCAAACAACCCCGCCTTCTCTCGAAAATGAGGGAAGGCTTTTTTATTGCATATATGGTCTCAAAAAATGCGTAAACCCCTTGAAAAATGTGCGGAAATGTATTATAATATATCTTATAATAGGTAATTATATGTATTTTTACGGAAAGCAGGTATTTTTATATGAAGCTCGGCATAGTGGGACTTCCTAACGTAGGTAAGTCAACTCTTTTTAACGCCTTGACAAACGCGGGCGCGGAGTCCGCAAACTATCCTTTTTGCACGATCGAGCCCAACGTGGGCGTGGTGACGGTGCCTGACAGCCGTCTTGACGTGCTTGCGAAAATGTACGACCCCAAAAAGTACACGCCCGCGATAATTCAGTTCGTGGATATTGCAGGTCTTGTTAAGGGCGCGGCGCAGGGCGAGGGACTTGGAAACAAGTTTCTTTCCAACATCCGCGAGTGTGACGCGATAATTCACGTGGTTCGTTGCTTTGAGGACGACAATATCATTCACGTTGACGGAAGCGTAAATCCGCTCCGCGACATTGAGACCATAAATATGGAGCTTATTTTCTCGGATATGGAGATGGTAGAGCGCCGTATTGACAGAACCAAAAAGGCTATGAAGGGCGACAAGACGTTAGGCTCCGAGCTTGAGCTTTTCGAGCGCATACACGCAACGCTTGAGGAGGGCCTTTGCGCGCGCACGATGACTCTGACTGACGACGAGCGCGCTTGCCTTTACGACACGCCTTTGCTTACCATGAAGCCCGTCATTTACGTGGCTAACGTGTCCGAGGACGAGGCGGCAAGCGAGCCTGTGGACAACCCCGCTTATATGGCGGTCAAGGAGTTTGCGAAGACTGAAAACTCCGAGCTTATCGCGGTCTGCGCGGGCATTGAGTCCGAGATCGCGGAGCTTGATGCGGATGAGAAGGCGATGTTTTTGGAGGATATGGGAATTGCCGAGAGCGGTCTTGACAAGCTTATCAAGGCGTCCTACTCCTTGCTTGGACTTATAAGCTACCTCACGGCAGGGCCCGAGGAGGTAAGAGCCTGGACTATCACGCGCGGCACGAAAGCGCCCCAGGCGGCAGGAAAGATACATAGCGACTTTGAGCGCGGATTTATTCGCGCCGAGGTCATCGCCTTTGACGACCTCGTGTCCTGCGGCAATATGGTCGCCGCAAAGGAGGCGGGACTTGTGCGGAGCGAGGGCAAGGAATACGTAATGAAGGACGGAGACATAGTTCTCTTTAGATTTAACGTGTAAGGGAGACGAGCGTGGAGAGGATAAACTTTTGAAAAAGTTTCCCCTCTCCCCGCGCCCCGCACTAGCGTAGTCTGTGCAACACCCCTTCAAAACTTCCCCCCAAAAAAAGGTAGGGGCTGGCGCATCGATTTGCGGACAATTTTTAGCCTTCCCCAGCGGGGAAGGTGGCGCGGAACGCGACGGATGAGGAGAGTACCGTTTCTGATAACGCCCCTCATCTCCAAAAACTTTCACCAATAGGAAACAAAAAATATGAGAATGAGAAAAAAGAAGCACGGCGCGGAGAGGATCGCGGCGTGCGCGGAAATACTTATAGAAAATCCCACGTCGCTCAAGGAAAACCCAAAAGCGCCTTTCTCGGACAAGGAAAAGCTGCTTTGTCTTGAAATTGGATGCGGCAAGGGTAACTTTGCGGTGGGAACTGCGGCGGCAGAGCATAACATCAACCTTATCTCAATGGAAAAGGTGCCCGACGTGTGCTGTATCGCGCTTGAGAAGGCTATGGCGTGCAAGGAAAGCAGACCCGACAATCTCCGCTTCATAATCGGTGACGCGGCGAATCTTGAGGAGTGGTTTCCGCCTCACAGCCTTGACAGAATATATCTCAACTTCAGCGACCCGTGGCCCAAGGCGGGACACGCAAAGCGCCGTCTAACGCACAGGATCTTTCTTGAGAGATACAAAAATCTTTTGAAGGTCGGCGGCGAGCTGATATTCAAGACCGACAACGCGGGACTTTTTGACTTTTCGCTTGAGGAGTTTGAGGCGTTTGGTCTTGAGATCGTCTGGATGACACGCGATCTTCACAACTCCGAGCGCGCGGCGACAAATGTTATGACGGAATACGAAAAGAACTTTTCCGAGAAGGGATTTTCCATTTGCTCGGCAATAGTGAGGTTTAACTGATGTCGGTAAAGCATACTGAAATTGACAATCTCCCGGGCGGAATACTTGCGGTAAACAAGCCTGTGGGTATCTCGTCGCATGACGTTGTCAACAAAATAAGAAGGCTTTATAACACAAAGCGCGTGGGACACGCGGGAACTCTTGACCCGCTTGCCGAGGGTGTGCTTGTGGTACTTGTCGGGCGCGCGGCGAAGGCTTGCGAGTATATCTCGTCTGACAGAAAGACCTACACCGCGACTCTGCGCCTTGGAATTGAGACTGACACCGAGGACATAACGGGTAAGGTGCTTTCAAGACACGAGGGCGAGCTTCCCAAGTTTGACGAGGTTAAAGAAGTCTGCAAAGGCTTTTGCGGTAAAATAATGCAGACGCCGCCTATGTATTCGGCGCTCAAGGTGAACGGTCAGAAGCTTTACGATCTGGCTCGCCAGGGCGTTATAATTGAGCGCCAGGCTCGCGAGGTCGAGGTGTTTGATATTATATGCCAGCCTACCGAGAGGGCAGAGGATTTTACACTCACTGTCACCTGCTCGGGCGGTACGTATATCAGAACGCTTTGCGCGGATATAGGCAAGGCTTTGGGCTGCGGCGGAGCTATGGCGACTCTGCGGCGGGATGAGGCCTGTGGAGTCTTGCTGTCGCAAGCCTTCACCATAGACGAGCTTGAGGCTATGGACGAGCAGGGCAGAGCGGCGTGCCTTATGGACGTTGAGGGGCTGTTTTGCGACATGCCCAAAATACAGCTCTCACCTTTCTTTGAAAGACTTTTCCGTGACGGATGTCCTATATATCAGCACAAGATAAAAACAAGCTTTGGCGCGGGACAGCGCGTGCGTGTCTGCTCGCAGGGCGGAGAATTTTTCGCGCTTGGCGAGGTCGGAGAATATACTGATGGCAGCGCCATAAAATCCATAAAGATATTTAAGCTTTAAGGAGACCTATATGAAAAAATATTTATACCCCGCAGATATTTATCTGCCGAATTTTGATAAGGTGGACGGCAGCCGTTGGGCGACTGTTGCCTGCGACCAGTTTACAAGTCAGCCCGAGTATTGGGAAAGCGCGGCAGAGCTTGTCGGCTGCTCCCCCTCGGCTCTCAATATCATTCTGCCCGAGGCGTATCTTTCCGAGACCGAGCAGAGAATTGGCAAAATAAATGAGACTATGCGAAAGTATCTCTCTGATATTCTCGTGTGCCATAAAAACACCATGATATATCTTGAGAGAGTGCAGTCGGACGGTAAAATACGTCGCGGTATAGTCGGGGCGGTTGACCTTGAGGAGTACGACTACCAAAAGGGCTCGGAGTCGCTTATCCGCGCGACGGAGGGAACTGTGCTTGACAGAATCCCCCCGAGAGTAAAAATAAGACGCGGCGCGGAGATAGAGCTGCCGCACATAATGATACTTATTGACGACGAGCAGAGGACAGTTATCGAACCCATCTGCGAAAAGTCTGCGGGCTATGAGCTTGCCTATGATTTTGACCTTATGCTCGGCGGCGGTCACGTCACGGGAAGATTTATTCCCGAAAATGATATAGACAATATCAATCTTGCACTCTCCGAGCTTGCGACAAGCGAGCAGATGATAGGGAAGTACGGTATAAACTGTCCTCCCTTGCTTTTCGCTATGGGTGACGGCAACCATTCGCTCGCAACCGCAAAGGCTCTCTACGAGGAAATAAAGGCAGAAATAGGCGAGGATGCGGCAAGGTCGCACCCCGCAAGATACGCGCTGTGCGAGATAGTCAATCTCCACGACTCCGCGCTTGAGTTTGAGCCTATATACCGCGTGGTTTTCGGAGTCCGGCCCGAGAGCTTTATCTGTGATCTTAAGGCTTACGCAAAAAATCTCTGCGGCGCGGAGGAGCGTGAGCAGAGGGTTGAGTACACGTATGGCGACGTCAAGGGTGAGATTATTATTAAATCTCCCGAGTGTCAGCTCACGGTGGGAAGTATTCAGCAGTTTATTGACGACTACATAAAGACACACAAGGGCGCGGAGGTCGACTACATACACGGGCTTGAGTCTACGTATTCATTGGCGCAAAAGCCGAATGCCGTGGGACTTACCTTTGACGGAATGGAGAAAAATCAGCTCTTCCGCACCGTAATCTGTGACGGCGCGCTCCCCAGAAAGACCTTTTCCATGGGGCATGCCGAGGACAAGAGATATTATATCGAATGTAGAAAAATAAAGTAAGCCGAGGTTTTATATGACTGTGATTGTTTGCCTTGACGACAAGGGCGGTATGATGTTCGGTACGCGCAGGCAGAGTCAGGACTCTGTGCTTCGCGACAGGATACTCAACGATAATATGGGCAAAAGGCTTTTTATGAACGAGTATTCCTATAAAATGTTTTCGCAGAACACAGAAAATTTTGCGATCTGCGACAATGATTTTTTGTCTGTTGCGCAAAAGGGTGACGTTTGCTTTGTTGAAAACTCGGATATTTTGCCGTATGCGGACAAAATAAACAAAATTATTGTGTACCGCTGGAACAGGGTATATCCCGCGACGATGTATTTTAAGCTCCCCGATGGCGAGTGGAAACTTGAGGGCAGGTCGGAAATCGGTGGCTCCTCGCACGATATAACAGAGGAAATTTACGTGAAATAACGGAGGGATCAACATGAAGGCAAAAAGATTTTTAAGTCTTTTAATAATACTTTCGCTGCTCGCGGGCATACTGTGTCTTTCGTCCTGCGACAGTCTGCTTGACAACGGAGAAATTTCTCTCCCGCTCGGAGACAAGAACAACGGCGTGACAAATGCTCCGAGCGCAAATCTTGACAGCATCCCCGAGTACGACGGAGAATCGGCGTACGTTATTATAAATAACAACATCCCATTCTTTGAGGAGAGCGAGCATACCACAAAATCCTTTGAGAGCTACGGCGAGCTTGATAAGCTCGGCAGATGCACTGTGACTATGGCGTGCGTTGGCAAGGACATAATGCCTGCGGACGACGAGGAGCGCGGAAGCATCAGCAGTGTGTACCCTACGGGTTGGGAGCAGAACAGATATGATTCTGATCTGGTTGAGGGCGGCTGGCTCTACAACCGCGCGCATCTTATCGGCTGGCAGCTTACCGCGGAGAACGCAAATGAGGAAAATCTTATCACGGGAACGAGATATTTCAACGTTGACGGAATGTTACCCTTTGAGAATCAGGTTGCTGACTACGTGCGAGAGACAAATAATCACGTGCTTTACCGTGTGACTCCCATTTTTGATGGAAATAACCTGCTCGCAAGCGGAGTTCTTATGGAGGCACTTTCTATGGAGGACGGCGGCGAGGGAGTTTGCTTCTGCGTCTACGTCTACAACGTGCAGCCGGGAATAGAGATAGATTACGCGACGGGTGAAAATCAGCTCGCAAAATAATATTCGCACATACACAGGAGATACCAAAATGCAGAAGATCAGAATGAAAACGCCCCTCGTTGAGATGGACGGCGATGAGATGACGAGAATTATCTGGCAGATGATAAAGGATGAGCTTCTTTATCCGTTTGTTGATCTGAAGACTGAATACTACGACCTCGGACTGCCCGAAAGAGAAAGGACCAAGGATCAAATCACTGTTGATTCCGCAAACGCCACGCTAAAATACGGCGTTGCAGTCAAGTGCGCGACCATCACGCCCAACAAGCAGAGAGTTGAGGAATATAACCTCTCACAGATGTGGAAATCTCCCAACGGCACCATAAGAGCGATACTTGACGGAACGGTTTTCCGCGCGCCTATAACTATTGACTCTATAAAGCCCGTGGTCCGCAACTGGAAAAAGCCTATCACTATCGCGCGTCACGCCTATGGCGACGTCTATAAGTCCACCGAATACCGCGTGCCCACGAGCGGCGTGGCTACGCTGTCATTCCGTGGAAACGACGGCACGGAATTTTCAAAGACGATATATGACTTTGAGTGCGCGGGTGTGCTTCAGGGAATGTATAACAAGGATTCCTCAATTGAGTCCTTTGCTCATTCCTGCTTTAAGTTCGCGATAGACACAAAGCAGGATCTCTGGTTTGCGACCAAGGACACGATATCCAAGCAGTACGACCAGACCTTCAAGCTTATTTTCGAGGATATTTACAATAATTATTATAAGGAAGAATTTGAGGCGCTGGGTATCACGTATTTCTACACGCTGATAGACGACGCGGTCGCGCGTGTTATACGAAGCGAGGGCGGTTATATTTGGGCTTGCAAGAACTACGACGGCGACGTTATGAGCGATATGGTATCCACAGCGTTTGGCTCGCTTGCTATGATGACGTCGGTGCTTGTGTCGCCCGACGGAAAGTACGAGTACGAGGCGGCGCACGGCACGGTAACAAGACATTATTACAGGCATCTCAAGGGGGAGGACACGTCCACAAACCCCATGGCGACGATATACGCCTGGAGCGGCGCGCTCCGCAAGCGCGGCGAACTCGACGGAATAGACGAGCTTTGCGAGTTCGCGAATAATCTTGAGGCGGCTTGTATTGAGACCTTGAACGACGGCATTATGACAAAGGACCTCGCGGGTCTTGTTGATGAGGGCGTGAGCGTTACGTCGGTCAACACCGCAGGCTTTATCGCCGCGGTAAGAGAAAGGCTTGAGGGGAAATATACATAAAGAAAAAATGACATCGGATCTTCCGATGTCATTTTTATGTATAACGAAAACCCCGCCATAGCGGTGGTCTGTACAAGGCATGCGATGAGCAGAAAGCAAAAATATCAGAGTAGAATGTTCTCACGTCAAAGGCTCCCAAGTGTCACGGGAGCTGTCAGCGAAGCTGACTGAGGGATTGTTCTACGAGGTGATCAAGATATTCACAAACACCCCGAAAGTTTTTATGTATTTCTGTGTTTGGTATTCTGATAACCGTCAATCCGTATTCTTCGAGAAAAGCTGTTCTTTCTTCATCGTACTGCTTTCCTTCTTCCGTATAATGTCCCGAACCGTCAAGCTCTATGACGAGATTCGCTTCTGCACAGTAAAAATCCGCGATATACTTACCGAGAACCTTTTGTCGAGAAAAGCGAACAGGATAGGTGCGCAGAAAATCATACCAAAGGTGTTTTTCTTCTTTTGTCATATTCTTTCGTATCATTTTGGCTGTTGGCACAATGTATTTATTATGTTTTCTCTGCATTACAATCCCTCCGTCGCGCTTCGCGCGCCACCTCCCTTTACACAAGGGAGGCTTATTGGAGCCTCGACGCTTATCAACTAATTGAATTTGGTATATATTATTTGTGTCTCTTTTGGGTGTCTCTGTCTATAATGTATCGTATCACCTCTGTTTCGAAATCATGAAACACAAATGGTTTAATCATTGCTTTGGCTAATTTAGGATGTTTAGAATAATTTTTTATCGCATAAATGGATATTGCAGGGTATAAAAACGAAGCAACTAAACATATGCCGGAAACAGCAAACATAAATATTCTGGCAGCGTATTCTATTTTTTCATATAATAAAGCAACCAAGAAAAAGAACAAGAAAAAAGAAAAAAATAATGCAGTTGCAAAAATCAGAGAAATTTTTACGTAGTTAATGTACTTTTTCTTTATATTCCCATTAAAAATATCTTTCGACATATTAAGCATCTCCATAAAATTCATATTTGATGAATGTTCTCACAGAGCTAAATTCACACCTTTATTATATCACAAAAACCGCAGAAAATCAATCTGCGGTTTCTGCTTTTTTGTCGGTAGATAAAACTGTCCTTTAGGGTACCGCTCAATCTTCCAATGTCATTTTTCTATGTAACCTCACCAAATCGCCTTAAATATATCCGCGATGTCCGCTGCTGTGGGGACGCGGGGGTTGGTCTCGGTGCATCTGTCCTTGAGAGCTGCCTCGGTCATAGCGTTTATCTTGGAGGCGTATTCCTCGTAGGTGCATTTGGGAAGAGCCTCGCGGACACAAACGGGCATGCCCATTTCTATCTGCATGGATCTTATAAAGTAGTTGAGCGCCTTTACCGAGGCGATGTCGTCGTAGCTGATAAGACCGATTCGTCTTGACATATTAGCGTACTTGGAGACGCAGGGTGAGGGGTTCTGCAAGACGATAGTCTTTTCGTCTATCTCCGCGTTAAAGGAGATAACGTGGGGAAGAACTATACCGTTTGCGCGGCCGTGGGGAATATGGAACTGCGCGCCGAGCTGGTGCGCGATGCTGTGGCAAATTCCGAGGGATACCGCGTTGAACGCAATTCCCGCAAGGCAGGACGCGACGTGCATTTTTTCTCTCGCCTTATTCTCGTGTGTCTGGGGGTATTTATACGAGCGGACGAGATAGTGCTTGCACAGGGACGTTGCCTTTTCCGCGTACATATCCGAAAAATAGTCTGCCTTTGTGCTGACGTACGCCTCAAGCGCGTGAGCCATAACGTCGATTCCCGTGTCTGCCGCGATGGACGGGGGGACGGTCTTTACCATCTCAACGTCAAGAATTGCCTCGTCGGGGAGTATAAAATCGTCAATAATTGCGTGCTTTATATTCTTTTCCGTATCGGTTATCACCGCAAATGACGTCACCTCGCTGCCTGTTCCGCTCGTGGTGGGGACTGCAATGAAGTGCGGATCATAATCGCTGTGCAGCTTATGAGAAAACTGCTTTACGCATTTTGCAAGGTCTATCGCCGAGCCTCCGCCTACCGCTATAATACAGGGGGGCATCTCCCTTACGAGAGCCGCTACTCCAAGCACGACCTTTTCAACTGACGGATCGGGTACTACGTCGGAATAGATAGTGTATTTGATGCCCGAGACGTCAAGGTGCTTTGTTACGGCGCCTATGAGTCCCGAGGACACGGTAAAGGGGTCTGCGATTATAAATACGTTTTTATATTCAAGTGATGAAAGTCGGGAAAGGGAATTGCCCTCAAAATGTATGGTTGTTTTCAGTGAACAACTGCGCATGGAGAACCTCCTGTCTGGGGATTGATGTTAAACTTCATACATAGATATTATACCATAAATAATCTGATAAGTAAAGGGGATTTGAGAAAAAAATTTGATTTATATCAATATCGCGCAGGGCATTGAAATATGTAAAAAAATGTGTTATAATATACGGTAAGCAGAGTTTTCCTTTATTCTGAAAACAATACTCGCATACGGAGGTATTATATATGCCAAGTCTCAAAAAAAACCCGCCATTACGGGCGTACGTTAAAAGACATGATATTCTTCTGACCGAGGACGACAAGCTCAGGGCTTACGCAAATTCTCCGTCCGAAAAATATTATCCCAAGCAAGCAAACGACCAGACAACGTCCGAGGGAATTTCTCTGCAGGAGGTCTGTGAGTGGGCGCAAAAAACCAACACTAAAATACTTACCTTTTTCCACGACCATTTCTTCGGCGGCGGGGAGAGAGAGCTTCATCTTGCTCACCCCGAGTTTATTGACTGCACCAAGAAAATATCCGATTTTGCGGAGAGATACGGCATAGGGATCGGCGCGAGCGTTACAAATCCCCTTGACCTTGGACGTACGTTCAAGCAGGAGATGGGAGTTGGCGGTCAGCACCGCTTTTTCTCCGAGGGTATTCTCAATGACGACGGAAGCTTCAGCTTCAACGGTGCTCTGTCCGAAAGATGGGGAAACAACAAGGGATACGTATATCCCGAGTTTGTCCGCGCCCGTCTTTTCGCTTACACCGAGGAGGATAATGGCACACCCTACCTTATCATTCGCCCCGAGTCTGTCCACGAGATACCGAGTGACGAGTACACCTGTACCATAAGCCGCGAGCCGTATAAGCTTAGCCGATATTTCGGCGACCTGCATGCGGTAGTCGAGGGAAAGACAAAGCTTCAGGGCAACAGGGTTTTTGCGGTGTTTTACATGGACACTCCCGAGATGGATTATTTCCATCCGCAGGCAACTCAGTACGTACACAATATTATTGATATGTACAGAGAGCGCGGCGTGGAATTTATGGAGCTTTATTCCGACGAGATGCACATTCAGTTCGACTGGGATCTCGGCGCGCATTTTGGCCCGCATGAGATACCCACGCGCTATATGACAAAGAATTTTGAGTCCGAGCTTGCAAAAACAGACCCTATCTTTGAGGATTTTGACCGCGCGCTTATTTACTTTGGCTATGACATGGGCATTGACAGAGATACACTTGGCAGACAACACACACAGCACGTCATGGGAAGCTCAAGGGAGGATCTTACCCGCACGTTCAGACTGCGAAAGATATATTTTGAGAGTCTGCAGGACAGAGTAGTGGACATTTGCTGTGACGCAAGGGATTACATACGCGATACTTACGTTAAAAACGCGGGCTGGGACCCTGTTTGCTACGGTCACGCGACCTGGCAGGAATCTCCCACCTGTGACAAATACGGCGGCGAGGGCACTGAGGGTATGTTCAACCTCGCTACTATAAATAACTACTGCGCATACGATTATTCGCCGTCCTACGTTTATTCAAGCACAATACGCGAGGCGATCGCCGCCTCATACGACTATTTCAAGTGGAATGACTACTTTTCGTACGGCGGCACCGACTTCTGCGAGAGCGGATGGTTTGACCGCAACTATTACGGCGGAGCTATGTCGGCGTCCCTTGCCTCTCTCAACCGCAACGAGATATGCGCGTGGGGCTCGTGGGGATTCCCCAAGGACGTGAGGAGAAGATTTTACAACGTACATAACGGGTTTGGCTCTTATATCCCTCGCGAGGGAATAGTTACGTGGAACAGACCCCGTGACACGCAGGTGCTTTATATCTACCCCAAGGATCTTACCATGGTAGAGGAGAGATTCGGAAGCTGGATGGTGCAGTACGCTTATACAAACTACTGTCCCGCGGATCGCGTGACAAATCTCGGCACTGTAGAGGGGGGCAAGCTCAAGCTTGGACTTTGCTCGTATTCCACTATCGTGGTTGGATTTGAGCCGCTTTATAATGAGGAGTTTATCCTGATGCTTGAAAAATTCGTGAGCGAGGGCGGAAATCTTCTCTGGAACAGCACTCCTCCCGCGGACAAGCTTGGAGAAGTGCCTGACAGATGGCTCAAGCTCTTTGGACTGCGCTCCGCTCAAATTGTCACCGAGGGTGGCGCTGCAGACTCAATCAGCTTTTCGGGAGTGCTTGCGGACATACCTCCCATGAGGGTGCCCACGGACATGCTTCCCGACAGAGTTTACAAAATTGAGCTTGACAGTAATTCAACACCCGTGGCGTATGCCGACGGCTCTCTTGTCGGCGCAAGCCGCAGGTATGGCGAGGGCAGCGCGACGTATATTGGCTGCCGACTCCGTGACGACCAGTCGGGCGAGTCGGGAGATGCGCCCTCCACACTCTTTGACGTGCTCAAGGCTCTTGGCGCGTACGGTGGCAGGGGAAATTGTGACAGTCCCGAAACTGTGTCAAGAAAAAGCCAATATTTTGCTACTCAATTCCCGAATGGTGCGTACTCTGTATGCCGACATTACTGCAGCATGCGTGAGCTGTGGCCAAGCGGCGCGTTCAGAAGACGTGATGACGAGGACGCAAAATTCATGGAGAGCTATGATATGCTGGTCCCCACGGAGCTTGATCTTAAGGATTTTGCTCTTGACGGACACAAGATCACCTACAGCGGCAGCAATTTCCTGCAATACCGCCTCGACGGTCAGGGAAATATTATAGGCTTCCGCGGTGATAACACCTGCGGTATTACAATAGACGGCAAGGAATATAAGGTGACGGACACGCCCGCCAATACCGCGTTTGGCATTATTGAGGATTGCCGCATCCCCGACGAATATAGAATGGGTTGGCTGATAGACTCTGATGCCGAGGTCGTGGATATTCTGAGCATTATCCCCGACGGAGCGGAGATATTTGCCGCTGCGCCCTACGCTATGGGAGACGAGCTTACCTCAAACGAAAAGCTTAGCTATCAAGGTTCAAAAATTTTTAAGGGCGACGTAAGGACCGTCGCGGTGCTTGTGAAATGATATAAAGAAAAAGCCGTGGAGAATTCTCCACGGCTATATTTATGGCGCGTTATATTATTTAACCTTGATGGTAACGACAATACCGCCGTCGTTCGTGCCTGAAACGTCAAAGGGATACTTGTCTGCATCCTTGGGGATCTTGATATTTATCTGCTTTCCCTCAAAGGCATAGTAATATACGAAATACTGCTCGCCGTTCTCACACTTGACACCGATGGGGTCGTTGCTCGCGTTTTCCTTGAGATACTCTATGTATTCCTCAAGGCAGAGATTTTCCTGCTTCATAATATTCGCGTGAGCTGTGCCGACGTAGCGCAGGCAGTTTGTATATTCGGAAACGCCCGTAAGGTGAGCCTTTGCCTCGGGATATCTGATAATATAACCGTAGTCCTGAGCGTTTTCGTGAAGCCACTCGTAGTCCTCGGGGGAAAGAGGGGTCTCAGTTCTTTTTATTGAGAGGCAATAGCCTGTATGGTGGTCGCTGTATCCCGCGGGTATGGAGCCCGATATACTGTTATTCAGGCTTTCCTGGTGCTCGTAGGTGCGGTAAGCGGAGGAAACAACAAAATCCGTGGTATTCAGATCCTTGCTCATGCGGTTAAGCATCTGGTGAGCATATCCGATAGCGTCGGTGTGGAGCAGAGGCGACGAGTCTATAAGACCGTAGCTGCTGCCGCCGTTGTTGTTTTTATAGCTGTACATGCTTATAAGATGCTCGTCATCCTCGGGGAAGGTATATTCGTGCGAGTTGTTTACGAGTATCAGCGAGCCGTACAGTGAATTTTCCTTTGTCACCACAAAGTCGGTAAGCTTATCCTCAGCAAGACCGTTGGAAAATCCAACGCCCGTCAGAGCGTCGTATATTCCCGCAACTGCCACGATCACAAGACAAAGAGCCAGAATGACCGCAAGCACGGACATGGCGGTAAGGGTTATTTTCTTTTTGGAGCTTGGACTTATATTTGACAAATTCATAAAATCGTACTGTCTCCTTTCCTTACATTACAAATCCCGCGATAATAAGCGTTGCGACTGAAACAAGAAGAATAGCGGTAAGAACGCCCATAATAGCGACAAGTACTGGAATCTGCTTTTGTTTGTTGTTGTTTTCGGAGTTCATATTCATTCTTCCTTTCGCTGTATGTTTGCTGCTCGGGCCGTTATATCGACAGCCCGGGCAGAGATTTTATATTAGTTGTTTGCGTCCTTGATGGAGAAGTCCATACGGCCCTTCTTGTCAAGTCCCATAAACTTTACGTTGACTGCGGAGCCAACGTCGATGCCCGCGTCGGTCACCTTGTTTATTCTGCGGTCGCAGATCTTGGAGATGTGGACCATTCCTTCCTTGCCGGGAGCGTACTCAACAAAGCATCCGATGTCCTCGTTGGGCTTATCCTTGCTTGCGAGTATCTTTACTACCTTACCGCTGTAAGTGCAGCCTACCTCGGGCTCGAATACGATAGCGTCGATCATAGCCTTTGCTATTGCGGCGCTCTCGCCGTTTATAGCCGCGATGGTGATCATACCCTCGTCGTTGATGTCAACCTTAGCGCCGGAGTCTGCGCAGATCTTCTGAATTACGGAGCCGCCCTTACCGATAACCTCACGGATCTTGTCGGGATCGATCTTGAAGGATGTCATCTTGGGAGCGTACTTGGAAACCTCAGCTCTGGGCGCGGGGATAGCCTTGAGAATTACCTCGTCGATGATGTACTCACGGCCTGCCTTTGTCTGCTCGAATGCCTGCTTGATGATCTCGGGTGTAAGACCGTCGATCTTGAGGTCCATCTGAATGGAAGTGATACCCTTATGTGTACCTGCAACCTTGAAGTCCATGTCGCCATAGAAGTCCTCAAGTCCCTGAATGTCTATCATTGTATCCCAGGAGCCGTCCTCAGCGGTGATAAGACCGCAGGAGATACCCGCAACGGGAGCCTTGATCGGAACACCCGCTGCCATAAGAGCGAGGGTAGAACCGCAAACAGAGCCCTGTGAGGTAGAGCCGTTAGAGGAAACAACGTCGGAAACAAGTCGTATTGCGTAGGGGAATTCCTCCTCGGAGGGAAGAACGGGAACGAGAGAACGTTCTGCCAGCGCGCCGTGACCGATCTCGCGGCGTCCGGGGCTTCTTACTGCCTTAGCCTCACCTGTGGAGGAGCCGGGCATGTTGTAGTGGTGCATGTATCTCTTAGATGTCTCGGAGTCGATACCGTCGAGCATCTGCGCCTCGGAAAGTGTACCGAGAGTTGCAACTGTGAGAACCTGTGTCTGACCTCTTGTGAAGAGTCCCGAGCCGTGTGTTCTGGGGAGAATGTCTACCTCAGCGCCGAGAGGACGGATCTGGTTCATTGCGCGTCCGTCTACACGCTTCTTGTCAACAAGCAGCCAACGGCGGACTATCTTCTTCTGGATCTTATATACGAGCTCGTCCATCATTGTGGGAAGCTCGGGATATTCCTCGGAGAAGTTTGCGAGGATCGCTTCCTTTACGGGGAACATTCTTGCGTCGCGGACAGTCTTGTCGTCAGTATCAAGCGCGAACATAACGTCCTTTTCGCAGAAGTTGAATATCTTATCAAACATATCGTGGTCAAGCTCGCAGGAAGGATACTCGAACTTGGGCTTGCCGATCTCGTCAACTATTGCGTTGACAAAGCCGAGAAGGTCCTTGATCTCTCTGTGCGCGAGCATGATAGCCTCGTACATAACGTCGTCCTCGACCTCGTTAGCACCCGCCTCGATCATAACTACCTTTTCCATGGAAGCGGCAACTGTGAGCTGAAGGTCGCTCTTCTTCTGCTGCTCTGTGGTGGGGTTTACGATGTACTTGCCGTCGATAAGACCGATGTGAAGACCGCCGATAGGTCCGTTCCACGGGATATCCGAGATGGAGAGCGCGATGGAAGCACCGATCATAGCGGTGACCTCGGGAGCGCAGTCGGGATCAACCGACATAACTGTAAGTGTGAGAGCTACGTCGTTGCGGAGATCCTTGGGGAAAAGGGGACGGATGGGACGGTCGATAACACGGCTGGTGAGAACTGCCTTCTCTGAGGGCTTACCCTCACGCTTGAGGTAACCGCCGGGGATCTTTCCTGCCGCATACATTCTCTCGTCAAAGTCAACCGAGAGGGGAAGGAAGTCGATACCGTCACGGGGCTTCTCGGATGCGGTAGCGCAGCAGAGAATAGCTGTGTCGCCGTAGCGGACGAGTGCCGAGCCGTTTGCAAGGCCTGCCATCTTACCTGTCTCGATTACGAGGGGACGGCCTGCAAGTGTGTAATTGAATACCTTGTAGTTCTTAAACTCCATAGCGGAGCTTACGATTGATGTGGACATTTTTATTCCTCCATGTCTTTTTTATTTTCTCACACGGAGCTTTAGTACTTAAATATAAGGACAAGGCTTGTCCGCATATTTAAGTTCTAAATTCCCCGCGTGGAGTGTACATTATGTTGAATGGTGTGGGGTAACAGGAGGGGGAGCGGAGTGAAACGTCACTCCACTCCCCACCAATTATTACTTTCTGATGCCGAGCTTTTCGATGATAGCTCTGTATCTGTTAATGTCTACCTTCATGAGATAGTTGAGAAGATTTCTTCTGTGACCAACCATCTTGAAGAGGCCGCGACGGCTGTGGTTGTCCTTGTGGTTGCCCTTGAGGTGCTCTGTGAGGTTGTTGATTCTGTAAGTGAGAATCGCGATCTGTACCTCGGGAGAACCTGTGTCGCCCTCATGTGTAGCGTACTGTTCAATAATTGCCTGCTTTTCTTGTGCTGTCATTTTTCTTTTCACCTTTCGAAAAATAATATTTTTAGCAAATACGCTCTACACAGCAGTCGGTGGGTGAAATCCGAGGCGTCCGCGAAAAGTACGGAGGCCGTGTGGCTTTATGTCCGATAGCCGTGTCGACGTTATGCTTCATTGTATTATAGCATACCTATCTTTGTTTGTAAAGGGGTTTTGCAAATATTTTTGTGAACTTTTTCTAAATTATAATATATATATTATGCAATCCGCCGATTTTTAGAGCGTCTCGAGGATTTTTTTGATTTTGTGCCCGAGAAAAACACGTACACACCCGAGAATATCAGAAACACGCCGAATATTTTTTGGAGCGCGTCGGATGAAATATAGCTTGCGACACCCGTGCCGACAAGACATCCCAATATTCCCGATGCGCTCATAATGAATATCAGCCTCGGATCAAATTTGCGCGAGCGCAGATTAAAAACCGTAGCGATACCTGCCGACAGTATAAAAAACAGGAGGTTGAGTCCGCGGGCGTCGGCGGCGCCTGACAGTCCCACCGCGGTCAGATATGCCACGAAAAGTCCCCCTGAGCCTACGCCGAGCCCCGATAGTATAGCTATTACGAATGCGGCAAGCGAGTGCAGAAATGATAAGCCCGTCTCTCCCATAGTCTCACCTCATTATCATTCGTATTCCCGACCATACGACGAGAATGGCAAATATCTTGCCGACCGTCTCCGAGCCTATCCTTCGCAGTATAAGACTTCCGACGGCACCGCCGACAAGGGCGGGGAGTATTATCCAGCCCGCCGCGGAATAATCCATATTGCCGCGCGAGGAATAAATGCTAAGGCTCACAAGAGAGATGCATATCACGGCTGCCTGCACGTTGGCGTAAATATCCCGTCGGTCACACAAAAGCTCGCCCTCGTCCTTGAGCAGCTTTGTAAGAGCAAGCCCTATCAGTATGCCTCCGCCCGCTCCCAGAAATCCGTTCAGGACCCCTCCGAGAGCCGACGATAACAGTATCGCGGTATATTTTTTTGAATTGAAGCTTGATGCTATATTTGTCATAAAATCTCCTTTTTTGCAGTAATTTGAAAACAAAAGATTGATTTATAAACCAACAATTGACTGATTTTGGGGAATTTTGTTGAAAAATTTTGCTGAAAATTTAATGCTAAAGTTTGCAAAGGGTATTGAAAAAGGATTATATATATGTTATAATGTTTATTAGTATAGTGTATTGTGGAGGTCTACGTATTTATTTTCTCGCGAAATCCTCCCATAATGCGTATTTTATAAAAACTGTTTTAAGAAGGATGTTTTACGATGGCTGATTCAAGAAAAAAGAGCAGCTCTGTTGCAAAAAAAGCGCAGACAAAAGTAAAAAACAAGGTCAAAAGCAAGGTCAAAAGCAAGGCAAGGCGCGCAGGCAGATCCGTTATGCACAAGATACTGCCCGTGATTTTTGCGCTTGCGGCTATATTGCTCCTGGCGTGCTTTGTCACAAATCTGATAAGCAACCCTCACAACGAGCTTAAGGGCGGCGGCGAGGGAGAGCATCTGATGGGCCCGTTTGGATTCTACGTTTGTGAATTTTTCTTCGGACTTTTCGGATACGTTGCGTTCCTCATTCCCATAATTCTCGCGTTCCTCGCGATATTCTGGAACAGATTTGCGGAAAACGGCAAGGTGGTCGCAAAGGCAATATTGGCGATATCCACCATTTTGCTGACGTCGGCGCTCATACATATAATAATCGCGCTTGTAGAATCAGATTTCCCGACCAACTTCGGTGAGCTTTACGCCGCGGGCGCGGCTCTTGAGGGGGGCGGAATCATAGGCGGCTATATCGGATATGCGTTGTATTGGCTCCTCAATATCGGCTCGATATTCGTTTTGGCTATTGCCATTCCCGTTCTCGCCTGCTACCTTATCGGAGTTGAGCTTCACGTTTACCTTGGCAGGCTTGGAGATCTCATTAAGGGAAAATGGGACAGCAGAGGAAAGAGCAAGCCTAAAAAGTCAAAGCGCGCGGGCAAGGCTGACGATTATGATGACGATGACGACTATGACGAGGATGAAGACGAGGAGGAGATCCCCGTCAAGCCCGTGAAGATAAAGGCGGCAAAAGAGACTTATGCAAAGCGTGACGCCAGGGAGGAGGAGCCTCAGATCGTAGTTCCCGACGATGACGACGAAATTGATAATGAAGCCGACTCGGAGGATGACGAGATATACCGCGATGATAAGCCCGTAAAGGTGTTCGGCAGGGATGCTGCCGCAAAGCGTGACGGATTCAAGTCCGACGCGGGCGACGTTTCATTTGAGGATGACGCCATAAATATGGACTCGCTTGACGAGGATTTTGAGGATGATATAGTATTCGGAGGCAAGGCTCCCATAATCGACAGCGAGACGGGTGAGGTCATTTTTGACGAGAATGACGAAGCGGATGACTCCGAGCCCGAGGAAAAGATAATAGTTGACGAGGAAATGAGAGAGGAGCTTGGCATTGATGAGGAAAAATACGAGGTGGAATATAAATTCCCGCCTATCGACCTTCTCAAGAAGGGCGGACTCAAGTCGGGCACGAGCGAGGCTGAAATAGAGGAAAACAAGCAGGTGATCAGAGAGGTTCTTGAGAGCTTCAAGATAAAGGTCAAGGATATAACCTGCTCCTGCGGTCCTACTATCACAAGATACGAGGTCAAGCCCGACGCGGGCGTAAGAGTCCGCGCTATCGCAAACCTTGTGGACGATCTGGCGCTCGCGCTTGCAAAGTCGGGCGTGAGAATAGAAGCGCCCATTCCAGGTAAGGCGGCGGTCGGTATCGAGGTGCCTAACGATTCACGTCAGACGGTTTCTCTCCGCAACCTTATCGAAACCCCCGAATTCCAGAACCATAAGAGCAAGATAGCGTCCTGTCTGGGTGCGGACGTATCCGGCAAGCCCGTTATATTTGATATTGAAAAGATGCCCCACCTGCTTGTTGCGGGTACCACGGGCTCGGGTAAGTCGGTGTGCATCAACACCATAATCATGAGTATCCTTTACAGGGCAAAGCCTAACGAGGTCAAGCTCGTGCTTATCGACCCCAAGAAGGTTGAATTTAACGTATATAAGGACATTCCTCACCTGTCCTGCAAGATAGTAAGCGATCCCAAGAAGGCGGCGGGCGCGCTCAATTCCGCGGTAAACGAGATGGAAAAGAGATTTGCGCTTATCGAGGAGGTCGGTGTCCGTAATATCAACGGATATAACGAGCTTACAAAGAACGATCCCGACAAGCCGTATATGCCCAGAATGGTCATTATCATAGACGAGCTTGCAGACCTTATGATGTCCGCTCCCGACGAGGTCGAGACTGCCATCTGCCGTATCGCGCAGAAGGCAAGAGCGGCGGGAATACATCTTATTCTCGGTACGCAGCGTCCGTCTGTTGACGTTATCACAGGTCTTATCAAGGCTAATATTCCTTCGAGAATAGCGTTTACCGTAACCTCCTTCGTTGACTCGAGAACAATAATCGACGTCGGCGGCGCGGAAAAGCTTATCGGTATGGGAGATATGCTGTATGCTCCCGTAGGCTCGCCAAAGCCCCAGCGTGTTCAGGGAGCATTCGTCAGCGACGGCGAGGTTGAGAGCATAGTTGACTTTATCAGAGATAACAACGCTCCCGTAAGATACGATCGCGAGTTTGAAAAGTCAATCGACGAGGAAGCTGCAAAGTGCGGCAATCCCGCATCCAAGAAATCGGGCGGTGATGACGGTGTGAAGGCTTCGGCGGGCGACGAGGATCCCAAGCTGGGTGAGGCGGTAGAGCTTGCTATCGAGGCGGGCAAGATATCCACGTCTCTGCTCCAGAGAAAGCTTGAGATAGGCTACGGCAGAGCGGCGAAGATAATAGACAGAATGGAGGAGCTTGGATACGTCGGTCCCGCTGACGGTAACAAGCCCAGAAAGATACTCGTCACGGCGCAGGATCTCGCTGAAAAGCAGATAAACGACAATAATGACGGCGGTATCTTCGATTGATTTTACTTGGAGTTTTTTATGTATCCAAACGAGATTTTTTTAGGTCTTGACCTATATTCGATATTTCTTTGCGTGGGAATATTTGTGTGTATTCTTACGTACGGTTGGCTTGCGGACAGACTTTATCTGTCCGCAAGGCTTCAGAAATTTTGCTTTGTCTGCGCGCTTTTCGCTATACCGCTCGGTTACGGCTCGGCGGTCCTGTTCCAGGCGTTCTATAACTTTATGGACGGCGAAAAATTTGTTATTTCCGCGAGTACGGGAGCGACGTTTTACGGCGGACTTATAGGCGGCGCGGCGGTGTTTTTGCTGATATATTTCGTCGCGGGACGTGTGGGACGCTTCAAGTTCGAGGACGGCTATCACATGCGAAATTTCTTTGGCGTTTCAAGCTGCGCGGCGGCGTCAATAGCGGTGGCTCACGCATTTGGAAGGCTTGGTTGTCTTATGGCGGGCTGCTGTCACGGCGAGGTGACTGACGCATGGTACGGAATTTATATGCACGGCAGCGAGGGGTATGCAAAATATGTTCCCATTCAGCTGTTTGAGGCGATATTCCTGTTTTTACTGTTTGCTCTGTTCGTTGTCCTTGTGTTCAGGAAAAAGACATTCAATCTGCCCCTTTACATGATGCTCTACGGCGCTTGGAGATTTTTCATTGAATATGCCCGCGCGGACGATCGCGGAAAGACTGTCGTCAGCTTTCTTTCCCCCTCGCAGCTTATCGCTGTGATCATGATACTCGGCGGTGTCGGACTTCTTGTTTTTGAGAGATATTATGAGAAAAAGCACAGGCAGGAAATTATTTGCGACGCGCTTGAGATATCGAAAAAATGGGAAGAGAAGAATGTCCGAAACGGAGAAGAAAATTGAAAAAAAGATATTTTTGTATAGCTTTTGTCACGGTAGCTGTCATAATTTTGGGAATTTACGAAATAGTCGGACTTCAGCGGCTCGGAATAGAGCTTGATCAGACAACAGAGCAGCTTGTGGGTATGACTCTGACCCGCGGTATTGGCGGATTGGTATTTCTTGTGCTTTTATGGTATCTTGATTATAACGTGCTGAACCCGATAAGAAAGCCGTTTTGGAGGTCGCTTGTATTTTGTATCCCCGCGTTTTGCGTCGTGATAAACAATCTGCATATATATACGCTTATTATCGGCGTGGAGAAGGTGACAGCGGGCGGCGGTATGATAGCGCTCCTGGCTCTTGAATGCTTCTGCGTGGGACTTTTTGAGGAAATGGCATTCCGCGGAGTCGTGTTTCTCGGAATACTTGAGAGACGGCGCGGACGTGTGCGTGACATAGTTATCGCTATAATTATTTCCTCGGTGATATTCGGAATAGTTCACTCGCTCAACTTCTTCTATATGTCGCCCGGCGCGGTTTTGCAGCAGATAGGCTATTCCTTCCTTATCGGAGCTATGTGCTCTGTTGTCCTTGTACGGACAAAAAATATCTGGCTTTGCGTTGTGCTGCACGCCATATTCAATTTCGGCGGCGCGCTCGTGCCAACGCTCGGCGAGGGCTTTGTGTGGGATATCCCCACAATTGTGGTGACGGTGATAATTGCGCTCATTACGACCGTATATATGACCTTGTCGCTCATAAAAACACCTATCTCACAGCTTGACGGAATATTCAAGTCAAAAAGTGAAAAAATAACAAAAATGGATTAAAACAAGATTAACAAAGATATTATATAATCAGTTGAAACGGAGGTGAGCTTTTGAGAGGTTCAAATACAAATATCGGTGTACTCAGACGTGAGATATTCAAGGAAGTGGCAAGGGTAGCGTATGACTCGGACGATACCACCATGAGACGCGACCTTGAGGAAATACCGTACAAACTTTCCCCCGATGACAATCCGAGATACAGAGAGAGTATTTACCGCGAGCGCGCGATCGCGTCCGAAAGGGTAAGACTTGCTATGGGTATGTCACTCAGACCCAACGACAAGCCTGTTTACGCGACCAGCGGTCTTTCAAAGAGTAATATAAGCGACAAATACTACGAGCCTCCGCTTATGCAGGTAATTCCGTCTGCGTGTGAGGCTTGCGAGGCAAATATGTACGTGGTCTCCGACCAGTGCCGCGGGTGTATTGCGCATCCGTGCGTCAACGTCTGCCCCGTGGGAGCGGTCTCTATTGTAAACGGCAGATCCGTGATAGACCAGAGCAAGTGTATCAAATGCGGAAAATGTAAAAAAGAGTGTCCGTACGACGCGATAGTGCATAGGGAACGTCCTTGCGCAAAGGCGTGCGGAGTCCGCGCTATAAAGAGCGACAAGCTTGGACGCGCAAAAATTGATAACGACCTTTGCGTCGCCTGCGGACAGTGTATGGTGGCGTGTCCCTTTGGAGCTATTGCGGATAAGTCCCAGATATTCCAGCTTATACGCGCTATACGTAACGGTGACCGTATTATTGCGGTGGTAGCTCCCGCGATAGTGGGGCAGTTTGGCGAAAATATAGGGCTTGGTCAGATTCGCGCGGGCCTTATCGCGCTTGGTTTTGAGGATATGCACGAGGTTGCGATCGGTGCTGACGTTGGCGCGGCTACCGAGGCAAGACACTACGCCAAGGAGGTTGCGACGGGCAAGCTACCGTTCCTGCTTACGTCCTGCTGTCCTTCGTGGGCTATGCTTGCAAAAAAGCAATTTCCGACTATAATCGACCAGGTATCAAATACTCTTACGCCTATGGTCGCCACGGCAAGAAGCGTAAAGCAGAATAATCCCGATGCGAGAGTTGTGTTCATCGGTCCCTGCGCATCCAAAAAGCTTGAGGCGGGAAGAGCGTCCGTGCGAAGCGACGTGGATTTCGTTATCACCTTTGAGGAGCTTGCGGCGATGTTTGACGCAAGGGAGATAGATCTTTCAAGCTTTGAGGGTGAGGAATTTGAGGCGGAGGCTACCGCCGCGGGACGCGGATTTGCGTGCGCGGGCGGAGTTGCCGAGGCTATAAAGAACTGCGTGGCGGAGTATTACCCCGACGTTGAGGTGAAGATCGAGCATGCCGACGGTCTTGACGAGTGCCGTAAGATGCTCTTGCTTGCCAAGGCGGGCAAGAAGAACGGCTGTCTTATCGAGGGCATGGGTTGTCCCGGAGGCTGTGTGGCAGGTGCGGGAACGTGTATTCCCGTTGATAAGGCGACCGCGCAGATAAAGAAGATATCAAGTGATACCGAGAAGAAGATCCCCGACAGGGAGCTGTCAAAAATACAGCTGCCGTAATGTGAAAATGCTCGGCGGCAGCATAATAATTAAGGCTTATCGCAGAATTTGCGGTAGGCCTTTTTGTTTTTTGTTGGGACGAGAAAATGCAGAATGCAAAATGCAGAATTAAGAGTTGTCATCCTGAACGGAACGGCACAGCCGTGTAGTCGAAAGATCTCCGAATTTCTGACCGCAAAAGGGCGGGGGATGACAACGTAGGGACCGACCTCCAAAGGCTCCCTTGTGCAAAGGGAGCTCCCGACGGAGTCGGGTGAGGGATTGTTTTTCGATAGGATTTTGCTTTTTACAATCCCTCCGTCTCGCTTGCGCGAGCCACCTCCCTTTGCACAAGGGAGGCTATCATGTGGGTAATCAAACACTAATTTTATTCACGGATGATTGATTATATTGTCGTAGGGCGGTGGCTTGCTGCCGCCGTTTGTAATCAATAACCGATTATTCCACGGCGGGAGTAAACCGATTTGCTTGCAAATCAGCCGCCCTACAGGTAATCGAATAGCAATTTTGCTCTCGGTGATATCGCCACCTCATCCGTCGCCTTCGGCGCCACCGCACTAGCGCAGTCTGTGCAGCCCTCAAGGGGAAGGCTAACGTACGGGTAATCCAATAGCCTTCCCCCACGGGGATATTTATTATTTTCCGTTCTTAAATTTGAGCCATAGAAATATAATTTTGTAAGAGAGGGGTTAGTTATGGTCATAAAAACTGTTGTAAGAGCGGCGGAGGAGCTGCCGCAGATAATTGAAGCATCTTTGCCGTACGAGCTTGTGCGGGAGATCTGCGCGCTGACTCCGAAGGGCAGAATTGAGGAAATCCGCGTGCGGCTTGGACGGCGCGCGTCTGTCGTGCTGTCGGGGAAAAACGTGATGCTGACCTACAAGGCGGGGCAGAGCGACATAAGTGAGATAATGACACGCATGTGCAAGGGCTCGCTTTACGCGTACAGCGACACCATAAATCAAGGCTACATAACGCTTCCCGAGGGCATAAGAGTCGGTGTTGGCGGCAGGGCGACCTGCGAGGACGGGAAAATAATAGGTGTCTATGACGTAGGGATACTCTGCATAAGGATACCGCACAGACAAAAAGCAGTCGGGCGTGAGGTCTGCGAGCTGCTGAGGGGCTTTAATTCCTCTCAGGGAGTGCTTATATACTCTCCGCCCGGGGTGGGAAAGACAACTCTGCTCCGTGGGTGTGTGTCAATTCTCGCGAGCGGCGACAACCCTATGCGCACGCTTGTGGTGGACACACGGGGAGAGCTTGGATTTTCGCTTGACGGCGACGAGCTTTGCCTTGACGTATTGTCGGGTTATCCGCGCAGGCTCGGGATTGAGATAGCCACGCGGACAATGAACGCTCAGCTTATAGTCTGCGACGAGATAGGCGACTATGAGGAGGCTCTCGCGCTCGTGTCCTCGCACAACTGCGGAGTTCCGCTTATAGCCAGCGCGCACGCGGGGAGTATGTCCGAGCTGCTCTCACGCACGGGTATAAGACTGCTTCACGAGGCGGGAATATTCGGGGCGTACGTGGGGATAAGCCGCGCGCCGTACATGAATTTCAACTATGACATAACTCTGCGTAGTGACGCCTTGCCAAAAGAATTTTAGCATATCAGGGAGGTTTTTATGATAAAGCTTGTGGGAAGTCTGCTTTTAGCGCTTACGGGACTTACGCTCGCGGTGTCCATATCGAGATTTGAGCAGAAAAAGCTCAGAGTTATAGACTCGTTTATAAGTCTTATTTTTCATATAAAGGGACAGATAGACTGCTATAGCTTACCACTTTGCGATATTCTGCGCAACCGTCCCGAGGGACTTGAGCTGCTTGAGGGGAGCGAGGATCTGGGGGAAATACTGTACCACGCGAGAATATATCTTGATGCTGAGACGTATAGATTACTTGAGAGCTTTTACTCTGAGTTCGGAGGACTTTACAGAGAGGAGCAGCTAAAGAGATGCGACTATTACATAGAGGCACTTGGCGAGCAGAGGCGCGCGCTTTTTGAGGACCTGCCCGCCCGCCAGAGAATAGGAAGCGCGCTATGTATATGCTCGACTATAGGAATACTTATAATTTTGTGGTGATAAGATCAGAAAGGAAATAAACTTGGATATTGCAATTATACTTAAGGTTGCCGGGGTGGGAATTCTTGTCTCGGCAGCCTCACAGATACTTGCCAAATCGGGTAGGGACGAGCAGGCTATGCTTGTGACCGTATCGGGAATAATAGTGGTACTTATTATGCTTGTGCAGGAGATAGATCAGCTGTTCCGTCTTGTGCGCTCGGTATTCGGATTTTAATGCGGGACATAGTCAAAATACTCGGCGTGGCGTTGATCTGCGCGTGTGTCGCGGTCGTGCTGAGGAGTGCGGGCAAGGATTTTTCGGTAATGATAAAGGTCGTGTCCGCCGCCTTGCTTGCGGGGGGAGTGATAATATGCGCCTCGCCTCTTATTGAGTTTATCACGGACATTTCCGAGGGTACGCAGATAAACACATATTTGTCGGTAATGCTCAAGGCTCTGGGTGTTGCATATCTTACGCATATATGCGCCTCGGTCTGCAAGGATTGCGGGGAGGAGACTGTCGCGGGATACGCCGAGCTTGCGGGCAAGATCGAGATGCTTATAATTGCTCTGCCGCTTATCGAGGAGCTTATAACAATAGCCGAGGACCTGGTACAAATGATATGAAATTAAAGAAAAAAGGGTTGAAAAAAATTCTGTTTTGTATAATGCTTGCGCTGTTTTTGTCGGGGGTGCTTTGTTCTCCCGTCGGGGCGGAGGAGAACACCATGCCCGAGGGGTATGGGGATTTTCTTGACAAGCTGCCTGACGGCACAAGGGAGCTTTTGCCCGAGAATATATATTCGGACGACGCGGACAAGGTCGCCGACGCGGTGAGTGAGATGAGCGGAGTGGAGTATCTTTTCTCGGCGGCTATAAGCTGCTTTGCTTCTTCGCTTGAAACTATCCTGCCTCACGCGGCGCTTCTGATGGGACTGATAGTTCTGTCGTCACTTGGCGGGCTTATGTCGGCTCATATCGGCGCGGGTGTGTCTCGCGTGTTTGATATATGCTCGCGTCTTGCGGTGTTCTGCTCGATCGGAGGGGTAGCGATATCCGTGCTTGGGGACGTGAAGGAGTTTTTTGTAAGGATTACGGGAATTATATCTGCATTCGTTCCGCTGTCGGCAACTCTTTACACTATGGGGGGAAACGTCAGCGCGGCGCTGAGATCAAGCTCGGGGCTTCTTGTGACGCTTGGAATTTTGGAGTTTATATCGGGCGCGGTGGTAGTTCCTCTGTTTTGCTTTTGCCTTGCGTTAAGTCTTGTGTCGGGTATGTCGTCGGAGGTGTTTGCGGGGAGCATCGGCGCCTCGGTCAAAAAGACGTTTCTGACAGCGCTTGGCATTATTACCGCTATACTCAGTCTGTCTCTGTCCTCGCAGACGCTTATTTCCTCAAAGGCGGACAGCCTTGCGGTCAAGGGAGCGAAGATGTTTTTGGGCAGTATTCCCGTGACGGGGGGAGCGGTGTCGTCAAGTCTCGGCACGCTTGCGTCAAGCGTGGAGCTTATAAGAGGCGCTGTGGGTGTCGGGGGGATAATAATTCTTCTGCTTTTACTGCTCCCTGTGATAATTGAGCTTTGGCTTATGCGGAGCATATACAGTCTGCTTGGCAGCTTGTCGGGTATGCTTGGCATGACGGGGGAGCATAAGCTTTTCCTTGAGGTCTCCGAGCTTTACGGAATCCTTGAGGGAGTTGCGATAATGTGCTGTGTTGTCTTTGTTGTGGCGATGGCAACGCTTTGTACCGCATCGCCCGCGGTCGCGTGAGGAGAGAAAATGAAGGAATATCTGATAGGTCTTATAATTTGCGCCGTGCTTGCCGCCGTTGTGTGCTTTATCTCGCCCGCCGAGAGCTTCAGAGGACATCAGAAATTTATCGCGGGGCTGTGTATTATCTGTATTATGGCAGCTCCCGCGGCAAATCTGGTAAGCTTTATTTCTCAGCTTGATATAACTCTTTACATACCGAGCACTCCGTCCGAGAAATATGAGGAGGAGTGGGAGGAGTATCTCAAGGACTACGGCGAGGAGGCAATAAGGGAATATATATCCTCCGAGCTTGAGGGCAGCTTTGGTATTTCCGCGCAAAGAATAACCGTCACCTATATAAACGGCGCGGACAGTCCCGCTGTTGAGAAAATATATATTGAGCTGCCGCCGAGCGCGGCATTTAAGGACACCGCTAAAATTGAGGTGTATTTTGAGAAGATATTTGACTGTGAGGTCATAACGGCAATAGGTTAGGAGGATATATGGAGAAAAAGGACGTGTCGGGAGCCGTAAGACACATGAGAAAAAGCGGCGCGCTGTGGATAGTTATTTGCGCCTTTGCGGTAGGTATAATCATGCTGATAATAGGCGGCGGCGGATCAAAAGGGGATCAGGAGGAGGAGCCGTATGATCAGCACAGGTATGATGCCGAGAGCTTTGAGAAGTACAGGCAGGCGCTTGAGTCAAGCATAAGCGCGAGCTGTGAAAGGCTTATAGGAGCGGGGAATATACACGTTCTGCTTGATTTTGAGTCATCGGGAGAGATAATATACGCGCAAAACTCAAATGTGAGCTCGGACGGAGATATGAGAAATGAGTACGTTATAGTGGGTAGCGGGTCAAACGCCGAGGCGCTGTATCTCGGTCAGAAATTTCCCGTTTTGTCGGGAATAGGTGTGATCTGTCCGTCGGGAGTAAGTCAGGCAAAAAAGGACGAGATATCCTCGCTGCTCTCGTCAGCCTACGGATTGCCGCTGACAAGAATATACGTAATTTAATTTCGCGCTTTTGGCATAAGACGGAGCTCGCTCAAATATAATGTATCAAGCAAAGGGGCGGCAGGCACGTGCCGTCAAATAAAACCTATATTCAGGAGGGTACGGTAATGGCATTTAAGGATTCAATGGACTCGGTTAAGAAATTTTTTCAGAAAATAGGCAAGAAAAATCTTGTCATAGCAAGCGCGGTGGTGCTTATCGGTGTTGCGGTATTGGCGAATTGGCTTATATTCAGAGACAGGGACGGCGGCTATGACTACAACGGCGGCGACGGAATGGTCGGTATTCTTGACAACACAAAGGACCCCACCTCCGACGGCAGCTCGGGTGAGCAGGGAACGACCGCTCCCGACACGGACACGTCGACAGACAGCTATTTTTCGTCTATTCAGGTAAGCCGTCAGAGAGCGAGAGACGAGGCTCTTGAGGTGCTTCAGGCGGTGATCGACAACGCCAGCGCGACCGAGCAGGTAAAGGCAGAGGCGGCTGCGGAGATCTCGCAGATCTCTCTTGAGATGCAGCAGGAGGCGAATATTGAGTCTATACTTGTGTCCAAGGGCTTTGAGAAGTGCGTCGCGGTCATCAGCGGAGACGGTGCGAATATTGTTGTAAAGAGCGAGGACGGCACGCTCACTCCCGCTCAGCTCGCGCAGATAAACGCGGTGGTTTACGAGCAGGCGGCTATCGAGCCTGTCAATATCTCCATAGTGGTAAAGGCGTAATTTTCCTTACATAAGAATCCGTCACGGCAAATGCGCCGTGACGGGTTTTGTTTTATCCGTGAACAAAATTTGTGTTTGATTACCCGTAGGGCGGGGGTTCACTCCCGCCGAAAATAATCGATTATTGATTACAAACGGCGGCAGCAAGCCACCGCCCTACGATAAAATAATCGATTACACATGTGCAAAATAGGTGTTCGATTACCCGCATGATAGCCTCCCTTGTGCAAAGGGAGGTGGCTCGCGCAAGCGAGACGGAGGGATTGTAAAAAGCAAAATTCTATCGAAAAACAATCCCTCAGTCAGCTTCGCTGACAGCTCCCCTTACACAGGGGAGCCTTTGGACGCGTGTAGGTGTCGACGTCCCGTGAATATAAAATGAAAAAATTAGCCTTTCCTTGATGGAAAGGCTAATTTGATATTCTGTATTCTGCATTCCGCATTATTTTATTGTCTCGGCAGAATTACCGTAAAGGTCGAGCCTATGCCGAGCTTGCTTTCAACCTTTATCTCGCCGCCTGCGAGGGAAACTATGCGCTTGACCACGTTGAGCCCTATGCCGTTTCCGTTTGCGTGGTGGGATTTGTCCCCCTGATAGAATTTCTCAAAAATTCTGTTCATGGTCTCCTCGCTCATTCCTATTCCGTTGTCCGTGACGGAGCAGGTAACACAGCCGTCATCCTCCGAAAGCCTTACGGCAATTTTTCCGTTCTCGCCTGTGAAATTTATCGCGTTTGTGATGAGGTTTATCCACACGTGAGAGAGCATTTCCTCGTTGAAGTTGTACTCCACCGAGTCGGGCAGATCAAGGTCAAGCTCGATATTTTTACCGCTCCAGAGATTTTCAAGCAAAATAATGCAGTTTCTTATCTGCTCGTCGAGTGAAAAGGTCGTCTTTTCGCTTACTATCTGCTGATTTTCCAGCTTTGTGAGAAGCAGAATGTTTGTGGACATTTTTGCAAGTCTGTCAGACTCCGAGGATATTATCTCGACGTATTCACGGCGCTGCTCGTCGGTGAGATTTTCGCTTTGGAGCTGACGCGCAAAGCCCTTGATCGAAACTATCGGTGTTTTGAATTCGTGCGAGAAGTTATTTATAAAGTCGTTGCGGAAAAGCTCTATTCCGTCGAGGTCGGACGCCATTTTATTAAACGTGCGCTCAAGCTCACCGAACTCCGAGGGCTTGTTTTTGCGGTCCTTTTCCTCGACTCGCACCGAGAAATTGCCCTTGGATATCTCTCGCATGCCGATCTGCACGTTTTTTATTCTTGCAAGCACGTATTTTGACGTGATGACCGAGGCGGCCGTGCCTATTATGATACACGCCAGAGAAAACGCTATGAGCACGGGGTATATCGACGTGTAAAGCGTATTTTTTATCGCAGGGAAAAGACCGAGTATTATAAATATGATTCCCGTCACGGCAGCCGTTGCGGCGATTATCGTGAATACGATCAGGACGAAGTAAAAGCGAATTGAGTATCTCGCCTTGATCTTTTGCAGATCGGGCTTCAGATTTATATTTGAAATGACTTTTTTCTTACTCATCTGAGCATTACCGCCTTGTATCCGAGTCCGCGGACAGTGATTATCTCAAAATCCGTGTTGTTTCTGAACCTTTCGCGCAGACGGCTGACGTGAACGTCGACCGTTCTCTCGTCGCTCTCGCTCTCCATATCCCAGATCTCGTCCATAAGCTGACGGCGCGTGAATATCTTGCCGGGGTAGGACAAGAGCTTGAACAAAAGCAAAAACTCCTTTTGTGGAAGCTCGTACTCTCCTCGGTCCTCGGTCGAGACGGTGAGCGAGTCGTAGTGCAGGGTGGTGTTGCCGACCGAGAGCTTTCGCTCGCTTGCTATTTTTGAACGGCGGAGGAGCGCGCCGACACGCAGAACCATCTCCTCCTCGTCAATTGGCTTTGTCATATAGTCGTCCGTTCCGATTATGAAGCCCTTTCGCTTGTCAACGGGGGACTGCTTTGCGGTGACCATAAGTATCGGGATGTTGCACCCTGACTGACGAAGCACCTGCGTAAACTCAAACCCGTCCATTCGTGGCATCATTATATCAAGCACAATAAGATCGACGTGCTTTTTGTCAAGCAGATCAAGCGCGTCCACTCCGTCCACGGCGGGAATGGTGTTGTAGCCGTACTGCTCAAGCACCGTGCACATAAGTCTTCTGGAATTTGTATCGTCCTCAACTACCATTATGTTGAACATAGAAACCTCCGAATTGCGATTCTTTTCATTATTATACAGCATTATACAGCCTAAATGTTAACTCAATATCAAATTTTCCAAAAAAGTTAAAAAATCCCGACGGGAGCCCCCCGCACCGGCGAAGTCTGTGCAGCACTAGCGAAGTCTGTGCAACACTCAAGGGAAAGGCTTTTTTGTGTCAAGCGCTATTGAGATCGCATATAATGTATTGAATGCTTTTTGGGGGAGAGATATTGATGTCTATGAGTTTTTTCGCCGCGTCAAATTCCGCGGACGGATTCAAAAATTATTACAAGGGGTGCTTTGAGAGGGTTGACAGGCTCTTTATTATAAAGGGCGGTCCGGGTACGGGCAAAAGCACGTTTATGAGGCGCGCGGCAGATATGGCAGAGGCGCGCGGTGGGAGTGTCGAAAGGTATTATTGCTCGTCGGACCACACCTCGCTTGACGGGGTGATATTTGATTGCGGAGGCGAGACGGTCGGAATGATCGACGGCACGTTTCCTCATCCGTACATAGAGAGGCTTCCCGGGGTCAGAGAGGAGATAGTCAACACGGGCGCGTTCTGGGACAGAAAAATGCTGAAGAAAAACGGGGATAAGATAAGAGAGCTGTCTCAGAAAAAGAGCCTGTGCTACGACAGGGCTTACGAATATCTCCGCGCCTGCGGAAATCTCAATGAGGTATATAATTCATACGGCAGGTCGAAGATCAACACGGCAAAAATGAATGGCGCTGTTGACAGACTTATGAGGGCACTGCCCGACGGTCAGAGCTTTTGCGCTGATATTGCGCTTGTAAACTGTATAGGAATGCTCGGGCGGGCGCATCTGGACACATTTGAGCGGGAAT
Organism: Eubacteriales bacterium; assembly: GCA_045542075.1. GTDB lineage: Bacteria > Bacillota > Clostridia > Oscillospirales > CAG-272 > SVTX01. Next base: position 49,417 of record JAZQKI010000004.1, read on the forward strand.
CGGACAAAATATACCTTATCGTGGGGGACTATGGCGGAGAGGAATATCTGAGAATGCTGCTTGAGGCGGCAAGGCGGAAAAAGCTTCGTGTACGCGTGTCACAAAGTCCCATATACTACCGCGAGCTTGACGGAATTTATCTTGAGGAGTCAAGGCTGTGGTTTGTAAAGGAAGCCGCCTTGCCCGAGCTGGCAAGAGAAACCCACCGCGACAAGATAAGACTTATAAATATGGGCAGATTTCAAACGTCGGAAGGGCAGGAGCAGAACAAAAAAGAGATAAAATACTGCAAAAAGCTTTTGACCACGTGTGTTGCGGGAGCGGAGAGCGAGCTTGAGCGCGCGGGGATATATCACTTTGAGCTTGAGCAGATATATAAGTCGGCTATGGACTTTGAGAGGCTTGAGGCATTTACACTTGATTTTTGCAGGGAAATATTTTGCGACGGGCTTGCGGACACTTGACAAGATAACGTAAAAATGTTATAATGTCGTGGTAAAATATAAATCAGGACGGATAAAAACAAAAATGAAAAGAATAATTATTTGTGTTCTCGCACTTGTATTGATCATATCTCTTGTTGCATGCTCAAAAAAGAATAATTCCGAGCAGCCCTCGGAGGAGGTCGTATGCACTGAGGAGCTGATCTACAAGCTCAATGACGACGGCAAGGCGTACACCCTTGTCAGCGTTGGCAAATGCACGTGTGAGAATATAGTTATTCCCGATACGTACAACGGCTTGCCTGTGACTGCCATAGGCGATAGCGCGTTCAACAGATGCTATACGGTCAAAAGCATTACTCTGCCGTCAAGTGTCACTGAAATATGGCACAGAGCCTTTGCGAACTGCTATAATCTTGAGAGTGTTAACATCCCCTCAAGCGTTACGGGAATGGGCTTTTACGTGTTCTCGGGATGCAGATCCCTCAAGAGTGTAATTATACCCTCAGGCGTAACCTATGTTGGCGGTGACATCTTCAAGGATTGCGAAAATATTACCGTAAACTGCGAGGCTGAAAGCCGGCCTGCCGAGTGGGATAGCAATTGGAGCTCGGGCGTTTCGGTGAATTGGGGATATAAAGCTGAATAAAAAATGCGGCATAAGCCGCATTTTTTATTGTGCAACGAAAACCCCGCCATAGTGGCGGGGTTCCATAAAGGCTTTGCCGATGAGCAGAAAGTAAATAAAAATTCAGCGTAGAATGACCTTGTGTCAAAGGCTCCCTTGTGCAAAGGGAGCTGTCAGCGAAGCTGACTGAGGGATTGTTTTGTGTAGATTATTGCTTTTTACAATCCCTCCGTCACGGCAAGCCGTGCCACCTCCCTTTACACAAGGGAGGCTTAGCTTTAGTTCTCGCTTGAGCGAGTTTTCGTAACAAATGCACGGCTGACAGGCCAATAAAAGACGCACTTGTGCGTAGCCAGTAGTATTAGGGCTATGCCCGAAACTGAAATACCACTCGCTATGCGGGTGGATATTTATTTCTCGGGGTCGAGGTATTTCCACGCGCCCTTGATGTAGTTTATTCCCGAAAGAATGGTGAAGATTATCATAACGCCCGTCATAAAGAACGTGAGGGGAGGGAACTTGCACACCCAACCGCACACACCGAGCGAGGAGTAGATAACAGGCTCGACAATTGCCGCAACGACGGCGATTATCTGAGTTACGGTCTTTATCTTTCCAAGCATATTTGCCGCGATGACCACGTTTTTCTTTGACGACGCGATAAGTCTGATCGAGGTGACCGCAAGCTCGCGGAATACCACGATAACAAGCGCCGCAAAATAGAGCGTTGCGAGGTTTTTGTTTGCTACGACTGCGTTGTAGTAGAATATGCAGACCATAGCGCCGATAACCATGAACTTATCCGCCAGGGGATCGAGGAACTTGCCGAAATCCGTGACGAGATTGTATTTTCTCGCTATTTTGCCGTCGAGCATATCCGTAAAGGACGCGGCGACAAACAGGAACGCGCCGACCAATTGAAGAACCGTATTTGCGGTCTTTGTGATATCTGCAAAGCAGGGAATAAGCATCACCGCCATAAATATCGGTACCATTATAAGTCTGAGCACCGAGAGCTTATTTGGAAGATTCATTTTCATTTTTTATGCCCTGCCTTTCTTATTTACTCGTCGCAAATCCGTAGAGGTCGTAGTCCACGACTCTGCGGATCTTCACGTTTACAAACTCACCGGGTGTGAGCTTGCGGTCGGACTTGAAGAATACCTTGCCGTCGATGTCGGGCGCGTCTGCCGCGCTTCTGCCAAAATAGGACTCGCTTACAGGGTCATAGTCCTCGCAGAGAACAGTCACGGTCTTGCCGACCTTCTCCTTATTCTGCTCGTAGCTTATCTCAAGCTGACTGCGCATAAGAATATCCATTCTGTCCTGCTTTACCTGCTCGTCGATCTGATCATCAAAATTATACGCGGGAGTACCCTCCTCGCGGGAATACGTGAACACGCCCGCGTGCTCAAATCTTGCGTCCTTGACAAACTCCGCAAGCTCGCAGAAGTCCTCCTCGGTCTCACCGGGGAAGCCTACTATGAAGGTGGTTCTGATGGTAATATCGGGGATCTCGCGGCGCAAAGTGGACACCACCTCGCGAATGAGCGCACCGTTTCCGTGTCTGTTCATTCTCTTGAGAACGGAGTCGGAGATGTGCTGGAGGGGAAGGTCGAGGTATTTGAGTATTCTCGGATTGTCGCGGAACTCCGCAACAAAGCCCTGAGTTATCTTGTCGGGGTAGCAGTACAGCACACGTATCCACGGGATGCTCGTCTCCTCCGTAATTTTATGAAGCAGCTTGTCAAGACAGTACTCGCCGTAAAGGTCTTTTCCGTATCTTGTTGTGTCCTGCGCGATGATAGTCAGCTCCTTGATGCCCATTCCGTCAAGCTCTTTTGCTTCGGCGATAAGGTCTTCCATAGGACGGCTGCGGAATTTTCCGCGGATATCGGGAATAGCGCAGTAGGTGCAACGATTGTCGCAGCCCTCGGATATCTTGAGGTACGCGGCGTAGTCGGGGGTGGTCAGCACTCTGTCACCGCCGAGACGGACTGTATTTTTATCCTCGCAGGAGTAGTATCTCTCCTTGTTCTTTTTCTTTTTCAGGTTGGCTATAACGCTCTCGATGGCGGGCACGATGTTATGTATGCTGCCAACGCCAAGCACCGCGTCGACCTCGGGAAATTCCTCGAGTATCTCGCGTCCGTAGCGCTCCGCCATACATCCTGTGACGATAATGCCTGAAAGTCCGTTATGCTCCTTGAGCCAGGCAACGTCAAGAATATTGTCGATAGCCTCTTTTTTTGCGGATTCAATGAATGCGCAGGTGTTTATAATAATAATGTCCGCATCGGTATCCTCGGGGGTTATCTCGTAGCCCGCCGACATTACCTCGTGAAGCATTACCTCGGTATCAAGCTGATTTTTAGGACAGCCAAGTGAAACAAATCCAATTTTCATATAAAATTTCCTTCGTATATAATTTGGAGATCTCTCGACTGCCGCAGGCGGCGCTCGAGATGACAGGAGAAATTTTTAATTCCTCAACATTTAATTTTATCATACGCGCACCAAAAAGTCAAGGAATTTTGGCAATTTGAGTTGACAGGGAAAAATTTTTTTGATATAATACCTATCGTAGCTTTATCGGACGGTTGCGCGCGGTCAAGCCGAAAGGTATCCGTGTGAGGAAAGTCCGGGCTTTATGGGACAGGGTAGCTGATAACGTCAGCCACAGGTAACTGTCGGGAAAGTGCAACAGAAATAAACCGCTTCTTTGGTGAAACAGGCGCAGAACAACAACCGCGACCAAGGGAATACAAGGTAATCTGAAAATCAGAGCTTTTTTCTCTAAGGTAGAAATCCTTGCGGATTTCATTTTATGCGATTGTTTAGCTCCGTTCATGAGCCCTGCCGTACCCAGTACGGCGACGGACTCAAGAATGAAGCTTCTGCATCCCGTTTCCCCTAAAGTAGTAAGGATGGAAAGGCGAGGTAAGAGCTCACCCACTCCTATGGTAACATAGGTTTGCTGTAAACCCTACTCAAAGCAACACCCTATGGGAAGGACGTCCCAAACTCCGCAAGGATACCGTGGGGTGGCACGCCGCTTGCGGCGGAGCTTTTCGGTGACGGAAAGCAAAGATTGATAACCGTCGATTACAGAACCCGGCTTATAGATAGAGCTATTATTGCCCGACCTTTTTGAAGGTCGGGCAGTTTTATTTGGCGGGGGAAATATAATCGATTACCCGTGAATAAAATTGGTATTCGATTACCCGCATAATAGCCTCCCTTGTGTAAAGGGAGGTGGCTCGCACAAGCGAGACGGAGGGATTGTAAAAAGCAAAATCCTATCGAAAAACAATCCCTCAGTCAGCTTCGCTGACGGCTCCCCTTACACAGGGGAGCCTTTGGAGGTCTATCCCTACGATAAAATAATCGGTTTTCGATTACAAACGGCGGCAGCAAGCCACCGCCCTACGACAATATAATCAAATCATCCGTAAATAAAATTTGTGTTCGATTACCCGCATAATAGCCTCCCTTGTGTAAAGGGAGGTGGCTCGCGCAAGCGAGACGGAGGGATTGTAAAAAGCAAAATTCTATCGAAAAACAATCCCTCACCCGACTCCGTCGGGAGCTCCCTTTACACAAGGGAGCCTTTGGAGGTCTATCCCTACGATAAAATAATCGGTTTTCGATTACAAACGGCGGCAGCAAGCCACCGCCCTACGACAGAATAATCAATTATCCGTGAATAAAATTGGTATTCGATTACCCGCATAATAGCCTCCCTTGTGTAAAGGGAGGTGGCTCGCGCAAGCGAGACGGGGGGATTGTAAAAAGCAAAATTCTATCGAAAAACAATCCCTCACCCGACTCCGTCGGGAGCTCCCATGGCACTTGGGAGCCTTGGATGCGTGCAGCCTTAAGGTTTATCTTACAAAAAATGCCCTCGGCGTGTGCCGAGGGCAAAAATTTTGTAATCCGAAATTACTTAAGTGCAGCCTGAGCAGCAGCGAGACGTGCGATCGGTACTCTGAAGGGAGAGCAGGATACGTAGTCAAGGCCGATCTGGTGGCAGAACTCAACGGATGTGGGGTCACCGCCGTGCTCACCGCAGATACCTACGTGGAGGTGCTCGTTTGCGGGTCTGCCGAGCTGGATCGCCATATTCATGAGCTTACCAACACCTGTTGTGTCAAGCTTTGCGAAGGGATCGTTCTCGAAGATCTTTGCGTCGTAGTAAGCATTGAGGAACTTACCTGCGTCGTCTCTGGAGAAGCCGTATGTCATCTGTGTGAGGTCGTTTGTACCGAAGCAGAAGAAGTCTGCGTTCTTTGCGATCTCATCAGCTGTAAGACAAGCTCTGGGGATCTCGATCATTGTACCAACCTCGTACTTAAGCTCTACACCTGCAGCTGCGATCTCAGCGTCTGCTGTTGCAACTACAACGGACTTAACGTACTTAAGCTCCTTAACGTCGCCTACGAGAGGAATCATGATCTCGGGAACCATATTCCAGTCAGCGTGTGCCTTCTGAACGTTGATAGCCGCGCGGATAACTGCCTTTGTCTGCATTGCTGCGATCTCAGGATATGTTACTGCGAGACGGCATCCACGGTGACCCATCATGGGGTTGAACTCGTGGAGAGAGGAAATGATAGCCTTGATATCCTCAACGCTCTTGTTCTGTGCCTTAGCGAGAAGAGCGATGTCCTCCTCAGTTGTGGGAACGAACTCGTGGAGCGGGGGGTCAAGGAATCTGATACATACGGGTGTGCCCTCGAGAGCCTCATAGATCTTCTCGAAGTCGGACTGCTGGTAGGGAAGGATCTTTTCAAGAGCAACTTCTCTCTCCTCAGCAGTGTCAGCACAGATCATCTCTCTGAATGCTGCGATTCTGTCAGCCTCAAAGAACATGTGCTCTGTACGGCAGAGACCGATACCCTCAGCGCCGAGCTCACGAGCCTTCTTAGCGTCTGCGGGAGTATCTGCGTTTGTTCTTACCTTAAGTGTACGGAACTCGTCAGCCCAACCCATGATCGTGCCGAAGTTACCGGAAATTTCTGCGTCAACAGTAGGAATGATGCCGTCGTAGATAGCACCTGTGGAGCCGTTGATGGAGATGTAGTCGCCCTCAACGTATGTCTTACCGTTAAGTGTGAATCTCTTGTTCTCCTCGTCCATTGCGATCTCGCCGCAACCGGATACGCAGCACTTACCCATACCACGAGCAACAACTGCTGCGTGAGATGTCATACCGCCACGAACTGTGAGGATACCCTGAGCTGCCTTCATACCTGTGATGTCCTCAGGAGAGGTCTCAAGGCGGACGAGAATTACCTTCTTACCAGCCGCATTCCAAGCGTCAGCATCCTCAGCGGAGAATACTACCTGACCGCAAGCCGCACCGGGAGATGCGCCGAGACCCTTGCCTGCAGGTGTAGCAGCCTTAAGAGCCTTCTGGTCGAACTGGGGATGGAGAAGTGTGTCAAGGTTTCTGGGGTCGATCATAGCAACTGCCAAGTCGGAGGCCAAGCGGTCTTAGGAAGACAATGTCAT
>JAZQKI010000005.1:0-19664 GCA_045542075.1 Eubacteriales bacterium
GGAGCTTTTATCTGTAATTAAATTATTCCTGTTTCAACAAAGCAGTACTTATCGGTATAGAAGCCGCCCTGATAATCCGAGAATACCGAGCCCTCGTCGTAGAAGTTTGCGGGGCACGCGAAGAATATCTCGCCTATCTGATGGTGGTGAGGACCAAGAAGATTACGGAGGTTATTTACCAGTGTTATCTCAATGGTGTTCTCGCCCGCCACAAGAACGTCAGAAAGGTCTACATCGTAAGGCGCCCACATAACTGTGGGAAGCTGCTTGCCGTTCACCTTGATACGAATAGCGTTCACTCCGCGCTTGACAATGTGGAGCAGGAGATTTGTATTCTTAATATCAAAGGTCTTTTTAACTGTCAGCTCGCCTGAGAAGAACGGGAATCCCTGCTTCTGAATATCGTGAAGCATTACCTTCTTTGTGGGTGCGACTACCGTGAAGTCTCCGTCGTAGAAATACGCATCGTTGGGGATCTTCTCAAATTCACCGTCGCATCTTACGCCGAAGTCACCAACAAGGTACATAGCCTCTATTTCCATATCGTAAGTCAGCTTGTTCTTTTCAGATTCGAATATCTTTGCCTTTCTCATGTTATCATAGGTCTTAGGAGACTGATCAAAGAGAACCTGAGTTTCAATAATATTCTCTCCAAGCTTTACGTACTTAGAAATATCAAGCTTGCGGAAGGAGTGATCGCGGAAATGGCCATGCTCTGTCTTGTCTATCTCCGCGCCGTTCACCTTGATGGTGAATATCTCGGGAGTTTCACAAGCAAGATACAGCTTCTCGGGAATATATTCCATATTCACCTTGAACTGACACTTGATGTCCACTGCTCTTTCAAGAGCATACGCACGGGTGGATACGTTAAGTATGTATCCGTTCTCCTGCTGAAGCTCACCGTCAAACCAGTATGTGCACTTGTCAAGGGTTATCGCGTTTTCGGTAGCGTTTACAACGTCCCACTCTCCCGTCATATCAATATGCTCGGGGGCATGCTTTGCGTTTGCGTCCTCAATAACCACAAGGCTTCCGTATTCGGGGAAAATGTAGTCATTGTTGAATTCAACCTTCTCACCCGATGCGATATCAATAACGTAGCTTCCCTTCTTGATAGTAGCGGACTGCTTGGTGTTTGTGGAGTTTACAAAATAATGCATTGTAAACTCGGGGAACTCACGAGTCGCATACGTAATATTGGGATTGTCGATTATATCATTTTCCTCAAGCTCGAATGCGTTAACGATCTTACCGCCGTTAGCCTTGAACTCAGAGAGAAGCTTCTTTGTGCTTGTGAAGAAATCAATATGCTCGGGGAGAACTACGGTATCGTATACCATCTCGCCGATTATGAGCTTATCTCCCTCGACGCGCGCGTGTCTTTCCATAACTATCTCGTCACCGAGGTGGAAAGGAATGTGCTTTGCTTCGAGTGTGAGAGTAGCCTCAATAAGCTTATCGTGGTAGTGCTGAAGGCCGCTGTTCTTTTCGTTGTCAAAGCATATCCATGCGGACGTCTGGTTGTGCATAAGAAGTGTGCTTGTGGTTATCTTACCCTCTGCAAGCAGCATTCCTACACGGGACATAGCGTCGTTGAATACCTTATAATCTGCCCACCAGGGCTGCTGAACGTACATTGCGGGCGGATAGTCTCTCTTACGGATTCCGCGGAGCGAATATCCCTCAAGGTGCTGACACATAAGGTTTATTCCGCGGACCATCATCCACTCGTAGTTTCTCTTGAGCTCGTCGTGTCCTACGTTGTGACCGCAAAGAGCAAACGTCTCGCAAAGCACCTGCTTTTTGCCCGTCTGAGCCGCAACGGATGCTACCTGGTGGTGTGTCAGGCAGGGGAAGATAGGTCTTCCGAGCCAGTCCATACCGGGAATATCGAAGAACTCATAGTTAGGCATACAAGCGCCGTTTGTTGTAAGCTGGGACAGGAGAGTCTCCTCAAGAAGCACGTGTCCTGTGAGCTTCAAGTCATGCGCCTGACACCACTCGTGTATCTGCTTCATAAAGCTCTTTGAGAACTGGTCGGAAATAAGTCTCCAGAACTTCATTCTCGCCTTGCGATAGCCCTTCTTCTTGAAGTAGAGCTTGGGGAGATAATCGTAAATAGATTCGCCGTACTCCGCCTCAAAGGTTGCGGGAAGAGTCAAGCTCCACGGAATTCCGTTACGGGAGATCTGAGGCTCGTCGGTAAAGAATCCGTCAAAGGTAGAGCCGAACTTATCATAGTAGGGCTGGTATATCTCGTTTATAAAGTCTGCAATAACCTCTTTATCAAGAGTATCAACGTAAAAGGGGTTAACGTCGTAATAAAAGCAGAACTCATCGCTTACATGTATTATTCGATGCTCGGGGATCTCGCTTCTGTCAGCGTCCGCAGGGATATAACGGAGATATTTCTGCCAGTACTTCTCTCCCTTGCCCGTGACCTTTCCGCCGCCAAAGCCCGAGGGCCAACCGTCCTCGTCATATGCCCATGCGTGCATTCCTCTCTTGTTGCATTCCTCGATACATGCTCCAATATTATCAAACCATTCCTCGCCCATATACTCGGTCTGGAGTCCGCCGCGCGCGTGCATAAAGTATCCGCCCATTCCTGCCTCGTCCATAAGAGCAGTCTGACGGAGGGATTCTTCCACGCTGAGCTTTTCATTCCATGACCAGAACGGCACGGGACGGTATTTCTTGTCTACTTTCTTAAAATCCATTTTCTTGTCCTTTCTTGCTACAAAAACAACAATAAAATTCACAAAAATCTACTTTGAACATACAAAGCAGATACCACAATTATACTATAATATATTTGCTTTGTCAATCACTTAAAGGGATTTTTGTTATTTTTTAAGCGCAGTTTTACAAATTTTTACACAAAGTTCGCCAAAATCAAGCCCTATGTGCCTTGCCATCTGCGGAAGCAAGCTTGTGGGGGTCATTCCCGGGAGAGTATTTGCCTCCAAACAGTAAGGCTTTCCCTCATTATCCACCATAAAGTCAAACCTTGCGTACCCCGAAAGACGAAGCGCAAAAAATCCCAGCTTTGTCTGCTCGGCAAGTGCCGACCGCAAACTTTCGCTTATATCTGCGGGGCAGACCTCAAGAGTCTTGCCGCTCTGATATTTGTTTTCATAATCGTAAAATCCGCAAAGCGGAATTATCTCTATCGCAGGAAGTATCTCACCGTCAAGTATTCCTACTGTCAGCTCTCTGCCCGTGATCTTTTTCTCAATTATGATATTTCCCTCGTATTTTTGCGCCAGAGCTATTGCCCGCTCAAAATCAGCCTCGCACTCAACTATGGACACACCAACACTTGAGCCGCAGCTCGTGGGCTTTATAACGCAAGGAAAGCCTATTTTCTCTCTGACAAGCTCAAGGCTGCACTCCCCCGCGGGCACATATATCCACTCGGGAGTATTTACCCCGGCGTCTCTGAATATCTTTTTGGACAGGTCCTTGTCCATGGCAAGCAGACTTCCGTCATATCCCGAGCCCGTGTACTTGATACCAAAGCTGTCCAGAGTCGCCTGAAGCTGACCGTTTTCTCCCATAGCTCCGTGAAGCGCCAGAAACACAACGTCCGCCGCTCTGCATATGTCAATTATTCCCTCTCCGATAAGCGAGTCTCCCCCGCCGCGTTTTTTCTTTAACGCCTCAAGATCCGGAATACACTTTTCAACCTCATATTTGGGGTATTTCTCTGTCACAAACATCTGCTCGGGTGTCTTTCCCGCAAGCTCAATTCCCATATACACGTCTGCAAGGCAGACAAGGTTGCCCTTATCTATAAGCGCATTCGCTATAAGGCTTCCCGACGTGAGCGACACATCACGCTCGGGCGAATATCCGCCTGCCAAAACCGCTATCTTCAATCTATACACCTCTCTTCCAACTGTCTTATCATTTTATGCGGGAGTCCTCGGCGAGATTACCGCCACTCTGTCCCTGCCTCCAAGGTCACGGATTATATCACAAGACATCTCCCTCTCTTTCGCGAGAGCTTTAAGGCTATCCCCTTGGTCATATCCTATCTCAAAAATAAATTTGCCGTTCAAATCAAGATTTTCGGCGTAAAGGTCAAGTATGGAGCGGTAAAACACAAGTCCGTCTTCGCCGCCGTCAAGCGCGGCAACAGGCTCTTTTTTTACCTCGTCGGACAGACTGTCAATAACATCCCGTCTTATATAAGGCGGATTTGAGATTATCGCCGAGTATTTTCCGTCAAGACAATCCCCTGCAAGAACGTCCGCCAGAATCGCATTATATCTGTTCTCAACACCGTGAAGCCTTGAGTTCTCTTTTGCTGTATCAAGCGTATTTGGGTACAGATCAACCGCATCGCAAAGCATATTTTTTCTTTCTCTCAGAAGTGTTATTCCAATGCAGCCGCTTCCCGCGCAGAGATCGGCTATCCTGACCGTTTTGTCTTTGGGCAAAAGCCTTTTTGCCACCTCAATAACCGTTTCGGTGTCCGCTCTGGGTATAAGGCAGCTCTCGTTGACCTTGAACTCATATCCGTAAAAATCCCACTTGCCGAGAATGTACTGCAACGGGTAATGCTGACATCGTCTTTCTATAGCCGCCTCAAGCTGTGAGCTGTCATACTCAGAGAACTCCGACGCAGAGCCGCAAAATTCCTCAAGCAAAATTCTCGCCTCAAATTTATAGTCTTCAATTCCCGCATTTTTTAATGCTTCACAAACACTATTAAAATTCATTTTGCGCCCTCCGTGTTACTTTATTTAATTATAGCAGAAAGCTCTCCCAAAAGGAAGAGCTTTTTGAAAAAATTTATATTTTCAGTTGTATATTTACACAAGCTTTTCCGCCATGCCGTAAATAAATTTCTCGGTATCCGCCCAACCGATACAGGGATCGGTGATAGACTTTCCGTAAACACCGTCTCCTATCTTCTGACTTCCCTCCTCGATATAGCTCTCGACCATAAATCCACGGAAAAGCTTTGCAATATCGGGGTTGTTCTTGCAGGAATGAAGCACGTCCTGGGCTATTCTGTATTGCTGCTTATATTTTTTTGCGGAGTTTGCGTGGTTGCAATCCACTATCAGCGCGGGGTTTATAAGCCCTCTTTTTTCATATTCTTCGGCAAGATGCGCCATATCCTCGTAGTGATAGTTTGGTATGGACTCGCCGTGCTTGTTAACGTAGCCTCTAAGGATCGAGTGCGCATAGGGATTACCCGACGATTTTACCTCCCAGCCTCGGTAAAGGAACGTGTGTGCGTGCTGAGCTGCCATGACCGAGTTGAGCATGACCGAGATATCTCCGCCCGTGGGGTTTTTCATACCCACGGGAACGTCAATGCCGCTCGCAACGAGTCTGTGCTGCTGATTTTCCACCGAGCGCGCTCCGACCGCAACGTACGACAGAATGTCCGAAAGATAGCGGTAATTCTCGGGATAGAGCATTTCGTCCGCCGTAAACATTCCCGTCTCCTCAATAACACGGGTGTGCAGACGTCTTATAGCGATAATTCCCTCAAGCATATCCACCTCTTTGCTCGGGTCAGGCTGGTGAAGCATACCCTTGTAGCCGTCACCCGTGGTGCGGGGCTTGTTGGTATATACTCTCGGGATAACTATTATCTTGTCCTTAACCTCGTCGGCAATACGCGCAAGTCTGGTCGAATAGTCGAGAACAGACTCCTCGCAGTCCGCCGAGCAAGGACCTATTATCAGAAGCTTTTTGTCCGACTCGCCCGAAAATACTCTGCCAACCTCGGCATCAAAAAGACGCTTTTTCTCCTTGTATTCTTCTTTTATGGGATATTGATTTTTTATTTCCATAGGAATGGGAAGCTTTCTTAAAAATTCCATTCTGTCCTCCGCGCCTGTCTTTTCCAAAGATCCAAAGACTTTTCATTTTATGATTAAGTATTATACTACCAATATATGAACTGCCTGTTAATTTCAAAAAAATGTTGATTTACACAGTAAAAAGTGCTACAATATGCTTGTAATTTTTCAAATTCAAGCAGGACATAAAATGACAAACAAAAAGATAAATCCGATAATTTACATAAAAAAATTTATATCGCAGCACTCGGTAATGTGTCTTGCGGCTTTATTGGCTATTGTCACGTCAATAATCGTGCCGCCCGACTCAGAATACGCAGGCTACTTCGACCTCAAAACCCTGACCTGCCTTTTCTGCACTCTCGCCGTGATATGCGCGCTCAAAAATATACGTTTTTTTACGTTCCTTGCGCGCAAAATAGTCGCGCTTACGGGAAATATCAAGATCTCAATTCTTGCGCTCGTCTATATCACCTTTATCGGCTCGATGATTATTGCCAACGATATGGCGCTCATCACCTTTTTGCCGCTGGGATATTTCGTTCTGTCCGACACGGGCAAGCAAAAATACATGGCGTTCACATTCATTATGCAGAATATCGCGGCAAATCTCGGCGGAATGCTTACCCCCTTCGGCAATCCGCAAAGCCTTTATCTGTATTCGTATTTTAACATTCCGACGGGCGAGTTTACTCTTATCATGCTTCCCCTGTTTTTGCTCTCCGTCGCGCTTATCACGGCGTTATGCCTGATTTTTGTCAAAAGCGAGAGGATAAGCATAAGCAGCACCGAAAAAATAAAGCTCCCGCTTGCGAAAACTATATTTTACCTGCTCTTATTTGCATATTCCATAATCATTGTTTTCCGCATCGTGCCCTTCTGGACAGGTCTTATAATTATTCCGCTGGCACTTGTTTTTACCGACGTTATTTCGCTTGCAAAGGTCGACTATGCCCTGCTTTTGACCTTCGTTTTCTTCTTTATCTTTGCGGGAAATATGTCGCGAATGGATGTTGTGCAAAACCTGCTATCTGCCCTGCTTGAGAAAAGCACGCTTATCTTCTCCGTGCTGTGCTGTCAGGTTATGAGCAACGTGCCTACGGCAGTGCTATTGTCACACTTTACCGAAAATTACCGCGAGCTGCTTATGGGTGTCAACATCGGCGGCGCGGGAACTATGATAGCCTCGCTTGCAAGTCTGATAACCTACAGAGAATACACCTCGCACTACCCCGACAAAAAGAAATTTTATCTTTTGCTTTTCACGGCGATAAATGTATTTTTTGCCGTCACACTCACTGTATTTGCTTATTTTATTCTTATATAAAAAAAGGAATAACGCGGACGCGTTATTCCTTTTTTACATCCATATAACCGACAGCATAGTGCCGCGAAGTCCTCCCGAATATCGGTGCGAATAAAAGATCTCGGGCTCACAGCAGGTGCATCTGTCAAGCGAATATATATTCTCGGACAGTACGCCCTCAGTTGTCAAAAGCTTTTTATTAAGCGCGACAAGGTCGCAGTAATATTTGCCCTGCTTTGCCGACGGAGATATAACTTCCGACGCAAGCTCTCCTCCGATGCTGCTTTCAAGCTCGGCGACAAAATCCTCGCCTACCTCATAGCAGCATTTATGTATGCAAGGACCGATCGCCACACGGATATTTTGCGGCCGCGCGCCATATTCCTCACAAAGCATTGAAACGCATTTAGGGGCTATTCCCTTGGCGCTTCCTCGCCATCCTGCGTGAACCGCTCCGACAGCTATTATCTCGCCGTCATCCTCAAAGCATTCAAAAAGTATCGGCACGCAGTCCGCGCTTTTAACGCCAAGCACGACATCGGGAGAATTTGTGATATATCCGTCGCCCTCGCGAAGATCATCGCAAAAATAATACCCCTGCCCCGCATCGCGTCCGTCCACCTTGTATATGATGTCGGAATGTATCTGCGGCAGCGAGATCACTTTTTTTGCGTCAAACCCTGCCGAGTGCGCGAAGATCTCAAGATTTTTTATAACGGTTTCCCTGTCATCTCCGCGACCAAACGCGAGATTTTGATATTTTGTGTGTGAAAGACGGCTCACGCCCCCAAGTCTTGTGGAGAAAGCGTGAGCAGACTTTATATTATCAGCTTTCAGAAACATAATATTTTCTAAAAATTACTTTTCTTCAAATTTTGCCTCGCAATACGCGCAACGGTAAATTCTGTTCTTCGCGTTTGAAAGGTTGAATATGTGGGGCAGCTCCTGCTCTGTTGACGTGATACATCTGGGATTTTTACAGAATATAACGTTTGTGAGCTTGCATGGCAGAGATATGTTCTTTTTCTCAACAATATTTCCGCCCTTGATGATATTTACCGTAACTCCGGGATCAACGTAGCCAAGTATATCCATATTTACGGATATATCAGCGTCTATTTTGATTATATCCTTTTTCCCCATCTTTCCGCTGGCTACATTCTTGATTATAGCCACCGTGCAATCCTTGGAGTCAAGCTCCAGAAGGCTATAAAGCGTGAGCGCCTTGCCCGCTGTGATATGGTCAATTACTATACCGTTATTTATGGAATCCACGAACATATCTTACGCCTCCAATCCAAGCAGCTTCATAATAAGCGCCATTCTCATATATTTACCGTTAAGCACCTGCTTGAAATAGCACGCGCGAGGGTCACTGTCGATAGCTACGGAGATCTCATTAACTCTCGGAAGCGGGTGCATAATGCAAAGGTCAGCCTTGGCATTCTTGAGCTTTTCGGGGGTGAGTATGTAGCTGTCCTTGAGGCGCAGATAGTCCTCCTCGTTGAAAAATCTCTCGCGCTGAACTCTTGTCATATAAAGTATGTCAAGCTCGGGCATAACGGATTCAAGGTCTGTCGTCTGAATATACTCCAAGCCGTGCGCCACAATAACGTCCTTTTTGACGTAGCTTGGAAGCTTGAGCTCTACGGGAGAGATAAGCACAAATTTAATGCCCGTATATCTTGAAAGAGCCTCAATAAGCGAATGTACCGTGCGTCCGAACTTAAGGTCGCCGCAAAGACCTACCGTAAGATTGTCAAGTCTTCCCTTTTCACGCGAGATGGTGCAGAGGTCTGCAAGCGTCTGCGTGGGGTGGTTGTGTCCGCCGTCGCCCGCGTTTATAACGGGAATTGACGCATTCATAGCCGCTACCAGAGGCGCGCCCTCCTTGGGATGACGCATAGCGATTATATCCGCATAGCAGGAGACTGTCTTTGCGGTATCCGCAACGCTCTCGCCCTTTGCGGCAGAGCTTGAAGCGGCATTTGACATGCTAAGCACGTTTCCTCCAAGCTCGTACATAGCCGCCTCAAAAGACAGTCTTGTGCGAGTTGACGGCTCAAAAAACAGGGTTGCGAGCTTTTTGCCGTGACAAACCTCGGAATACTTCTTGGGATTTTCAATTATATCCTCAGCAACACGGATAAGCTCCTCAATTTCGGTTATCGAAAGGTCTCTTATATCTATAAGACTTCTGCTCATTTTATTTTCCTTTCTTTTGTGGAATCAAACGGACCGTCGGGGACGCCGGTCCCTACGGATTTTAACTGTGCAATTTTGCGCCGCAAAATTGCGGCATTGAGTTTACTTTGCAAGCTTAATGCGAAGCTCCATTGACGGCAAGGTATTTCTTTATTCTCTCAACGTTCTCGCGGTTTGCCTCGTCTTCTTCAAGGTATTCTATAATGTCGTAAACGTCAACGATGGAATATACGGGGAAACCGAACTGCTCCTCTATCTCCTGCATAGCACCCTTATCCGTCTGTCCCTTTTCCTTGCGGTCAACCATAATGAACGTGGCAGCAACCTTGACTCCTTCAAGGTGAGAAAGTATCTCCATGCTCTCGCGGATCGCCGTTCCAGCGGTGATAACGTCCTCAATAATTACTATTTCTTCGCCTGCCTGGGGTACGTAGCCTACGAAAACTCCGCCCTCGCCGTGGTCCTTGACCTCCTTGCGGTTAAAGAAGAAGGGCACGTTGAGGTCATTCTTTGAAAGCGCGACTGCCGCGGAGACCGCGAGGGAAATTCCCTTGTACGCGGGACCGTACAGAACCGTTTTCTTTGCGCCGAGCTTTTCAAAATACGCCTTTGCGTAGAATTCACCGAGCTTTGCGATATCGTCGCCCGTCTTTATCATGCCTGCGTTGATAAAGTAAGGGATCTTTCTGCCTGATTTCGCGGTAAAGTCACCGAACTTGAGCACTCCCGCGGACTCTAAAAACTGTATAAATTCTCTCTTGTAATTCTCCATTTTTATTCTCCTTTTTTGTTTTCGGGACGGCGTGGGCGCCGTCCCCTACGATATTTACATTTAATCCACAAACTCCGCAACGCAGCGTCTGTATGCCGCAACGGGATCTGCCGCAGCGGTGATGGGTCTGCCGACAACGATGTAGTCAGAGCCTATCTCCTTTGCCTGCGCGGGAGTCATAACTCTCTTCTGATCGCCAACGTCGCCGTCCGCAAATCTTACACCGGGGGTGACTGTGCAGAAGTTATCTCCGCAGGTCGCATGTACCTTGCCCGCCTCAAGAGGTGAGCAAACCACACCGTCAAGTCCCGCTACCTTTGCGTTGTGCGCGTAGTGCATAACTACCTCGTCGATAGGTCTGTCGATAAGGAGATCGTTTGTCATTCTCTCCTGGTCGGTAGAGGTAAGCTGAGTCACCGCGATGAGCATGGGACGTGTGCCGTCCGGACGAGTGAGTCCCTCGATAGCCGCCTCCATCATAGAGATAGTTCCTGCCGCGTGGAGATTCGTCATGTCCACGTCAAGACGAGATAATACTGCCATGGACTTTTTAACCGTATTCGGAATATCGTGAAGCTTGAGGTCGAGGAATATCTTGTGGCCTCTCGCCTTTATCTGTCTTACTATCTCGGGGCCCTCTGCGTAGAAAAGCTCCATGCCGATCTTAACGAAAGGCTTTTCATCATGAAATTTGTCCAGAAAGCTGAACACCTGCTCGGCGCTTGCAAAATCACAAGCTACAATTACGTCTTTTCCCATTTTTATTTCCTCCGTTTATTTAGTGAGCCGCGCCGATAATTTCGGAAAGGCTGTTTATTCCGTATTTTTCCATTGCTCGAGGCAAATCATTTACAATGTCGCGAGATGCAAAGGGGTTGATAAGGTTAGCCGCGCCGACCTCAACAGCGGTCGCGCCTGCGAGCATATACTCAATTACGTCCTCTGCAGACTGCACGCCGCCCATACCGACTATCGGCACCTTAACGGCGTCATAGACCTGATATACCATTCTGATTCCAACAGGCTTTATCGCGGGGCCCGAAAATCCGCCCATCTTGTTGGCAATTATGGGCTTTTTGGTCTTGAGATCTATTCTCATACCGAGAAGCGTGTTTATAAGGCTTATTCCGTCGGCGCCTGCCGCCTCGCAAGCCTTAGCGATAGACACAATGTCCGTCACGTTGGGCGAAAGCTTGATAATAAGGGGCTTTTTTGTGACCTTACGCACTGCCGCAGTCACTTCCGCAGCTGCCCTGGGGTCTGTGCCGAAGCTCATACCGCCACCGTGAACGTTGGGGCAGGATATATTTACCTCAAACCAGCCTATCTGCTCCTCTTTGTCAAGACGCTCTACCGTGTACGCATAGTCCTCGATCGAAAATCCGCTGACATTTGCCATAACAGGCTTATGAAATACCTTTTTGAGCTTGGGAAGCTCATCGGAGATCACCTTGTCAACGCCGGGATTCTGAAGCCCAACTGCGTTTATCATACCCTCGGTACACTCCGCAATTCTCGGGGTGGGATTTCCAAATCTCTTGTCCTTGGTCGTACCCTTGAAGGAGAACGAGCCGAGGCAGTTTATGTCGTAAAGCTCCGCAAATTCATATCCGAAGCCAAACGTACCGCTTGCGGGGATAATGGGGTTATCCATTTCAATGCCGCAGAGATTAACCTTAGTTATGTATTCTCCCATTTTATTTCCTCCCTCTCAAGCACGGGGCCGTCCTTGCAAATTCTCTTATATCCCGTGAGTGTCTGACACGAGCAGCCCATGCACGCGCCAAATCCGCAGCCCATTCGCTCCTCAAAGCTGAGCTGTCCGCTTGTTATCGCCACCTTGTTTATCGCGCGGAACATAGGCATAGGTCCGCAGGTGTAGAAATAGGAGTATTCCATATCCTTCAACACGTCGGTAACAAAGCCCTTTGTGCCTACACTTCCGTCGACTGTGGATATATAAACCTTGTCGGTAAGCGACTTGAACTCGTCATAGCAGAATATCTCCTCTGCCTTGTTAAAGCCAAGGATCACGGACGGAGATTTGCCCTCCTCAATAAGCTTTTTGCAGAGGCCGTAAAGCGGAGGTATACCCACACCGCCGCCGATAAGCACGGGATTTTGTCCCGACTTTGAGGTGTCGTAGCCGTTTCCAAGTCCAACAAGCACGTCAAGTGTCTGTCCTGCGACCATTTCCGCCATTTTTTCAGTACCTGTGCCAACAACCTTGTAGATGATAACTATACTGTTCTCGTCATAGTCGTGTACCGAGATAGGACGGCGCAGGTAGAGCCCGTCTATCAGTATGTTTACAAACTGTCCCGTCGCAGTACAAGCTGACGTGTCGCCAATAAGCGTCATTTTGTAAACACTCGGCGCAAGCTTTATATTCTCCCCTATTGTGTAAATTCCCTGTGTCATTTTATATCTCCGTTTTGTTTCTGTAAACTATCTTTCCGTCGCAGACCGTAAGCAGACACGTGCCGTACACCTCGTCTCCCTCAAACGGTGTGCTTCTTCCCTTTGTCAAGAACTGCTCGGGGTTGATTTTAGTCTTCTTTTCAATATTCCAGACCGAAAAGCCAAAATCTCCCGTGATTCCAAATCTCTCTCTGGGGTTGTAGACCATAAGCTCAAGCAGTCGCTCAAGCGTGATAACGCCTGTCTTGACAAAATTGGTGTACATTTCAGCGAAAGCCGATTCAAGTCCAACCACTCCCATCGCGGATCTTTCAAGTCCGCGCGACTTTTCCTCAGCCGAGTGTGGCGCATGATCGGTGGCTATCATATCTATCGTACCGTCAAGAACTCCCGCTATAAGCGCCTCGCGGTCAGACTTGTCGCGCAGAGGCGGATTCATCTTGAATCTTGCGTTTTCGCAAAGATCTGAGTCGTCAAGAATGAGGTAGTGCGGTCCCGTCTCGCAGGTCACGTCAACTCCCTCCGCCTTTGCCTTGCGGATAATGTCAACCGATTCCTTTGTGGATATGTGGCAGACGTGGTATTTTACACCCGTGCGTTTTGCAAGCTCCACGTCACGCGCGATCGGTCCCCACTCGCTCTCCGAGCAGATGCCGCGGTGTCCGTGTTCCTTTGCGTACTGTCCGTCGTGTATATAGCCGCCGTTAAGGAGCGAGTTGTCCTCGCAATGCGCGGATATTACCTTGTTCAGATCAGCCGCGCGCCTCATAAGGCTCTCCATCATATCCGCGGACTGTACTCCGCGTCCGTCGTCAGAGTAACCGATGACGTTGTCCGCCATGCCCTCAAGATCCGCCGCTTCTCTGCCCGCCTCAGCGACAGTCAACGCGCCGAATGGGTGGACTCGGATAACAGCCTTCTCTCTTATTGCGTCAAGCTGGAGTTGGAGATGCTCGACAGAATCCGGCACGGGGCTCAGGTTTGGCATTGTGCAAACGTCGGTATAGCCGCCCGCAGCCGCCGAGGACGAGCCCGTGAAGACGTCCTCCTTATACAAAAATCCCGGCTCGCGAAAATGCACGTGCACATCGCAAAATCCGGGCAGAATAAGACAATTATTAAAGGTGACGGTATCTTTGCCGTCGATTACAGAATTTTCAAGGCTATCAAGGGAAACAAGTCTGCCATCACAGAGGGCAAAATCACCGTACACTCTGCTTTTGTTCAGGTAATTTTCGGAATTCTTAAAGATAAAAAGCATCTGAATTTCTCCCTTTTTCGCGGCTTTTCGGACAGTCAACACATACTCCCCGATTATATTTATAATATTATATCATACTATATTTTCTTTGTCAATAATTTAGGAATTTATTTGAGTTGAAAATAAAATTGAAAATTTTGAAAAAAGATATTGACAAAGCTGTTTTTTTATGATATTATATTTAAGTCGCGAAACGACACGGAGAAGTCGCCTAGTTGGTCGAGGGCGCACGATTGGAAATCGTGTAACCGTCAAAAGCGGTTCGAGAGTTCGAATCTCTCCTTCTCCGCCAAAAAATAAAGGATAGCACTCGTGCTATCCTTTATTTTTTGCCTGCGAAGGAGAGTAAGCAGAAATATCATACATAAAATCGCCCCGCGATTTTATGTGAATGTTCGAATCTCTCTCATCACCATTTTCGATTACTCTCTTCGCACCCAATCGGGTGGCTTTTTTGTTTGGCTAATAGTATTAATCAGTTATCGTTATAGAACCGGAGCCAATTAAGTTGCCTTCGCCATCATAAAAGTTGCATCTCAACATCCCCGATTCACCATGCTCGGGATATTCGTATATGCTTCCGCCCCATCCGTACCACAAGATATCCCCATCTGTCCACACATCTTCGAATATATATTCTCCTATGCCTCCGTCGGGGAATATATCTTTTACAACAATTCTTACAAATTCACCCGGTTCTCCTCCTGATAATTCGAAATGGAAATAAACAGGATCGTATTTACTGATAGAGCTTTTATAGGTTGTTTCATCATTTGGACTCGAATTGATGGCAAAAATTTTAATTTTCCATTCGTAAAGGCTTTCGTAAATATTGGCGCTATCTTTATAATCTTGTGTTTTCAATTCTTTCAAATATGAAAATGTGGTGAGGTCGTTGTTGTTTGCGTGTTCTAAAACATATCTATACTTGGCTTCTTTGATTTTATCCTCAGATTTATTATATCCATCCAAGTCCTCAAACAAACCAATAGCAAAGTCATACCTACCATTATCTAACAATGAACACGCATTTTGATATAGACATTCATTAACCATTTCTTCACTATCCCGATATTTGCCCAAATCCTTAAACGCCAAATGTGCGTCATCGAATTTCTCTTCGTTTAGCAATTTATAAGCATTTTGATATTTGATCTCGCGAATAGCAAGGATGCTGCAAAGAATAGCAATAATTACAACGATTCCGGTAATTAACAACGCAATTTTTATTCTTGATGCTTTTCTGCTTTTTGAGTTTTTACCGACGCGACTCATTTCAGCCGACTGATTTTCACACGCAAACCCTTTTGGAACAAGCGCAGAATTATACGCGCCGTACATATTAACGTAAATGGTTTTATATTCCTCTCCCGACATCAAATAGATATCGTATACGTCAACCATACCGTGAACACCGTCCACGCTCAAGGATCCGCGGCGACACCACTTGATGGGCTCACCGTTGATCGTGCGGAGGGATTTCAAGTACTTTTCCTGTTCATCGATTCCAACCGTATAAACAGGCTTTTGAGGCACAAGTCCAAAATCAGCGTCAAGCTCATTGTGTGGCTGGCTCTCTTTGTTTGCTTCCATGGCCTCTTGTCCTTGGAGGATACCGGAAGCGAAAACCTTCTCGACTGTTTCGTTCTCATCATGGGCGATATCAACATTCCCGTCTCGAGACATTTCCTTCGTGCCCATGTCGTTGCCGGCGGGTACGCCCGAACTGTACGTTTCTATTTTACTGCCACAGCATTGGCAGAACTCGCTGTCAGGAGGAAGCGCTTGCTTGCAATTGGGGCATATTTTTGTTTCTGCTTCCCTTTGCTCTTCGGCGCGAACATGCATATATTCTTCATCGTGATAACTCATATTTTACCTCTTCTTTGTTGTCATTGACTATCAGTATTTATTTTGTTTCCGCATTTATTACAGAATAGCGAATCTTCGGACAATTCATTTCCACACTTTCTGCAACACTTAATTTTAGTAGGAGCTTCGACTGTTTCTTTTTGTATAGCCGCGTCGCTACCAAAAACATTATAACTGCCATGGGTTTTGGGCGTTTCATCAATATTTGATATCTGCGGGGACGAATAATCGCAGGATCATGTGAAGACATTCCTTCAGTTGACGCAGGCTTTGTTTAGGGTGCCGCGCTTTTGTCTGTGCGGTCGACTATATTCAATTATCTCATAACCTTGTTTTTCAATAATATAAATGAGGTTGTCGAGCGTCATTATGCAGAAGCCAAACCAAATAATGCCAACAATATGAATCCCAAAGTAGATGCACAGCCCCAAATTATGTACCACTTATAATTGTTAAACTTGAATTTGGCGTTCTTAAGTCTCCTTTGAAGCTCGCAAATCATAAAAAACGATGGGTTCTTTATAACTAATGTCTGGTAGCTTTCGTTATATAATGTTATGGAGCAGGCTTTGTTGTTTCCTGTTTTTGACATCTCGCCTTGATCAAACACAACAGATTTCACTTCTTTGAGACTCATACTCTGTGTTTGCGTATTTGTACCTTTAATGGTTATCGTTGTATCATCAATAAATACCACGTGCTTTTTGAATAAACATATAATAAAGTGAATTATATTGCACAAAACGATGGCAAACAAAAACAAACCTGCATACGCGGGAAATATATATAGCGCCGTCCCTATATCATGTGGATTGTAAATGATCAACATTATTAACAACCCCGGGGAAAAAGTCAGGAACATTGTGCACGTCTGAAACATTGGAGTAAATAAGAAATTTGGTTTATATTTTTTCATGTTTTCTCCCTGTAAGTTTACATTTATTATCTGATTGAATTATAGCATAAAACAAGGAAAAAGTAAACATAAAATTTTCAACTCACAAAAAAACTCCCCCGATGCCTGAGCATCGGGGGATTATTATTACTTAATAAAATTCAACTCATTGAATATCTGTCCGTCCTCAGTAATTACCGAAAGAACACAACCCTTAATGCCCTTTGCGTTCCAGTCGCAAACTGCAACCTCGAGCGTAACTGTCTGATCTACAAACTGATCAAGCCAGGAATATTGATTTCCGCTGCTTGAATAAAGAGTGAGACTGTTTGTGCCATCACCAAGATAGAAGTTCGTATAATATGCATTGCCGCCCTTGGTTACAGTAGCTGTAATAACATATACGGACGTAGTCTGCTCGGGGGTATCCGCAAGTCCGCAGATATCGGCAAGCGTCTTGCCTGTAATGAAGGACTCTGTGGAATACTCGTTTTTACCGTACTTATTTGTAAGAATAACAGCACTGTCAATACAGATCTGTCCGCCACCGTCCTTAGTTATTGTTCTCTTACCCTCAACAATTATTTCGTGGCCGAGCTGGAGTCCTTCAAACGCGGTAGCGTCTACTCTAACCGCGATAACACCTGTATTGTCGATAAGATAGAAGCCCGTCTGATTTACAAGAGAAGGTCCTACAATACCCTTAACTGTCACAACAGTATCATTTGCGGAATCTATCGCTTCTCCAACGGTGATGGAGTCTATATTATCCGCAACAGTCACCTTTATGGTGCAGGTATCGGTTGCTGTCTTATCACCGTACGTCGCGGTAACGGTAATTACAGCCTCGCCGGCATCACCGCAGTGCATATATACCTTGCCGTCAACAGTTTCAAAGTAAACTACGTCATTGTTGGAGGAGGTATATGTAAGAACAACATTCTCAAACTTGAGAAGTGTGGAGGATACGCTGGAGACAAGCTCAAGCTCGGGGTCAGCGGAATATTCGGGCATAAACTGATCCATAGCATGATACTTGAGAGCATACGCGGGAGCATTATTCGTGTCAAATGTAAAGCCTTCGTCAACAACTGCCACAGGAAGAAGTCTCCAGAAGCAGTCGGTCGCTGTGGACTTTGCGTTGAGCGCTACGAGGTAGACTGTGCAGATCTTTCCGTCAAACTGATCAAGCCAGCTGAAGTCTCCGCCGTTGCACTGAGTGTAGGTGTAGCTGCCTGTAACACCGTCTATATCGTTAAAGTAGTAATTTACAAAGCCATTGCCGGGAACCTTGGAAACAAGCGCGTTAACCTTGAATATCTTGGACGTGATATCCTCGGAAACGGGTGTGTCAAGTATATCCTTGACAGATGAGGTCTCGATCCAGCTCTTGTCAAACTCGTTGGTGGTCTTCTCGTCATTGGAGATAAACACAACGGAATCTATCTGGTTGCATCCGATATATCCAAACTTATTGGCGTTGGTCTGCTCTGTGTCAAGTATCCAGTAGGTCTTCTCTCCCGCGATGGTGATATTGTTACCAATCTGTACGCGAGCCGCAGCATCTCTGTCATAAACGTATGTGGAGCCTGTCTCGTCAACAAGGATGAAGCCCGAGGGGATCATTCCGTTAGCGTACGTAATTCTTGCAACTACGCCGTCAACCTTTATCTTTGTACCCTTTGCCGCGTCTCTAACCTGAGAGATGGACATTTCTGTGTACTGAGTTTCGTCATATACTATCTCATTCTTTTCAAACGAGACAAGTCTTGCGTTCTTTACCTCAGGCTCGCCCTTGAAGCTATGGAGCGTACAGGAAAGCACAACGGAGTCACCCTTGTAGGGCTTGTCTGTCATATCCGCATAGCCGATAGAGCCGTCAGATGAATACGTGCCGTAAACAGCTATCGTATCAGTGCCGTCAGTAATTGTCATAGCACCGTACTGCGCATTGTCAATAGATGCTATGGTACCCTTGATTATATAACGCTCTGTCGTAGCATCCTCGCCCTGAGCCAAAGCTATCGCAATAGCCTGCGCGATAGTGATCTCCGCGCCGTCCTCGGGCTTTACAACGGGAGGATCAACAGGAGCCTCTCCCTTTGTGAACTCTATAAGTCTTGCGTTCTGAACTTCCTTTTCGCCGTTGTAGTTCTGGAGAGTTGCGTGGATAAGTATCTCGTCGCCAACTCCGGGCTTGTTCTCCAGCTGCGGGAACTTCAACGCGCCGTCAGATGAATACGTGCCGTAAACGTAGATGGAGCCTGTCTCATCGGAGATCATCATCTCGCCGTAAGAAGCGTTGAGGATTTCCGTAATGGTTGCTCTGATGTAATAACGCTCGGTTGTGGGAGCACTGGAGGGTTCGTCTCCGCAGATCGCGAGAGCCTCTGCGATAGTTATCGTGGGATAATTATCATCGGGCTTTTCGGTGGGAGTGGTCGTAGGCGTTTCCGTAGGAGTCTGTGTGGGTGTTTCCGTAGGAGTCTGTGTGGGTGCCTCAGTGGGAGCCTGTGTGGGCGCTTCCGTGGGTGCATCCGTGGGTGATTCGGTGGGTTTTTCATTGTCGCAAGCAACAAATACGCTTACACAAAGCATAGCCACAAGCAAAATCGCGATTAAACTTCTTAATTTTTTCATCTGACGTCTCCTTTTTTTGATGATATAAATATTATATTATTTTTTTCGACACTTGTAAAGGGGGTTTTACAAAAAAATAAAGAGGGATAAGGGTGATGTTCTTAACGGAGAATTTTTACTTTGACAAAAGTGCGAGCATCGCGTTTGTCGGGTCAAACGCAAATGGGCTAAGCCCAAACCCTTATACAAGCAGAAAAGAGCAAGGATAAAAGGATATAAAGCCTTCTATTCTTGCTCTGTTTTTTCTTTCTGTCGATATGTCAACTTCGTTGACTCGATATGCTTTCACTTAGTTCAAGCTCGATATATTGTCGCTTCGCGCCAATTCGATATGAGATAAATCCCTCGTTTGCGGAGCAAACATATCGAGCCGTAGGCATATCGAGTTGCGCTAGCAACATATCGAAAATCCCGTTAGGGATTTATCTCGATGCGTGATTTGTCCGTTAAGGACATCACGCATA
>JAZQKI010000006.1:0-8421 GCA_045542075.1 Eubacteriales bacterium
CAGCAGCTGCATCTGTTTCAGGCGTATGTCCCAACGCAGGCACACTCTGCGCATTTGACAAAACCTTACCGCAAACAGAGCAGCTGATCTCTTCTGTCAGACCTGTTTTTTCACAGTCCGGCGCAACCGCATCAGCACTGATGTATTCCGTATGCCCCAGGGCAGCAATGGTTTCGGAGGCCTTAAGCACATTTCCGCACACGGAGCAGCCCGTCTCCTGCGTACGCCCTGCTGCAGTACAGGTGGGGGCAACGCCTTCCAGTGTAATGGTTTCGGTGTGACCAAGCGCGGGGATCTCATCCTGCATAACCGTCATTTCATCACATCTTGAGCAATGGGAGCCTTCTGTGAGCCCTGTTTCGGCGCAGGTAGGCTCGACCGCCGTATCTACAACTGTGTCGTGTCCGAGAGCTTCGCTTCCCTCCTTGGGAATACCGCACACCAGACATCTTTCAGGGTTTTCGCAATCTGCCGCGCCGTACGTTTCATGCGCGCAATTTATAGTTGTGGGAAGTATTGATTCAAAGTACGCTACGTCAGCGTTCTCAAATCCTGCGGGAGGAGTGAGCAGCGCTTCAACGCCCCTCTCCCATCCTTTGTCCGGGTAATAATAGTACCACTCATCGTCTATATATATTTGCGCGCTATCAAAGCTTCCATCGGCGAGATATACGACATAGACATGGTCTTCACCAACAAATAAGGAGCCCTCCTGCGTATACAACACACCGTTTTTATACTCATCCAAATATTGTCTGTCCCCTACGTTATACCTGAAGGCAATCCAGTCATATTCGTTATAACGTAATAAAACGCTAAGATCGTCTCGCATTGAGTATAATAACAAGTCACTGTTCGCCTTTCCGTTGGTGTAGGTTATATTCCAATAAATACCGTCAAGCTCACCTTCGAAACAAACGAAGATTTTAACGCTCTCATTGTTGTATATCTCCTCGTCAAGCTCGCATATCCACCAGCCGTCGACAAGAGAAAGGTCGATGTTTATATAGTCTATGTTAGTATAAGCTATAGCTATATCCGCGCCAACGTCCTTTATCATATATTTGCCGTCTTCATATTTGACAGTCGCTACTTCGGGGAAAATCGCTTTGATTTCAGCGTAAGGGAAGCCCGATTCCTCAACCGTATTATACGCGCGATCAATAAACTCGAAATCCGGGAAAAACTCCGCGTCGCAAAGCGAGCATTCCTTTTTGCCGTCCACGATCTGCCAATCATGATGCTCTATTGTTCCTGCGGCATATCCGCAGCCGTTCTTACAGGCAGAGAGAGTTGTACAATAAGCTGTGGACATAATATCATGCAACATATCGTCTCCACTTGCTGCACTGCAAATGAGAGAGGGCTTGTTTGCGGTAAAATAGGTCTCATCAATGTCCTCGTAGCCCTCAGGAGTGTCACCGGCTGTAAATTCGCCCCAGGTCGATGACCAGCCCTGCCCCGGGAAATAGTAATAATATGTACCAGTATATAATTTGCCGTACGACAAGCTTCCGTTAACTCCATATATAGCCTCTACTCTATCCGTGTCATTGATGTTTGAAACTCCGTGCTCATCAAGAACACCTCTACTGTATACATCCTCATAATAGCAATCTCCAGAGCTGTATTGAACGGTAGCATTTTTATATTCACTGGTAAAGCTTATGTAGACTCCCTTAGTACTGTCATTGATAACTACATACGGGTCTCTGGTGCCATCTCCGTAATAGGTTGCGCTCCAATACCGGTCTTCGCCATAGTCCTCAAAGGAATTAACGTATATAAACTGAAGCTCGCCCTCTATATCCGCAGTCCAATAGCCGTCTACAAGCTCAAGATCGCAGAAATCGGAGGCATAAATGCTTACAGAGCCCGCGCCAATGTCCTTAATATACACCTTGCCGCCCTCATATCTCACCTCGATATTTTTAGGAAAAGATGCGTCGATAGCTGCAAAATCAATACCCATGTCATCCATAGTCTTATAAGGCCTGTTAATAGCGGGAATATCGGGAACGGGGATAAGCTCTCTCTCCTGTCCCTCGGTTGCTCCGACTGCTATCGCGCCAATAACCACGACCGCTGTAAGCAACAGCGCAATGCTCATAAGCGCGCCCATTATCTTTAATGTTCTCTTTGTTTTTTTCATTGTTTTATCCTCCGGAAAATCAATAAATTTTTTCATTTTTAATAGCTTGCGGCGGGTTTTTTCGGGACTCGCACCTGCACAGCCCAAAAAGCTGTTCGCCCTTTTCAAAATGGCGGCAAAGCCCACACCTGTCATTCTCTCCCCTGCCCGAGTAGCACTCGCAGACTACCTGCATCTGAGTGACTATCGGATACCCCTCGCTATTATACTCGGGGTTAGCCGCAAGATCGGGGTAGATCGGAACGGGGTCGTTATATTTGCTACTCCGTTCAAAATCCTCGTAATAGCCGTAATATATGTCAAAGCTTTTTCCATAGACGTCAAATGAGCCGTAAAGGTCGCCTTCCTTTGCTTTTTCCATCAACTCCGTCCTCCTTCCTTAGCTCTTACGATAATATTATATCATGCCAAAATCTGCCTTGTCACTATAGAAACCAATCGTATTTCCGCAATTTTTTTTGCGGATTTTCGCCCAAAAAACGCAAGATAATGTGCAGAGTCAAACACCGAAAGAAAACAAAAAGGCACGAAATGCCCTTGAAAACAAGGGATTTTCGCGCTTTTTTTCATAAAATTTCTATTGAAAGTATGATTTAGCAGAACAACACCTGTTCGCATAAGCGAACAAGTGCCGTTTCAAATCTTGTTCGCTTATGCGAATAAGTCAAATTATTTCCGAAAAATCATCCTCGGAGCATCCCGCCTTATTTGCGATCTGAGTAATAAGATATCTGACCATTGACTCGGACAAATAAAGCAACTCGCCTATCTGCTTTGGCTTGAAACCAAAGGTCTTGAGCTTGGCGACCTCATGCTCTCTTGGGGTAAGATTGGTTGCTATCTGCTTATTTCTGACCTGTCCCGAAAGCTTCGCCCAGCCAAGACGGTATCTGTCGTAAAGCTCACCGACCGCCGCAAGCGCCTTTTCATCCGCAAGCAACAAACGCTCCTCAAGCAGTCCGTTAAAGTGTCTTATATATTCCGTCAATATGCCGTAAAGCCTGTCGGGAAGGGCTAAGGATATGGCCTTATCAATATGCTTTATTGCCTTTTCCCGCTCGCCCGAGTTATGATACGCCACCGCGCAGGACATGCGGAGGTATATCTCGGGAATTACCGTCTTGTCCACCACCGCCTGTGTGATAAGAGGTTCAATGGTATTGGGTATCGTCTTCATCAGTGCAAGTCCATGCAATCCCTCAAGCTGTATCTGTCCCGCAGCTATCGCAAACGCCGCCATATACAGATATTTCACGTAGAAAACCTTTGCTGCCGGGTGCGCGTCGGCGGGCAACACCTCAAAATTTCCCGTCTTGAACCACTCGGGGTAGTCCTTGTTGTCGTATATTGAGCTATCGATTATAGCAAGTGAGAGCGAAATTATGTCACGCTCCTCGGCGGTCCGACACGGTGCCTCGCAGATGTGCTTTTTAGCTTCGGTCCAAAGAGTTATGTCTCCGCGCCATATAGCGCACTGAGCGAGCAGCATACCGCCTCCGAGTATGGCATAAAAGCCTGAATGAGACGAAAGGAAAAATCTCGCTCGGTCGTACACCTTGTCTATCTCTCCCCTTCGGTATGCCAACTGTGCCTCAAACAGCATATGAGCTTCAGGGCGATTTATCAGCATTTCCACGCACTCGTCAGCTCCCCCCGCCCTGTTATACAGATCCGTCATATCAAGAAATGGGCTGCGCCTTGGCATAGGCATTTTTTCTTCTTCCGTTCTGTATGCGTTGGGCAAGACCGCGCTCGCGGGTATCATCCAAGATCTGCCGAAGCGGTACGCACCCTTTATTCTGTCCTGCGCGCAAAGTATCTGGACTCGTCTTGTGCTGACGCCCCAATTCTCCGCAGCTGCCTTTACGGTTATGTATTCCATGCTTCCTCCTGTTCGCTTTTGCGAATATCTACTAATTATTATAGGGTAAGATTTGGAATTTGTCAAGTCCTCGTGCTAAAAAAGCAAGCCGAGCTTCAAACAAACTCTGAATTCCAACAAAAAGGAGCAGATGGCAACAAGTCCGCTCACACGCACTTGTTGTCTCTCTGCTCTTGTGTTTATCGGAATATATTTCCTTGAAATCGACCTTGACAAGCCTGAGGGCATATCGGGAGTGATCCCGCAAAAGCTCCGCAGATTATACTTATTTACCCAGCTTTCTCTTGATTCTGGAAGCAACAATGTCAAGCGCCACCTTGTTTTTGCCGCCGTTGATTATAATATCCGCATATTTCTTGGTAGGCTCAACGTATATCCCGTGCATGACCTTGACCGTGCTAACATACTGGTTTATAACACCGTCAATATCTCTGCCTCTCTCCGTTACGTCACGGCGGAGTCGACGGAGGATCCTCTCATCCGCATCCGCATCGGCATAGATCTTGATGTCGAAAAGCTCACGCAATCTCTCGTCGTGGAATGTCAGAATGCCGTCAATAATGATGACGGGAGTAGGACAGAGGCGCGTCACCTCGGGACACCTTGTATGTATGCAGAAGTCGTAATTCGGTACGTCAGCACACTCACCCGCAAGCAGCTGGCGAAGATGCTTTACAAGCAGATCCGTATCAAGCGCATCGGGACAGTCGTAGTTTGTCTTGACTCGCTCTTCCATGGTAAGATGGTCCTGCGCTTTATAGTAGTTATCGTAAGAAATAATGGTTATATCGTCAGGAAAAAGCTTCTTGAGTCCGCCCGCAAAGGTGGACTTGCCCGAGCCTGTGCCTCCTGCGATTCCTATAAGCATTGGTGTTGCCATAATAATGCTCCCTCTTTGTTTTATGTATTGAGTATAACATATTTTTCGGGATTAGTCAACAGTTCCATCTGTAAAACAAGAAAGAGAGCAGACCGCGGCGCGCGGTCTGCTCCATGTTTATTTAATTAATCTTTGATTATGCTTCCTCGAAAGCGTCCTTTCCAAGTCCGCAAACGGGGCAAGTGAAGTCCTCGGGAAGATTCTCCCAAGCTACACCTTCTACCGCTTCAACATAGATTTATTCTATAGCTATTCTGGTGTCTCCGTTAACAATTTCAATTTTTATTTCGTGTGAATAATAATCGTCATCGTAGTGCTTGAACTCTCGGAGTGTGTCTATCATCATTCTTGCGGCATTGTCAAATTTTCTTTCAATGACATCAAGTCCGATAATTTCTATGTGAATGGGACGTCCTATCATATCGGTCAAGCAATCCCAAAATGCATCCCAATTACAGCCGTAATAGTCAGGCCAGTCCAATGCTTGCCTAATAATGAAATGCATCTCCAGGTAGTAGTTAACATTGGTAAAATCTATTGTATATTTTTCCTTGTACTGATACATATATGCTCCTTACTTCGTTATTTCATAAAATGTTTGACAATGGTCATAGGTGGCAAATATCAAGCCATCGTTTGAATATAAAATTCGCTCTCTATTTCTATAACCTTTATCGTAATTGATATCCGCTTCATACCAAACTCTCCCTGGTAAGTTAGGTAATTTCCCCTCTTTGTTTCCATAAACATCACCGCCAATCATTTTGCCCGGCAAAACATCGTTGAGATCTCCCCTCCAAGCTTTCCATCCCGCTCGCTGTGCTTCTTTTTTGCTAATATAACTCTCTGGTAGATGCCCAAAATAAATTATATAGACATCTGCTCCCTCCATGCCTAAATCAGTCGCAGTTCCCGCCTATTTTGTTCGCATGGAAACATATACACATTTACAATTTCTATGAGCTTCAACCTCGACTTTATTGTTCAAGATTGAAATATCAAATATCTTTCCATGATGATCTACACAAAATTTACAAGTGGTCGTTGTCAGCTGCGACATCCAATTTGCCCACGTTATGCTATCTCCACGAAGATCTCTATCCGGATTGAGCGCAGATATTAGTTGTTCTATTGAAAATTCCGTAATTATTCCTCCTTTATTATATCACTTTTTTTCAGTTTGTCAAATTTAAAAACCGCCGCAAATGATCCCCGCTCTCATTTTGCTACGGCTCATATATGATTATATCACTCACTCCCCGATTTGTCGGCCCCCTGAGTCCTCTTTTTAGACAACAAAAAAAGAGAGCAGACCGCGGCGCGCGGTCTGCTCCATGTGTTTTATTAAATTAATCTTTGATTATGCTTCCTCGAAAGCGTCCTTACCGAGTCCGCAAACGGGGCATTCGTAATCCTCGGGAAGATCCTCCCAAGCTACTCCTTCTACTGCTTCGTCGTATTCATAACCGCAAGGGCATACGTATTTCATAAGGGTTTCCTCCTGTTTTCTGTATTATTGTCTTATTTTATAACGGGTATTCGCCTTTCATTGATATAAAGGCTTTTTGAGGGAAAAATTTTTTATAAAAAGGGATATTGGTTATCTTTGTTAAAAATCTTTTTTGGGAAAGTTTTTTGGAGGGGAGCGCGAGGGGAACGCTTTTTTTCAAAAAAGGCTCCTCTCGCGTTATTCCATCCTAAAAATTACTTGCCGAAATATCTTTCAAGAAGGCCTGCGAATGCCTTGCCGTGTCTTGCTTCGTCGCGAGCCATCTCGTGTACTGTATCGTGGATAGCGTCGAGGTTGAGCTGCTTTGCCATCTTTGCAAGCTCGAACTTACCTGCTGTTGCGCCGTTCTCTGCCTCAACTCTTACTCTGAGGTTTTCCTCTGTGGATGTAGAAACGCACTCACCGAGAAGCTCCGCAAACTTTGCAGCGTGCTCTGCCTCTTCCCAGGCTGCCTTTTCCCAGTAAAGACCGATCTCGGGGTAGCCCTCTCTGTGCGCAACTCTTGCCATTGCAAGATACATACCAACCTCCATGCACTCACCGTTGAAGTTAGCGCGAAGGCCCTCGATGATCTCGTCAGGTGTGCCCTGTGCTACACCTACTACGTGCTCTGCTGCCCAAGAAAGCTCTGTCTCAACAACTTCCTCAAACTTCTCACCGGGCTGCTTGCAAAGAGGACACTTGTCAGGTCTCTCCTCGGATATAACGATCTCACCACAAACTGTACATCTCCATTTTTTCATAACTGAATTCTCCTTCTGTATTTAAGTTAATTTTTATTTATAATATCGGCGATATCGGCATGGCTCACGCTTTGATCGTGGAGCATTCGTACCGTTATTGCGCCGAGATTTTCAATTAGTTTTTTGTTTATCACGCCAAAAGCGATATGCATCTTGCAGTTTGTCTTGCAGGGATTTCTTGAGCAGTCGTGCTCGCAATCAAGACATTTTGATATGCGCACGGGGCCGTCTATAAGCTCTATAAGCTCAAGTATTTTTATCTCGTCCCCTGCCCTTGTCAGCTCGTATCCGCCCTGAACGCCCTTGTATGATCGGACGTATCCTGCGGTGTTGAGCTTTCGCAAGACCTTAAGCGCTATCTTTGGAGTGATGCAGGCAAGGTCGGCTATAGTAGTCGCACCGGTTTTCTCGCCCAGGCTGTCAAGAATCAGACATATTCTTATGGCGTAATCGGCTTCCTGTGTGACTCTCATTTTTGCCGTCTGCCTTTCTTTTTAATGTGCACCTCTTTGGTACACATTGATTATATCACAGACAATTCGCCTTGTCAATAGGTTTTTGAAAAAAATTTTGAAGAATTTATACTTTTTTTGTAGACATTAGAGAAAGGCTTATAAATAAAGAAAAACCCGCCTTTTTAGACGGGTTTATATGTACTGATATTATTCAGCAACTTCCTCTGATGTTGTCTCAACGGGAGCCTCAACGGAGGGGTACTCGGATGCCTTGCTGCAGAGCAAGAAGATGCCGCCGAGGGTATTGCAGAAAAGAAGAACGCATACACTAAGTCCTACAGTGGGCTTACCTGCCTTCATCTTCTTGAGAGCGATTCCACCAAAAATAAGGGGAAGTATATACCAGAATCCACAGATCATACCAATGATAATAAAGATCTTTGCTGCTTTTTTCATGTTAGAAATTCCTTTCTTAATCAAAATGTCCGAATATGTATGTATTTATTCGACAGGACAATTATAGCACTTTTTTTCGCGTTTGTCAACAATTTGTTCAAATTCTTGTTTGCGGTAAAATTTTCATATTGATAATAAGAATCTTACGGACATCCGCAGGAGACAGATTTTGTCGCCCCGACCATGCACGCAAGCTGCTCGCAGGGCATAGGATCCTGCAACCATTTTACAATCAGAATTTCGCAGATCTTTCGACTTCACGGATGCGCCGTTTCGCGCAAGATGACAGAAAATTTCTTTTTTGGGGAAGTTTTTGGAGTGGGAGAAGTCGGATCGTAGCCAT
>JAZQKI010000007.1:0-16545 GCA_045542075.1 Eubacteriales bacterium
ACTGATATACATAAAACGCCTGCGTTTTATGTAAGGGTTCAAATCCGATGCCAGTTGAACCGATACAACTCGCCGCAGACGAGTTAAGGGTTCAAATCCGATGCCACTTAAACCGATACAACTTGCCCTTGGACAAGTTAAGGGTTCAAATCCGTCTAAACGGACTTGACGCAACGTCACTTTTACGCTATAATAAAATCAGAAAGGCGGTGGAGATATGAAGAGATTTTTAGGAATAGAGCTTGGCTCGACGCGAATAAAGGCTGTTCTCATAGACGAGAGCGCCACTGTGATAGCACAGGGGTCGCACGAGTGGGAAAATATACTCGTAAACGGACTTTGGTCGTACTCTCTTGAGGACGTTGAAAAGGGATTACAGGCAAGCTATGCAGATCTTGC
The DNA here is from genome assembly GCA_045542075.1 of Eubacteriales bacterium. Lineage (GTDB taxonomy): Bacteria > Bacillota > Clostridia > Oscillospirales > CAG-272 > SVTX01. The sequence goes on from JAZQKI010000007.1 coordinate 400, forward strand.
GGCGGATTATCAGAAAAAATTCGGCGAGACCTTGACCGAGGTGTCCGCAATAGGCATCTCGGGAATGATGCACGGTTATCTCGCATTTGATGAGAACGACAAGCTTCTCGTTCCGTTCAGAACCTGGAGAAATACCAACGCCGAGCGGGCGGCGGATGAGCTGACAGAGCTGTTTGAATTCAACGTTCCTATGCGCTGGAGCGTGTCTCAATATTATCAATCAGTGCTGGACTGTGAGCCTCACGTAAACAGAGTTACCTCCCTGAATACACTTGCGGGCTACGTCCACTATAAGCTGACAGGGAAAAGGGTGCTTGGCATAGGCGACGCTTCGGGAATGTTTCCGATAAGAGGCAGAAGCTACGACCGCACAATGCTTGTAAAATTCAACGCTCTTTTATCAAACAAAGGAATAAATGCCGACCTTGAGTCCCTTTTGCCTACAGTGCTTTGCGCGGGCGAGGACGCAGGTGTCCTTACAAAAGAGGGCGCGAGGTGGCTTGATCCTACGGGAACGCTTAAGGAGGGTTGTATCCTGTGTCCTCCCGAGGGAGATGCGGGAACGGGTATGGTCGCGACCAACAGCATAACCCCGAGGACTGCAAACGTATCCGCGGGAACGTCGGCGTTTTTGATGGCAGTGCTCGAAAAGCCTCTTGAATCCTACTACAAGGAAATAGACGTGGTAACTACACCTCACGGTGCGCCTGTGGCAATGGTACACGTTAATAACTTCGCCTCGGAGATGACGGTCTGGACGAATCTTTTTGAGGAGGTCATAGCTATCGGCGGAGGAAGGATAAGCCGCGGAGAGCTTTTTGATTCGCTCTATACAAGCTCCCTTAAGGCTGACTCCGACTGTGGCGGTCTTGTGGGCTACAATTTCCTTGCGGGCGAACCTATCGCGGGCGTGTCAAGTGGGGTGCCTATGATAGTAAGAATGCAGGGAGGAAGGCTGACACTGCCCAACTTTATGAAGATGCAGATATATTCCGCTCTCGGCTCGTTGGCTATTGGATGCGAGATATTGCAGAGAGAAAACGTGGAGATCGACAGTGTTTACGGTCACGGCGGATTTTTCAAAACTCCCGTGGTTGGACAGAGTGCAATGTCCGCGGCTATAAAAGCTCCCGTTACCGTTATGAAGAACGCTGGTGAGGGAGGCGCGTGGGGAATCGCTCTGCTTGCTTTGTTTGCGTACTGCGGCAGCGGGGACCTTGAAAAATTCCTTGGCGATGTTTTTGAGTCCGCTGAAAAGACAACTGTATCGGCGGGTGAGGATGAAATCAGATCCTTTAATGAGTTTATGGATAAATACAAAAAAGGACTTTCGGCAGAGCGTTTTGCGGCAGAGGTGTTCTGACAGCCGTTGCAACAAAAATCCGGATAACATGATAAATCAAACAGGCTCCGTTCCTGCATGAGAACGGAGTCTGTTATATTATGCAACAAAATGCATAATATACGAATAATTATGCAAAATTTAACATATTTGCCGTCTTGCTCATAAAATGATAAAAATATTTCGCGCTGTATTTGTTGTCGTCGGGATATACTTATATATAAGGAAGAAAACTTTTCCCGAGCAAAAAAACGGATTCATTCACGGCAAAACAAAATGGATACCTGTTGGATTGAAATTAAGCACAAAAGCAAAATACGACGTAACGGTACGCATTATTAAAATGAAGGAATTGTCTCTCTGCGTTGCATTATTCGGAGTCGCTGTCGGCGTCTGCGGTGGAAAAAGGGAATTGCACCGCATGATTGGTAATGCTTTGCGTTGTGTTTGACAGGAAAGCTCGCGGTCGTATATGAGCGAAGCTGTGCAAAAATGCAAGTTTGCCAATCCAAATTTTCAAAAAAATGAAAATTTGTGTTAAAAATTGTTCAAAAGTCCTGAGAAAAATAAAAATTTAATAATTTTTTGCATAAAACTTTCATTTTTCCTCAATAAAGTGGTTGACAAATGAGGGTTTGTATGATAAAATAGTTTCATTCATATATTTCCATGGTATTTTGTTTTATGTTGAATGCGATTTTGTCGAGGGAAAATCACATTCAATGTAAAAGAAATCCTATGGGTAATGAAACAACAAACAATTCATAATGGAGGACACATATTATGAACAAGAACATCAAATCAATGCTTGTGATGGCTTTGTGTTTGGTAATGATAGCTATGATGGTAGTCAGCTGTGGTCCTAAGCCCCAGCCTGAACCTCCCGTACAGCAGGCTACATTCAAGAAGGCTGAATACAACACCACAACATCCGTAATGCCCAGTAACTGGAATGAGCTGACATACGTTGACAACAACGATACTCAGATCATGAGCTACATCGGTTCCGCATTCTTCGAGTACGACTACAAGTTCGAAGGCGACAAGAAGTACAACGAAGACGGCTCCATCAACAAGGACGGCATCGTTCCCGGTGCTTACACAACCAACTACTCCGCAGCAACAAAGCTCGAGGACGTTACCTCGACAGTTGATGCTAAGTGGGGCTACTCCACTGCTCAGAAGGCAGAGGGCGGCTATGCTTGGAAGATCACATTCCGTGACGACCTTAAGTGGGACGACGGTACTGCTATTACAGCAGCTGACTTCGAGTACACCATGAAGCAGGTACTTGATCCTACATTCATGAACTACCGTGCTAACACCTACTACGATACTCTTATGATCAAGAACGCTAAGGGTTACTTCTTCCAGAATCAGGAAGGTACCTACGAGCCCGTTGCAAACGGCGGTTATGAGAGCATCGCAGCAGCTCTTGAAGCAGGCGAGAAGGTATACATTGACTCTCAGTTCTTCTGGGGAACCAATGCTTCTTACTTAGATGAAAACGGCAATTCTTGTCCTCAGTGGCTCGCAATTGACGACGAGACTGTTTACACAGGTGAGTATGAAGGTCAGCCCGACCCCGTTTCCGGTGCATACCTTTGGGCTAACTATGCCAAATACATCGAGGTAGGCGCTCCTTACGCACAGTACGGTGCTATCTACGTTGTAAACGAGATCCGTGACGTTAAGTGGGAAGACGTTGGTATCTACACCGTTGAGGGTGAGAACGCAATCGTTATCTGCCTTGACAAGGCATACTCCTTCCTCAGAGACGACGGAACTCTCTCCGTTTGGGCTCCTTACTACCTCTCCAGCCTCCCCCTCGTACACAAGGCAAAGTATGAGGCTGCAAAGATTCCTCCCGCAGAGGGCGCAACTCTTTGGACCTCTAAGTACAACTCCTCTCTCGAGACAACAGCAAGCTGGGGTCCCTACAAGCTCGTAGAGTTTGAGACAGGCTCTCACTACAGACTCGAAAAGAACGACAACTGGTACGGTTGGGGTATGGAAGAGTACAAGAACCAGTACAACATTACCGCAATCAACTGCCGTGCAGTTGAGGAATTCTCTCCCAAGTGGCTCGGATTCCTTAACGGTACGTACGACGACGCATCCCTCCAGACAGAAAACGTAGGCGAGTACATTGACTCCAAGTACGTTTACTATACCTCTACCTCCACAGGTACGTTCGGTATGCAGCTTTACTCTAACCTCCCCGTACTTAAGGAGAGCGCAAACAACAACGGTATCCTTGCTATTCAGGAATTCAGACACGCATTCAACCTCGCTCTTAACAGAAGTGACATAGTTGAAAAGATCTGGCCCGGTAGCGCAGTTCCTTGCTTCGGTCTTCTTAACGTTGCATACTACTATGATATTGAAAACGCTCCTGACCTTCCCGACGGTGGTCAGTACCGTAACACAACCAAGGCTAAGGAGGGTATCCTCCGCGCTTACGGCTTCACTCAGAATGCTGACGGCACTTGGACAGATAAGAACGTTTCCACTGACGACGCTTACGAGCAGCTCACAGGTTACAACCCCACAGCTGCAAAGGAAAAGATGAAGGAAGCTATTGCTATCCTCCTCGCAGATCCCGAGAAGTATGGCTATGATTCCTCTAAGCCCATCACTCTCGTATACGGTTCTTCCTCTGATACAGATAAGCAGAGATTCAGAGCTGAATACCTCCAGGGTGTTCTCGACGAGCTTACCAAGGGCACAGAGCTTGAGGGTAAGATCGACGTTGTATTCGACGCATCCGCTGGTGACCAGTGGGCAGAAGCATTCCGTACAGGTCAGACTCAGATCGGTTTCGGTTACGGCTTCTCTGGTAACGCATTCAACCCCTTCGATATCGTAGGCGCATTCGTTAACCCCGATGACGATCTTAACTACCACATGTACTGGGATACATCCGCAATCAACATGACTCTCACAATGCCTGAGGGCGACTATGAGGGCGCAGGTCAGACAATCACAATGAGCGTTCAGAACTGGTTCTTCTGCCTCAACGGTCTCGCAGAGAGCGAAAATCAGGCTAAGAAGTACAACTGGGGTGAAGGCTTTGCTCCTGTAGAAGCAAGACTTACCATCCTCTCCGCTCTTGAAGAGCTCACCATTAAGGAGAGCCGTTCCGTTATGCTTATCGCTGACGGTGGTGGATCCTTCCTTGGTGCTAAGTTCTCTTACTTCTCTGACGTTGAGCACACATTCATGGGCTTCGGCGGTATCAGATACATGGAAGTTAACTACACAGACGCTGAGTGGGCAGATTACGTTAAGGCTAACAACGGTGACCTCTCCAGCGAGTACAAGAAGTCCGAATAATCATCAGAATAACTGATTATTTAGATATTCAATAATTAATGCAAACGGCGGTGAGCCAAGGCGCTCACCGCTGATTTGCGCATTTATAAGAGATATATACTCTATAAAAATATAATAAAAATCGCAAAAAAGACTGAAAAACGGTAATGCTATTGATATAATAGCAAGTTATTTGAGAGACTATTTCGAATCTATCAACAGTAAGTTGAAAAATTAAAGTGTTTTTTTAGCACGCAGAGCAGTGCGTGCAGGATGCTTTGGACCACCGAGCCCTTGGGGCTCAGCTATAAATTGGAAAACAACAAAACAGAGGAGAAAAACCTATGTATATGTTTAAATATGTGGCCAAGCGCTTGGGGTTGATGATATTTACATTCCTCATCATTTTTACGATGTGTTTTGTACTCATCAAGCTCCTTCCTATCCCCACAAACGTTCTCCCCGGTCAGGACGCTGACGTCGTTATGGCAACTCTCGAGGGCAGAGGTTGGATCACCAACGTCCGCGAGGGAGAAAACGGAACGTTTGAATATGATAGAGTTCCGATACTTATTCAGTATGGAAATTATATCAAGAGGATAGTAAAAGACGGCGACTTTGGTATCGCAACAACTCTTCCGGGATACGCGGGCAAGGACATTTGGAAGGAAGTGTTCATCCCGAAGCTTCCCCCTACAATCTTAATCAATATTTACTCAACCCTGATCGGTGTTCCGATCGGTCTCGGCTTGGGTATTTTGGCTGCGCTTAAGAAGAACAAGTGGCAGGACCAGGTTATCAACGTATTTATAATTTTGTTGATATCGCTACCGTCCATAGTATTGGCGCTATTGATCCAGTACGTGTTCTGCTTCAGACTGCAGCTATTCCCACTGATGATGTCGGAAAGCAACGATTATTTCACCTGGCCGGTATTCAAGTCAATGCTTCCCGCCGTGTTTGCGCTTTGTCTTGGCTCTATTGCGGGATACGCGCGTTATACCCGTGCGGAGCTTTCCGAGGTTCTGACAGGCGAGTTTATGCTTTTGGCGAGAACGAAGGGTCTGACCAAGCGTCAGGCTATATTCCGTCACGCTATGCGTAACTCCATGGTTGTAATATTCCCCTCGATCCTCAGTGAATTTATCGCGGTCCTTTCGGGCTCGCTGATCGTTGAGAAGCTGTTCGGAGTAAACGGTGTGGGCGGACTTTACCTGCTCGCTATCACCAACCAGGACTACGACGCGTTTATGCTTTTGTCGGGCTTCTATACCTTGATCAGCTTGGCTGCGGGAATAGTTATTGACATAAGCTACGGAATCATAGATCCGAGAATAAGAATGGGGGCGAAGTAAGTATGACTAATAATAATCAATACCAGAACATCCCCGTTGAAAAATTCAAATTTGCGCAGAGATCCGACCTTAACCACGATAAAAAGTTTGACACCAAGGCTGTCAGCTATTTTGAGGGCGCTTTCCGCCGTTTCTGTAAGAATAAAGGTGCCGTCGTCGGCGGTGTTGTAATTTTGTGCCTGGTACTCTTTGCTATCATCGCACCCCTGTTCACACCCTACACACCCGCTTATTACGATATGACGTATGCGTACGTAACGCCTAAGTCAAATCTTTTCGCAAACAGTGGCATAAATTTCTGGGATGGCTGCAGGGAAAAGAATACCAACTATCTCGGTTATCTCAAGGACCTGGCTCTCGCCTCCGAAACGGGTAGGGAAGTCATCAAGAACGGTGATTATACCGTTAGCGAGGACGGTTCCAGCTATACGTACCGCTATGACACCTATTACGGCGTGGGATTTGGTAAATACAAGGAGGTATCTCCCGAGGAGTTTGCCAAGATCCAGGAATATCAGAATGAAACCGGCAGACAGGTTCTTTATCCTGTTGTAAAGCGTTCCGACAGACCTACAAAGGAAAAGAATAAGTATGATGCGAACATTTACTACCAGGTAGTTGATAAAAATGCATCTACAGTTCGTCCTTTGCTTGACGAGGACGGCAATATCATACCTAACTACTGGAAATACGAGGTCAACGATCCTTCAGCCGCAAGTATTCCCGAGTACAACTCACTCAGAATTGAGGGTGAGGACGGCATTACCGAGCTTGCGACCGTCATAGATGAGAACGGAGAAGTTGTCAGAGACAAGAACGGTAAGGTAATGAAGGAAGAAAAGCAGTATTTCTACGCTTACGGTCAGCCCCTGCTCAGCGGTATGATCGAGGTAAGAGTTGAATACTACGAGTACTATATCTACGAGCATACTCAGACAGCAAAATATGCCGACAAGGTTCGCGCTGAGGTTAAGGAGCCTCTCTTCCTGTTCGGTACTACTGAAACAGGTAAGGACATCTTCTCGTGCCTTGCATACGGTGCAAGATTCTCGTTTATTTTCGCATCCGTTGTAGCGGTCGTAAACTTCATCGTTGGTGTAATCTGGGGATCAATCTCGGGTTATTTCGGAGGCAAGCTCGACCTTGCTATGGAAAGATTCTGCGAAATACTCGGATCAGTCCCGTCCATGATCATTATCACGCTTCTGAAATACCATATGGGTCATTTCATTCTGGAGCACGCATTGTATCAGCTGTCAGATATCCAGGGCGCATTGGTTCTGTTTATCTCCTTCTTCGCGACAGGCTGGATAGGTATGGCGCACACTACCCGTATGCAGTTCTACCGATTCAAGAACCAGGAATACGTTCTTGCTGCAAGAACACTTGGAGCGAGCGATGCGAGAATCATGTTCAAGCATATCTTCCCGAACGGACTTGGTACGATAGTTACGAGCATGGCTCTGGTAATTCCTTCAATGATATATTCGGAGACAAGCCTTTCCTATCTGGGTATCATCAACCTTGAGTCCGGAAAGCTTACCAGTGTAGGTACACTGATCAACGCAGGACAAAAGGCATTCCAGACGGGTGAGTTCTACAGAGCATACGTGGCACTCTTCCCCTGCGCATTCCTTGTTCTGTTGATGCTCAGCTTCAACCTGTTCGGTAACGGCTTGCGCGATGCGTTCAACCCGTCACTCAGAGGATCGGAGGATTAAATTATGAATAAAGAAGTTAAATTATCAGTTAATAATTTGAAGATATCCTTCCGTACGGACGCAGGTAAGGTGCAGGCAGTCAGAAATATTTCCTTTGACCTTTATAAGGGCGAGACTTTGGCAATAGTTGGAGAATCGGGATCGGGTAAATCCGTAACCTCAAAGGCAATTATGGGTATTTCCGCGGTAAACGCTATCTACGAGAACGGTGAGATACTTTACGACGGACAGGACCTTGTGCGTATTCCCGAGGAGGAAATGCACAAGCTCCGCGGAGATAAGATCGCAATGATCTTCCAGGATCCGTTGTCTGCTCTTAACCCCATTATGCGTATCGGTAGACAGATAACCGAGGCGATGCTTCTCAAAAACAAGGCGAATCGCAAGGAAGGCCGTGAGACCTTTAACAAAACGCTTGCCATCTTGTCAGACATGATGAAGAAGGCGCTTGCTGAGAGTGCCAACATGACTGTCACCGATGCAGAGGTTGACAAATATATAAAGACATTTGACAATTTCAACATTCAGGCAATAAAGCTTGAAAACAGCTATGACGCCTCGCGCAACGCAGCAGAGGAAATGATCGCGATAATTGAAGACTTCCTTTTCCTTGTTGAAAAGAATCAGAAGGTTGACGTCGCTTCAACTCTCAAGCGTGTGTCGGGCAAGCTCGAGGATATAAACGACAGATACTTTGTCGCGAGATATGCCGACGTCCTCAGGGGTTATGTTGCTGCTCTTGAGAATGCTCCCAAAAAGGAAGCAACGGCTGAAACCCTTGACGTTCTTAAGAAAATTGAGGAAACCGCCAAGGAAATGCTTGATCAGCCTAAGCATAACTTCTTCAGAATAGGATACTACGTATATATGAATCCTAATACCGATCTCAGCCAGATGTCAGCTGACGAGGCAAATGAGGTTGCGTATAAGTTCCTTATGGAAAACTTTATGGATTCCTTCCTCGCTCTTGAAAAGATCGCGGTTCAGTATTCCTATAATAAAACTATTGAGAACAAGAAAAAGGCGCTTATCGCATTGCAAAATGCAGTTGATTTCTTCAAGGCGGGCAACTTTACCTCGCGTGATGCGGAAACTGTATGCAAGAGCGTAAACAAGAGTGTTCTTGCGGCAATAGATCCACTTGCGGTTATAAAGGATAACGTAGCGTACACCTTTGGCGGCGCGCTTGAAAGAGAAATAGAGAAGTACTTCTTCTATATCAAGAACAATCCCAAGGAGGAGGCTCGCTTTGCGCGTCAGACCGCAAAGAGGGAGGCTCTGATTGCAAGGGGCAAGACTGTGGATTGGAACGTTATTCCTAAGTCAGTAATTCTTCCTGAGGAACAGATCGAGATCATTGTTTCTGTTCTTAACCGTGTAATGAATAAATTCCGTGCAGACGTTGATAACGCCGCAAACGTTGATATTGATAAGCGTTGCGTAGAGATAGTTGATTATCTCAAGGAGAAGGCGTCTCAGGTAGTTTATAAGCTTACAAAGCGTATTGCAAAGGAAAAGGCTATCAAGCTTATGGAGGAGGTTGGTATTCCTGAGGCGAGAATGCGTTTCAGACAGTACCCGTTTGAATTCTCCGGAGGTATGCGTCAGCGTATAGTTATTGCTATCGCGCTTTCCGCAAACCCCGATATCCTTATTTGTGACGAGCCTACTACCGCGCTTGACGTTACCATTCAGGCTCAGATACTCGAGCTTATCAACAAGCTCAAGCATGAGCGCGATCTGTCCATTATCTTTATTACGCACGACCTTGGTGTTGTTGCGAATATGGCGGACAGAATTGCCGTTATGTATGCAGGTAAAATAGTGGAATACGGCACTGCTGAAGAGGTATTCTATAACCCTCAGCATCCCTACACGTGGGCGTTGCTTTCCTCTATGCCCGACCTTGATACAAATGAAAAGCTCGACGCTATCCCCGGTACACCCCCGAATATGATATATCCTCCCGTTGGAGACGCGTTTGCAGAAAGAAGTAAGTATGCAATGGAGATCGACTTCGAGATGCAGCCGCCTATGTTTGAGGTTTCCCCCACACACTATGCGGCAACATGGTTGCTCCACCCCAACGCTCCCAAGGTCGAGGTACCCAAGATCATTACCGAGCGTATCAAGCGAATGAAAGAAAGAGGTGGCAATAATGGATAAAAATAACGAAGTATTGTTAAAAGTAGACCATCTTTGCCAGTATTTCCGTTTGGGACGCAAGGACCTTAAGGCAGTTGATGACGTAAGCTTTGAGATAAGACGAGGCGAAACCTTTGGTCTTGTTGGAGAATCGGGCTGCGGTAAGACAACTACAGGACGTTCGATAATCAGACTTTATGACATTACCTCGGGTAACGTCTACTTCAAGGGCCAGAGAATCAGCGCGGGAACACGTTCCTACAAGGACGCTATCAAAACTGCTCGTGCTGAAGCAAAGAAGAAGATAGAGCTTCTTAAGTCTGAAAAGAACGTAGATGATCGCAGAAAGGAAGCTATCAAGGCTGAGATCGAAAAGATCAACGCAGAGCTTGACGAAACCATTGAGAAGAACAGAGTTCTTATCCACGCTGCAAAGGTTGACAGCAAGGGTGTAAATAAGAGATATGCGGACTCCTTGGTAAGAAAGCTTGAGGTTGAGTATGCCGATAAGTTCAGAGCGGCGCAGAGCGATAAAGTAAAGCTCGACGCACTCAAGAAGGAATACGAAACCAAGCTCAGCATTGCTAAAAAGAGCAAGCTTACAACTCAGATACAGATGATCTTCCAGGATCCTATCGCATCTCTCGATCCCCGTATGACGGTTCGTGACATTATTGCGGAGGGAATGATCATCAACGGTATAAAGGATAAGGAATATATCAACCGGAGAGTTTACGAAATTCTTGAAACGGTTGGTCTTGTTCGCGAGCATGCGGACCGTTATCCTCACGAATTTTCGGGCGGTCAGCGTCAGCGTATCGGTATTGCGAGAGCTGTCGTTATGCAGCCTGAAATGATCATTGCAGACGAGCCTGTTTCGGCGCTGGACGTATCTATTCAGGCGCAGGTTATCAACCTCTTAAACGACCTTCGCGAGAGCCAGGGACTTACCGTTCTGTTTATTGCGCACGATTTGTCTGTAGTTAAATACTTCTCTGACAGAATCGGTGTTATGTACTTCGGTAAGATGGTAGAGCTTGCAGACTCGGACGAGTTGTTCAAGCATCCCTTGCATCCTTACACAAAGTCGCTTTTGTCGGCAATTCCTTTGCCTGACCCCGTATATGAAAAGCAGCGTGTAAGAATTACGTACAATCCTATTGCAGAGCACGATTATTCCACCGATATGCCCTCGTTCCGTGAGGTCAGCCCCGGACATTTTGTGTACTGTAATGACGCCGAAGAGGAAAAATACAAGAAGATCCTAAATGATGAAACGGAAGGTTAAAGCACAGTGAAAAAGGAAAACAAACAATTATTGATAAAATATATAATTTGTTTTGGTGTTGCTTGTCTTATCACGGTTTTAGTGTTCTGGATAAAAGGCTTTTTCACTCACAGCCCCGCTGTGAACATGCAGATCGCGGCTGACGGATTTGTTGTTTCGGGACTTCTAATGACGCTCTTTGCCGGACTTTTGTTTGTCACGGGTGAAGGTGCGCTGTTGGGAATTGGATTTGTATTGAGAAACGTTGTGCTTGCCTTTATCCCTATGGGAAGAGCAAAGCATGAGGTTTACGCCGATTATCGCGAGCGTAAGATCAAGGAGCTGAAGAAATCCAGCGACCACGCGATCCTCTTTATAGGTCTGTTGTTCCTTACCGTTGGTATAATCCTTACGGTTATCTGGTATGTAAAATACTACAATATAACAGGTTAATAAACAAAAAGAGCACCCCTCGGGGTGCTTTTTTTGCGGCAAGGAAACAGTGGCTCGGACATTGTACACCTATATTGACTTGAAGCTGCGATTGTGATAAAATATAGAATAGGAAGGCGGTGAAGATATGTATTCTTTTTTACAGAGATTGTTGTCGGATAAAAAGGGCGGTGAGATTTTCAGACTGTTCAGTCCCTGGCATTTTCTTTATATTGCTGTGACGGTGGCACTTATTGTTGCCGTGCTGATTTTACTGAAAAACAGACCTGAAGCCAATAAGAAAAAGACCGCAAGAATGTTTGTAGATATTGCGTTTGGTCTGTATGTGGCGGATTTCTTTCTTATGCCGCTGGCGTACGGTGAAATTGATATTGAAAAACTGCCGTTTCACGCCTGCACCGCTATGTGTGTGATGTGCTTTTTGAGCCACCGTATTCCTTTTCTCGAAAAGTACCGCACGTCGTTTGTTATGCTCGGATTTATTTCTAATCTTGTTTACCTTATTTATCCTGCGGGAGTGATGTGGCACGCGGTGCATCCGCTATCCTACCGCGTGATACAAACCCTAATTTTTCATAGCGTGATGACTGTTTACGGATTTCTTACCCTGGTATATGAAAGGGATAATATAAGCATAAAAAAGTGCCATCGTGATCTGATAGTTGTTGCTTGTATGACCTTGTGGGCTATGCTCGGAAATTATATGTATAACGGAACGTCAGAGAACTATTCGCACTTTTTCAACTGGTTTTTCGTTGTGCGCGACCCGTTTTATATGATTGACGAGTCGGTTTCGCCGTATGTTATGCCGTTTTTGAATATTGCCTTGTTCTTTGGCGTGGAGATGTTGATACACTTGATAATTCAAGGTGCAAAACGGCTACGGAACAAAAAACATTGCGAAAGTAACTAAACACAAAAGCACCCCCGAGGGGTGCTTTTTGTGTTGGAATTATTTATTATACAAGGAAAATAAGAATTTTCTTGACTCGTAGTCACATTCGTGGTAAAATAATTATAAAGAAATGATTTAACGAAAGGCGGTGAGTGTGTGTCAAAAACTAAAAAAAGGCTGATAATAATTGCCGTTAGTGTGCCGTTGGCTTTTTTGTTTGTTGTCATGCCGCTTTCCACCGTGATAATATACGAGGCTATTTTCGGTGCGAGGTATGAAACTGCCGAGTGGCTTGAGTATTCTGTTGAGGATTTTGAGGGCTTGGCGGTGGAGAGAAGCGATTTTGTCTCTGATGGCGTAACTCTCGCGGGATATAAATACTCAAAGTCGGAGGATATAGTCAAGGGCGTGGTTGTAATAGCACACGGGCTTGGCGGTGGCGGACATAACACATATATGCCGTTTGTTGATTACTTTGCCGACAACGGATACTACGTATTTTCCTATGACGCGCGCGGCAATGACGAGAGCGGCGGGCGATCAGTCAGAGGCTTGCCGCAGGGACTTATTGATCTTGACAGCGCACTGTGTCACGTCAAATCGCTTGAAGTGTACAAGGACTTGCCGATAGTGCTGTTCGGGCATAGCTGGGGTGGATATTCGGTGGGCAACGTGCTCGCGTTTCACCCCGACGTCAAGGCGGCGGTGATGGTCGCAGGCTTTAACGAGAGCGAGGATATGCTATCCTATCAGGGCAAAAAATTTGCGGGTCCCACGGTGGGCTTTGGTATGCTGTATCTTGACGCGTACGAAAAGCTTAAATTCGGCAAAAAATACGCGGATATGTCGGCTGTCGAGGCTATGCAGGGGTGTGATGCGGGCGTGATGGTAATACACGGAGGGCAGGACGCAACTGTGCCCGCGGAGTATGGATATGGCAAGCTATACGAGATCTTTGGCGATAACGACAGATTTGGGTTTGTCTTTTACGAGGATAGAGGACATGACAATGTTTTCTATTCGGATGAGTCGGCGCTCTACCGCGAACAGCTGAACGCGGATTACAAGCGCTACGTTGAGGAAAACGGAAAAAAATATAACGCCGAGACCAAGGCGGAGTTTATGAATGCACATCTTGACAAGAAATTATGCTTCGAGCCCGACCCCGAGCTTATGGATCAGATACTTGAAATGTATGACGAGTATTGCTGCGGATGATTTTGATATCAGAAAAATTGGTTAAAGCAAAAAGCACCCCGAGGGGTGCTTTTTATATAGATGTCATCAAGCGCGTATATTGTTGGGAATGGTCTCTTGACTCTACTGCTGGTATATGTTAGAATTAAATCAGAAAGGCGGTGGATAAAATGAAGAAAATTTTAGCGGTCTTATTGTGTGGGGTTATGCTGCTTTGTGCTGTATCCTGCAAAAACTCAGAGACTGACAACCAAGACAAAAATGAAAAAGAAGATGGAAAACCCCAACAGCCGACCTTCATCTCTCAACAAGAAAAGAATACTTGGAAAGATGATTTGACCGAAATTTTATCAACCGTAAATGAAAAGCCCGGCAACTATGCCGTTGGACTCATGGATATAAATTTTGACAATCTGCCCGAGGTATTTGTCGCCTATCCCGGCGGCTCGTTGGGAAACATATTTATTGAAATTTATGATCTTGAGTCGGGCGAAATGCTCGTTTATTATGATGCGGCGCAGTATAGTACCGGTTCGGATGTGTACCTGTGTGTTTTTGAACATAACGAGGAATACGTTGTACTTGCGGAGGGAACTATGCGCTCCTTTGACTTTGGATGGATACAATCGACGAGTCTTTTGTCCAAGAATATAGATCTTGAAGATTTTGATCTTGAAACAGAAAGACTGTTTGCAAAATCGGTGTACGACAAAGAAGGACTTTTTTATGACGTTAACGGAAATCGGGTTGATAAAAATCAGTATGATGATTATTGTCAGCAGTTCCTTAAGGAGTATAAAGAGATTGGTGAAACCCGCATGGAATTGATACGTTGGTCGGACGTGAATGATGGGGATCAACTCAACAAAGCAGAGAAAATGGCTGATGCCCTAATAAATAGCGAGCAAGAATTTATTGATAACAAATAATGTTGATTTGTTAAAATTTAATACTTGCAAGAACCAAAAAGCACCCCGAGGGGTGCTTTTTTGATATTTTTTGACAGCTTGAAAAAATTATATTTTCCCAAAATTCTACGCATAATAAAGCAGAGCAAGACTTGGAGGCGTAGAAATGGAATCAATATGGAGTGAAAATTCAAAAATACCGAAATTTGACGCGCTTGACGGCGAAATATCCGTTGACGTGCTTGTTGTCGGTGGTGGATTGGCGGGTATTTTATGCGCGAGACACCTTCAGGATGCAGGGGTTAACTATGCGCTGATTGAGGCGGACAGGATATGCGGCGGAGTGACGAAAAATACCACCGCTAAAATAACTATACAGCACGGACTTTTGTGCTATGAGCTAATAAAAAAGTTTGGTATTGATAAGGCGAGGCTATATTTTGAGGCGCAGAATGATGCGCTTGCAAAATATAAGGAGATGTGTCGCGAGATTGATTGCGATTTTGAAGAGCAGCCGTCCTTTGTTTATTCTACAGGCAATCAAAGAGCGATAGAGGAGGAAGCTCGCGCGTTTCAGAAAATAGGCATCAGAGCGTATTATGAAAAGCATATAGATCTGCCCGTGGATACTGTGGGCGCGGTCAGGATTGATAATCAGGCGCAGTTTGATCCGCTGAAATTTGTGTCGCATATATGTCAGGGGCTTAATATATTTGAGCGGACAAAGGCTTTGGAGTTCTCACCTGACGGGGTGCTGACAAACCGAGGAAAAATCAAGGCAAAAAAAATAATTATGGCGACGCATTTTCCCATAATAAACAAGCACGGTTTGTATTTTGTGAAGATGTATCAGCACCGCTCGTACGTGTTATGTCTGTCGGGAGCGGAACACACGGGCGGAATGTACGTTGACGCTGACACAAAAGGGCTATCCTTTAGAAGCTACGGCGACAACCTTTTGCTCGGTGGCGGAGGTCACCGCACGGGCAAGCAGGGAGGAAGCTATAACGAGCTTGAGCTGTTTGCAAAAAAGCACTATCCAAATGCAAAAATAACTCACAGATGGGCAACTCAGGACTGTATGACGCTTGACGGAGTGCCCTATATAGGACAGTATTCGCTTGGTACGGAAAATCTTTACGTCGCTACGGGCTTTAACAAGTGGGGAATGACGAACAGTATGCTTTCGGCTATGATGCTTACGGATTTGGTCAGGGGCAGGGATAATAAGTACGCCGAGGTGTTCGCACCGTCAAGAAGTATGCTTCGCACGCAGCTCCTCTGCAATCTCGGCGAGTCCTTGCTTGGCTGGGTGACACCCACAGCCCCCCGATGTCCTCACTTGGGGTGTGTTCTCAAGTATAACAGGGCAGAGCACACGTGGGACTGTCCCTGCCACGGCTCGCGCTTTACCCAGGACGGTCAGCTTATAGATAATCCCGCGACGGATGATAAGAAGTTTTGAATATTTGTGATTACTATGAAAAATCACGGCTCTGATGAGCCGGGATTTTGTGATGGTTTTAAACATTCTCTGAAGAAGAGATC
>JAZQKI010000008.1:0-39582 GCA_045542075.1 Eubacteriales bacterium
AGTTGATTTATGACATTGTCTTCCTAAGACCGCTTGGCCTCCGACTTGGACAGTCTCTGTAGAGACTATCACTATCACCGACAACGGCGACGGCACAGTTCTTGTTGACCTTCCCGATTCCGGTGATGAATCCTTCGACTACGTTCTCACTGCAACAGTTTCCGATGCAGAGGGCAACAGTGTTGTTAAGGAATTCAACCGTTCCGTAACCTTCGATCCCGCAACATGGGAAGAGTACTATGCAGCAGAAGCAGGTGACTTCCTTATCGTTGAAGGCGTTGTAACAGGTATGGTTTCCAAGTCCCTCAACGGCGCATCCAATAACTGCATCTTCCTTCAGGATACTGAGACAAACGGCGGTTACTACGTTTACGGTATGGCAGACGATCCCGCAACTCTTGGTATCGAGATCGGTATGACTGTAAGAGCATCCGGTACAAAGGATATCTACAGTGGTACTCACGAGCTTAAGCCCAACGGCGTAAAGATCGTAAAAGAGGAAAAGACTCCCGTAACTCCTATCGATATTACAACAGCATATACAAACGCAGAGAACCTTAAGGATAAGGATCTCGTTGCTCTCCAGGGCGCACTTGTTACAATCAAGGGCGTTGAGATCACAGGTCAGGTAGAATCCTCCGGTTACTACCAGTTCGCACTTGCAGGTAAGGAATCCTACATCAGAATTTCCGGCTCCACCTGCGCTATCACAAAGGCAGAGCAGACCACATTCAAGAGCACACACACAGCAAAGCGCGGCTACCTTGCTGACGCTACAGGTATCGTTTCCGTTTACAACGGCGCTATCTACCTCGTTCCCGTAACTGTTGACGCTTTCAACAACTTCCAGATGGTTGAGCGTACAGATGCAGAGAAGGTTGAATACGAGGCAGGCAACCTCACAGTTGACACCGCTGTTCACATGAACACGACACTCACACTTCCCACAGCAGGAGCAACCTACTCCGACGTAGTTATCTCCTGGATATCCGACAATGCTTGCGCAGTAGTTGACGGCGGCAAGGTTGTTATCACACTTCAGGATGAGGCTCAGACAGTTAAGCTTACTGCAACCCTTACAATCGGTAATGAAACAAAGACCGTTGAGTTCACAGTAGCAGTTGACGCTAAGCCCACAACAATTCCTTCTATAGTTGATACCCCCGTTGCAGGTACTGCATACAAGTTCATGCTCACTCAGGGCAACCTTGGTCAGAACCTCTTCATCAACGGTGAGATGAGCGGCTACTATTTCGCAACAACAACTGATTACACCGAAGCTATCGACGTTTACGTTGAGGTAGTTGACGGTGGATACAAGCTCTACACAATGGTAGGCGAGGACAAGACATATATTAGCATAGTTCCCGCATACAACAATGATGCTTGGCATATAAACGTTATTTACAGCACAACACAGGCTACAGTTTACAAATGGGACGCAAATCTCAAGACTTTCACAACTGAAGTAACAGGTGCAGACTCTAAGGACGGCACGTACTATATGGGTACTTACGGTACCTACAATACATTCAGCGCATCCTTGATCTCCAAGGCTTCTACATCCTTCGTAGCACACCTTGTAGTAATGGTTGACGCAGCCGATTGTCAGCACACCTACGCAGGTGATTGCGATACAACTTGTAACCTCTGCGGCGAGACCCGTGAGGTAGAGACTGCTCACACCTACGATAACGCTTGCGACGACAAGTGTAACGTATGTAACGCAGAGCGTCAGCCCGCAGACCACGTTTACGAAAATGATTGCGATGCATCCTGTAACGTTTGTGGCGCAACACGTAAGATCGAGCACAAGGATGAAGGTTCTGACGGCAAGTGCGACGTTTGCGGCGTTGATATGGCTGACACCGTAATCAACTACGGTACTCTTGAAGCACCTATCACAACAACTCAGGCTGTTAAGTTCAACGAGTCCCTTGCAGATGGAGAAAACTCCGAGCAGAAGTTCTTTGTAAAGGGCGTTATCACTAAGATCGGTGAAAAGGGCGGCTACTACAAGAACGTATATATTACAGACGGCACAACAGAATTCCTTATTTACACAATCAACCTTATGGATGGAATGACCTCCATGAAGGTTGGCGATACAATCACAGCTAACGGTTATATTAAGAACTACAAGGGAACAATCGAGATGGCAGGCGTAGGCCAGGAATTCGTTTACGTTGTTGCATTCGAGGAGTCCGAGTGTGAGCACACATATTCCGGCGATTGCGATGCAAGCTGTAATAATTGCGGTGCTACCCGCGAAGCAACAGGTACACATACGTACGATAACGATTGCGACACATCTTGCAACGTTTGTGAGGAAGCACGTACTATAACTCACGCGTATGACAACGCTTGCGATGCAGAATGTAACGTTTGCGGTGACAAGCGCACAATTAAGCATGATTACGTAGACGGCGTATGCTCCGTTTGTGGTGCAGAGGAGCCCGAGGTTCCTACAGGTACAACAACCTCCAGTGTTGTTATAGCTGATTATGCAGATGCTAACGGTTGGTCAAACAGTACTATGTACAACACGATTACCATAGGTAACATTACTATTACAGCAAACGGTACACAGTACGGCAATCCTCAGTATCCTTCCTACAACACAGGTAAGTACTACGATAGCAACGTAAGCTGGAGAATTTACCAGAACGAGTCTCCTGAACTTACCATTTCTGTATCTGAGGGAACAATAATTTCTGTAAAGGTTTCTTATGATATTAAGAATACAGGTTGTCTTACTCTTAACGGAGAGAATATTGCATCTGATACCGTAGTAAGCGTTAATGCTGCGTCTGTCACATTCAGCGTTGGCAACACAGGAACCGCTACTAACGGCCAGGCACAGGTTACAGCAATCGAGGTTGTTGTAGCAGGCGGTAGCACAGGTGGTGATAATACCGATCCTACGCCCACTCCTGATCCTGATCCTACACCCGATCCCGATCCCACACCTACTCCCGATCCCGATCCCGAGGTTCCCACAGGTCCCGTAGCTCTTACAGAGCTCAAGGACGGTGACGTAGTTGTTATCGCAGCTCCTGCTTATAACATGGCATTGTCTACTGAAAAGACAGGTTATTACAATGTTGGTAAAGACATTTCCGGCGGTATCTCCGGACTTACTGATGCTGAAAAGTTTACAGTAACAAAGAACAGTGACGGTTCTTACACCTTCACATCTCTTACAGGTGATGTTATCGCTATGGCTGACGACAAAGCTTCATTAAATGTTGATGGTGCTAACAATTCTTGGACTCTTGAAGCTAAGGCTGGTTCTGCAGGTATATTCTACGTTAAGAATACAGTTCGCGGCAACTATCTTGAGTGGTACACTAAGTACTCCAACTGGAGCACTTATGGCGCATCCAATTTGGACGATCAGTTCGAAATTTCTTTCTACGCAGTTGGATAATTTATAATATTCAGCTTTGCCCCCTGCCAGATGGCAGGGGGCAATTTTTTCATTTTCTACTTGATATTTATATAGGTTTGTGATATAATAGTTTAGATAATATTACAGACGAGGAAAAATAAATGCAAAATAAATTCAAAAGACTGTTAGTCCTGTTTTTAGTCTCGTTGATCATACTTGCGGGATGTAATAGCACCCCCGAGCTTCCGTCAACGGACATACCCACCGAGGTTATAACGGATGCGCCCACACAAGCGCCGACGGAGCAGCCTACCGATGTTCCGACAGAACTACCAACGGATACGCCGACAGAGCAGCCTACCAATGCTCCGACAGAGCAGCCTACCAATGCTCCGACAGAAGCACCGACAACGGATCCCTATGAGGAAGGTCCCGTATTTACGGCTGACCCGTATGCAAACGTAAATGTCGATAAGTTTTATGAAAACTACACTCCCGCGGTCAGCGCGTCCGACGCGTATTACAGAACCATACACTATCTTATGTCGGGTGACATATCCGAGCAAGATCAGAAACCCACGATAGCAGAGAACAGACCTATGGACGACGGAATGTATATCCGCAATACGTCTGCGAGATTTTCCGCCGACGGCAAGACTTATTTTGTGCTTGATGAAAACGGTCAGGTGGTCAATCGCATATATAAGGATGGCGCGTATGTGACTCTTGAGGAGGTCGCGGCTTACATAATGGCGTTTGGCGATATTCCCCCCAATTATACGAGCAGTAAGAAAACAAAGCCCACGAGCAGTCCGTGGGGAAAGTATCTGCGACTCAATCACACTAAATTCACTGGTGACACCTCGAGATACCCCTACGAGCCCGAGCTTCCCGACATAAGCGGATGCGGCGGCGACCTTACGTATTTTGAGATAGATATCGGCACAACGGGTACTGACTGTGATCCCGGCTACTATGCCACCATATACAATAACGGAACAAAGATCACCCGCGGCGCGGCAAGAATAGTATATACGCGCCTTGATAAAAACGGCGACCATATTATTGACGTCAACGAGAGATACGTGTTCTATACGTACAATCACTATAACGATTTCCAGGAGTACCTCAATTACGAGGGCGGCTGGGGAGAGATGTTCGGCAATATCACGGGCGGCGGAACGATATCGAGTAAATATGATTATAATCCCACGCCGTACGTCGAGGTAATAAGAGACGACTTTACAAGACCGCACGCGAGAATTATCACTATTGCGGCAGTTTTGCCTTACTATTGCGACAAATTCAATTATCTTGCGGCGTAAATTAGCCTTCTCCAGCGGAGATTGCTATGATCATAAAATATAACACAAAAAACACCGAAGCCAGGTGGCTTCGGTGTTTTTGTTTTCAGAAATTTATAAAAAGATTTATCAGTATATACTGAACCGCAAGTGTTGTAAGCAGAGCCGCGTTTGAAACAAACAGCCATTTTGCAGATTTTTTTCTGATGTGGAGTATCAGATAAACCGCGCCGAGAATCAGGGCAGGCAAGCAGAGTAGCTGTGTCAACCAAACCACAAGCGCGAACATTTCCATATTTGTTGGAAAGCCCCAGCCTGTCTGTATCTGCTCCTTGGTCAGCCAGACTGTCCAGAGAAGCTGCGTAAGATTTGCTATTATCGAATATCCGAAGGTGACACCTCCGAGAATATTTATGCCGATACTCTTTTTATTCATAGTCAATTCTCCTTTGTCGCGAACTTGTGAAAGACCTCCATATTGGTTCTTGTAAAGAGCAGGGGAGTAACGGTTATAAGATTTTTGTGTATTGCGACAGTGTCTCTGTCAAGATTGTCGGGCTCAACGTCGGGAACAGGTCCGCCAACCTGTATATAAATGTCGCCCTCTTTTCTTACAAACGCGTCCGAGTAATACATAGAGCCCTGATAGGTCATTCTTATTCCATCAACCTTATCGGGAATGTTGACGTTGTAAAGATTATTTTCCTCAAGCAGTCTGTTATCGCGGAAATATCCGTAGACCTCGTCAAGATAGCCTGCGGCAACTTCCTGTGTGGTAGGGAATGTCGAGAAGGCGATCGCCGCGGGGATGCCGCACTTTGCCGCCTCGAAGATCGCGCCAACTGTACCCGAATACACTATGTCCTCGCCCACGTTTACTCCGCGGTTGATACCCGACAGCACAAGGTCGTATTTTTCCTTTAGTCCGTAAACTCCAAAGCGCACGCAATCCGCGGGTGTGGAGTCCATAGAATAAACCGTTATTCCGTCTATAATATCCACTTTTTTTATTTCTGCGGGATTTATAAAGTCAATGCCGTGGCTTGTACCGCTCTGCTCGGTCTTGGGAGCAATAACGGTGACCTCGCCAAGCTTTTGCGCCCACTGTGCAAGCAGACGGATACCAAGCGAGTCAAAGCCGTCGTCGTTGGTAATGAGTATTTTCATAACCAGCCCTCGTTTTCTTCCTTATATTTTTTGATTATTTCGTCCGCCTCACAGAGCATGGTCTTAATTTCCTTTTTGGAGTAAAGGGTAGAGCCCGCCGCGCAAGCGTGACCTCCGCCGCGGTATTTTTCCGCAAGGTCGCTGATGGGAACAAAGCGCGAGCGCAGACGCACACGGATGTTTTCGTCAGTCTCAATAAACGCTATCCAGATGAGCGAGCCGCGTATAGAGTCCATGTAGGACACGCACGAGCTTGCCTGCTCAAGCGTGAGCCCAAGCTTTTTCTGCATTTTCTTTGTGACAAATATATATGTGACACCGTTTTCTGTCTGCTGCATCTTTTTGTGAACGAAGGACTCAAACTTAAAGTCCTCCAGCTCCTTCAGATAAAGATTTGCATAAAGAAGATCGGTATTGATGCCCTGATCCAGCATAAGTCCCGCAAGTCTCATGGTTTCTCCCGAAACCTCGCGATAACGGAAGCGCCCCGAGTCTGTTACCATGCCCGTGTAGATATAGGTTGCCGCCTGAGAGCTTATCTTAAGCTCGTCCTTGAAGGTGTCGTAGAAATGCGCTATCATCTCGCACGAGGACGAGCGCTCCTCCTCGACCCACTCGTAATTTGCATACGAGTCTATCGGAATGTGATGGTCGATCTTTACTGTCTCGCGGCAGAGCGTGAATTTTTGATTGGAAACTCTTTTTGCAGTGCCCGTATCAATTATTATACCAAGCGCGTCACAATATTCCTCATCGGGCAAAAGCTCGTCCTCACCGCCCATAAATGAAAGATAATCTGAAAAATCAATGTTCTGAAGGTATATCTGCTTTTCGGGGTAGGTGAGTCTGAGTATTTCAGCAAAGCCCTTTGTTGAGCCTACCGCATCTCCGTCGGGACGGAAATGACGGAAGATAAGTATTTTATTGTATTCCTTGATCTTGTCAAGGACTGTCTGCATATTTTGGTTTACCATAGTGATCTTCCTTTATTTGTTGTATGCGTTGAGGTCGTCGAGCATTCTCATAGCCTCGTCCCTGTCCTTTAAGGTCGCGCCGCTTGCCTTGGCATGACCGCCTCCGCCGTATTTTACGGCTATGGGGTTGATGTTGAATTTATTTGAGCGAAGCTCCGCAAGCACGCCGTTGTCGGTTTCTGTGAAGTTTACCCAGATGTCCACACCTCGAATGTCGCTCATTGTGCTTACCATACTGCGAGAAATTGTGAAGGTATCCACACCGTATGACTGAGCCTCGGTCTTATCCGTGTATATGTACGCCACGCGATAATCAGTAAACTGAATTTTGAGTATGAACTGAGCGCGAAGACGGATATATGAAAAATCGTCGGCGTACAGATTTGAGTATATCTCGTTGGTGTCAAAGCTCTGCTTCATAAGCTCGCTTGCAAGACGGTGGGTGTTGCTTGACGTGGAATCGTAGCGGAAGCGGCCCGAATCCGTCACCATACCTGTATAAAGAGCCTTTGCAGACGCGGGGGAGAGAGCAAGACCGCACTCGACCGCAAGCTCCGTGATAAGACCGCAACAGCTCTCGTAAGACGTGTCCGTAACCTCAACATCCGCAATTTTTTCGCAGAAAATGTGGTGGTCGATACGCGCCGTTGCCTTTGCGGTCTTATATCTTTCGTCAGAGATAAGATGTGATGCGGACGTATCGAGAATTATCGCAAGCGCGTCAGAATAAACGGAGTCGTCGATACTATCCATATCAGAGCCATCCATAAAGGAATAGCGCGCGGTCATATCTCCGACCTTGTAGATCTCTTTTTTGGGGAAATTGTCCTTGAGAATATTATAAAGACCTATCTGACTTCCAAGCGCGTCACCGTCGGGGTTTTTGTGACGGTGAATGATTATTTTATCAAAATTTTTAATTTGTTCCAATATTTGTTCAAACATAATTATACTCCGGGTATGTGATCAAAATATCCGCGGTAGACCACGGGGTAGTTGGCGCTCGGGAACATATACTTGTGAAGCTCGATAAAGTAATCGTCCGTCATGCTCGCGATAAAGTCAACTACTATCTGGTTGGGCTCGGTTTTTTCGTAAGGAGAACGGCGGGTGTAATGCAGATTGCTTACGGGATCAATGTGGAATTTGTAGATTGGAGAATTTTTATTGCCTGCCTTGAGATCGTCAAGAAGCTGACCGTAAATATCCGCCATCATAGGCTTGACCGTGAGGTCAAGGCGTGTATTAGCCGCCGTCTGATTGTATATCTTGGCGTAGTTTTCAAGCTTATATTTGCGCAGAGCCTCAAAGTGCTTGTCGTCAAGCGTGATATAAGGCTTTCCGTAGCTGTTTTCAATAATATTTACAACGAGATTATTTATTATCTCGGCATTCAGCGAGCCGATCTCCTCATCGTAAAAGTCGTCCGCCTGAGCGGTGTTTGTAAGAATGGCGTCCTGGCGGTCACGTCCGAGATACGCGATAATATCCGAGATACGAACTACCGCGCCCTCAAGAGTGCAGGGCATAAGGTGATTGGCGAAATTGACGTCCTCACTGCATTTTTGCATTATTCTGTCAAATTCGTCAAAGTCGTATATCGGTACGGGAACATATTGGTCAAGCTCTATCTCGCCGTTGTGAGCCGCGATGTCGGTAAGTGTCTGGAGCGAGATGTTGAGAGGGAATATATTGTCAAGCACACGTACGGACTGAATATTGTGCATAAAATGCTTTCCTGTGTGCTTGAAGTAAAGCTCGTTGAGATATTTCTCGCCTGTGTGCGCGAATGCGGGGTGCCCCATATCGTGACCCAGTGATATCGCCTCGATGAGATCAAGGTTGAGATGCAGAGCGTTGCCTATGGTGCGGGCGATCCTCGACACGAACTGAACGTGGAGATTGCGGCGGGTCACGTCGTCATTTTTAACGAGTGAAAATACCTGGGTCTTGTCTGCATACCTGTTATAATAGGGACAATGTATGATCTTGTCAATATCTCGCATAAAGGGGGTACGCCATACGCTTGCTTTGTCTTCCTCGGGGCGACGGCGAATAACGTTATTGCTGTCAAATCCGACTCTGATATACGTAGACGTCGCATTTTCATATTCCATACGCTCACTTAAAGCCTGTGAAACTTCCTCGTGCTTACGCATAAGATCCTCCTTTTGATTATTCGTTTAATATAAATTATTCTTCTGTTGCCTTTTTCCAGCAGTGGTGACACATAGCGATATATGAGTCATTTCCGCCGATAAGTATCTGACCGCCCTCGGTGACTACCTTTCCGTCGCAAATTCTTGCGTTAACGATAGCCTTGTTTCCGCAGGAGCAGATGGTTTTTATCTCGTTTATGGAGTCAGCGACCTCAAAAAGACGTCGGCTTCCCTCAAAGAGATTAGTAAGAAAGTCGGTGCGCAGACCAAAGCAGAGAACAGGCAGCTCGAGCGTGTCAACTATTTTGCGGAGCTGGTCTATCTGCACGGACGTAAAGAATTGACATTCGTCCGCAATAATTACGTGACAGTCACGGTGATTTTCAAACTCCTCAAGTATATTTGTGTCCTTAGATATAACAAAGGCTTCAGCCTCAAGACCGATTCTTGAGCGAACTATATTTTTTCCGTCACGGTCATCAAGCGCGGGCTTGATAAGCCACACCTTCATTCCGCGTTCTTCGTAATTGAACTTTGTAATAAGCGCGTTTGCGGTTTTTGACGAGCCCATAGCTCCGTACTTAAAATATAATTTTGCCATATCTCCATACCTTTCAAACAACTCTTTGCGTGAGCAGAGCACACATAGTTATTATATCATATTTTATCGTAAATTGCAAGATGCTTTTATTTGTTTTAAGAAATATAATATATATTTTAATAATTTTCTCAAAAAATTCACATCCAGCATTTACAAGCGTCACTTTTTTGTCAAATTCTCTTGCATTTTCCCGACTTTTGTTATATAATGTACTATGTGTATTTATAATTTACAGTTGAATTTTCAACAGAGTGGAGAAGATATGCAAAAACTAACAAACGTTGCCGGATTTGACAGCATAAATGCATATATTAACTACAAGCTTGATCTGTTCTCCCGCGAGGAGAAAAATTGCAAGACCTTGTTCAGATATATGTTTTCCGAGCGCGAGAACACAATGGCGGAGACTTCAGACGGATACCGCATAAAAAAGCTTACCTACGGGCAGTGCTTTGATGAAATACTGAGGCTTGTCCCGTCAATGAAGGAGCTTGTCGTAGCACCCCATAATTCAATTGTCGGACTGTATATGCAGAACTCGTCGGATTGGATCAAAATGTTCTGGGGAATACTCGCCTGCGGTTACAGACCGATTCTGATGAACTCCAGAATAAGCGATGCCATCCTTGAAAAAATGATTGAGGAATACGGTGTCTTTGCTGTAATTTCAGACGGCAAAAAGTTCTCTGTCCCAACGGTCAACTTCGAGGACATCAAACCCTGCGAGGTCGCGGCGGTATATGACGAGCTGGACTTTGCCGACGAGGTAATATTTATGTCCTCGGGAACAAGCGAGAGCATAAAGCTATGCTCATACACGGGAGAGAATTTCTATTATCAGATATGTGACAGCTCAAATATCATAAAGCTGTGTCCCGAAATAAAGGGGCACTACGATGGCGAGCTAAAGCACCTTGCAGTGCTGCCGTTTTATCACGTTTTCGGATTTATAGCGGTATATCTCTGGTTTGGATTTTTCTCGCGTACATTCGTATTTCTTAAGGATATGCGTCCTCAGACCTTGCTTAACACAATAAAAAAGCACAAGGTAACTCACATTTTCGCCGTACCTATGGTATGGGAAAAGGTGCATAGCGAGGCGCTCAAGAAGATAGAGGCGCGCGGAGAAAAAACTTATGCGAAATTCTGCAAGGCGATAAAATTATCAAACAAAGGCGGGGCTTTGGGCAAGCTTGTGCGCAAATTTGCCTTGAAGGAGGTGCGCGACGGTCTATTTGGAGACAGCGTGCTGTTCCTTATCTCAGGCGGAAGCTCAATTAAGCAGCAGACACTTGAATTTTTCAACGGAGTGGGATACCATATTGCAAACGGATACGGTATGACGGAGGTTGGAATTACGTCTGTTGAGATATCCTCGAAAAACAAGATACTCAACAGCGGCTCGATCGGCTCTCCGTTTGCCTATACACAGTATAAGATCTCGGATAGCGGGGAGCTTCTCATAAAGGGAAAGACCCGCGCTGACAGTATAACGCAGAACGGGGTCCGCACAAAAACCAATTACGACGAATGGTTCTGCAGCCGCGACCTTGCAACCTGCACCGACGGAAGATACTATGTTCACGGCAGAGCAGACGATCTGATTATTGGCAGTGACGGAGAAAATATTTCCCCCGACGCTATCGAGGCTCAGCTGAATATACCGCATGCAGACAGGCTTTGTCTTTTCAGAGGAGAAGACGGAACGCCGATCTTGATAATAAGCGCGACCAAATGCTATTCACACGAAACACTTGATCTGATTATGCAGTCCGCAAAGGAACAGCTCAAGGAGACTCGCGTTGATAAGGTAGTAAAGAGAATAATCGTCACGACAGATCCGCTCATGTCACCGAGTGAGTTTAAGGTAAGCCGCAAGAGAATAGCGAGAATTTTCGCGGGCGGCGGATTTAATCTTATAGACGGAGAAAACAGGGAAGTCTTCTTTGAGGCGGCAACTCAGCTTGAGCGAGAGGTCAAGGAGCTTTTTGCTCAGGCATTGAGGATAAGCCCTGACGAAATAAAGCTTGGCGACGATTTCTTTATGGATCTCGGAGGCACGAGCCTGGACTACTTTACGTTGGTCGACAGTATTAAATCAAAATACGGCACCGACATTCCCTCAAATCTCGACAAGACACTGTCTACAGTGAAAGAAATTTGTGACTTTATAAAGAAAAGGACATAAGAAAAAATGGTAAAATCACTTAACACAAAATGGAAAGAATTTCTATTTGCTTTTTCTGGATTCGGACCTAACTTTTTGATGATTCTGATGGGCGCGTATTTTTCAGACGCCATCAACCCGGCGGCTCTCGGAGAAGGACAGACCTTCCAGGCTATCGCGCAGGGCACCTGCTTTGTGCTTCCCGGACTGTTTTCCATACTCTTTGCGATAGGTAAGGTCTTTGACGGTATAATAGACGTACCTTTTGCTCATATAACCGACACGCTCTCAACAAAATGGGGACGTCGCCGTCCCGCAATAGCAGTATGTATGGTTCCTATGACTGTATCCTTCGCACTGTGCTGGATACCCGTCGGCGGAGCAGACAATCAGCTCTTAAACACTATCTGGATAGCCTTCTGGGCAATAGTGTTCTTCGCTACCTATACGATGTGTCTTATCGCATTTTACGGCTCGCTCTCATCAGTATGTACCGATGAGGCGCAGAGACTTCGCGTTTCGGGATACAAGTCCTTCTTTGATACCATTTCTTATTGCTTGGTATACGCGCTTGTTCCGCTTCTTCTTGACGGAATGAGAATGAATATAGATAAGTTTGTATTCATGTGCTTGCCCCTGATGCTCTCGATAACCATACCGCTCTTTATGATCAAAGAGGGTGAAAAGTACGGCTATCCCGAGAATTACGGATTCAAGCCCGAGAAGATAAGCATCTTCAAGAGCATAAAGCTTACGCTCAGCAACCGCCTTTTCAATTCCTGGAACCTTGTAAACTGCTGTACCTTCTTCGGACTTCAGATGTTCCTTGTAGCGATGAACGCGATGATAATCGGCGGTATGGGCTTCAACGGAGCGGAAATGGCGCTTGCAAATACTTGCGCATTCGCACCCGTACCGATAATGCTTTATCTGTTCAATAAATTAAAGGCAAAGAAGGGACTCCGCTTTACCTACCAGACCTGTCTGCTTGGCTTTGCGGTAGCTATTATGTCCTTCTTCTTCGCGTCAAAGTTTATGATTCCCGACAATAAGATGCTTCAGTACATTATTATTTGCTCGGGCAGCGTGCTTGGAAGCTGGTCTATAGGCGCGTTCTTTATGATGTCCTATCTTGTTCCCGCGCAGATATCCAGCGTTGAGGAAAAGCTTACGGGTATAAACCATTCCGCAATGTATTTTGCGGCGCAGGCACTCTTCTCATCCATCGTCAGCGCTATATCGGGCACGCTTGTTTACGAGAACCTCAAGATGCTCTTCTTCAAGAGAGGCGGCGGAATCGTATGGGCAGAGAATGTAGGCGAGGCTGCTGAAAAATTCGGTGCCGAGACGACCGAGGTATTCAACTTCGGAACCATGATAATTCCGTTTATCGTTGCGATCGTATGTATCGCGGGATACTTCCTTGCTTTCAGAATGCCTAAGAACTATTCTCCCGACCTTGTTGCCAAGGAGCTTAAAAAGTCCAATCCCGACCTCGATATATCTAAATACGAGGGAGAAAATTACGTTGATGAAAAGGAAGAGAAGGGCGAGATCATATTCGTTCAGGTAGGTCTTACCATTCTTTCAGGCTTCATTTTCGGCTTCATCTGGCTCGGTTTTATGCTCAAGGCTCTCAAGGAGCTTGTAGGCGTAAAGAGAAGAGTGCTCTGGTGGGCACTTTGCTGCTTTGTTCCTTTTGGATCAATATACTTTGCAGTAAAGTCACACAAGATGCTTTCCGCAAAGCTGTCGCAGTACGGCAAAAAGACTGCAGGATGCCTCGGCTTATGGATAGCGCTTGCAGTAATATTCCCGATCCTTCCTGTGAATATGGTATTGTTGGCTCTTATCCAGAGCAGCATCAACCGTGTGTACGTAGCAGAGGAGTCAGCAGGAGAGTAAGATGTTCAGAGTTTTTCTTTGCTGGTTTGTGAAGATCACAGGTTATATACCGCAAAAATTATTTTTCAGAACAAAGGTCTACTATCAGGACAAGCGCGCGCAGTCAAGACATATCAAGGGACGCGCGATTGTTATCAGCAATCACCGCTCGGTGTGGGATTTTGCAATGATGATGTTTTTGTTCCCAACGAGAAATCTGCGCTGCCTTGTTGCTGAGCTTATGTATGAGAAAAACGCGCTGTTTGCGTTTTTCCTCAAAGCGATGGGAAGCATCAGGGTGGACCGCGATTCTCACGATTTCTCCTTTATAGAGAAGTCAACAAGAGCCCTGGATAAAAACCAGGTGCTCGAGATCTATCCCGAGGCGAGAATTCCCGAGCCGCACGAGGACAGACCTGTCAGGTTTACTCCAAGCACGGTCTATATTGCCCTTGAGAGCGGCGCGCCGATAATTCCCGTATTTACGCAGGCAAATTATTTTAATAAGCCAAGAAACAACGTTATTATCGGTAAACCAATATACGCCCGTGACCTTTACAACGATGAGTTGTCCGAGCGTGAAAATATTGAGATTATAAACAATATTCTAAGAAATGAGATAATAGAGCTTGAAAATGAACTCAACGCAAAAATCAAACAGTCAGAAGCCTAAGAGAAAAAGAAAAATAGGAAGATATTTCTTTTACGATCTTGTAAAGGTAACGAGCGCGATCCCGGGACTCATCTGGTTGCGCCCAAAGGTATATGGCATCAATGGAAAAAAGCCCAAGAAAATAAAGGGCGGAGTGCTTATATCGGCAAATCATATGAGCTTTGAGGACCCCATAATCCTTTTGTGCGTATTCTGGTACAGGCATCTTGCAAGCCTTGCTACCAAGGACCTGTACAAAAATAAAATGCTGCACTTTATGTTCAACTGTATGCACTGCATTCAGGTAGACAAGCAGAATTTCAGTATGAGCTCGCTTCACGCGGTGTTTGAATATCTTAATGATGATAAGGCTGTAATGATATTTCCCGAGGGCGGAGTTAATCTTCATAATACCGAGGTTAACAGCTTCAAATCGGGCGCCGTGCTTATGGCGTACAGAACTAAAAAGCCAATATTACCCGTATATCTTGTTAAGCCCGAAAAGGGCTATCATCGACGCAGGGTAGTAATAGGAGAGCTATTTGACGTAGCGACCGCGCTTGGCGACCGTCCCACAATGCAGGATATGGCGCGTGTAAGCGAGGAGATCCGCCAAAAGGAGCTTGAGCTTTGCGACTATTATAATAACATAATTAAGGAGAAAAATAAATGAGCACAGTTTTTGACAAGTACACAGACGCGCAGACGTTAGCAAAAATAGTAGATTACCCCACGGTAGCGGATATGTGGGCGCACAGTGTTGCAACCTACCCCAATAATATTGCTGTCGTTGACAGGGGAGAGTACACCTTTGCCGCTCTTGACGAGAGCGTATCCAAATTCCGCACGGTGCTTAAGCAGCACGGCGTAAAGCGGGGCGACAGAGTAGGTATGTATATCCCCAACGGAGTTGACTTTGTAAAGGTATTCCTCGCAATAACAACTCTCGGAGCGGTTGCTGTTCTTATGCCCCCCCATCTTGACGAGATGACGGTATTTGGATGCTCCTTTAAGTTCTCCTTGACAACACTCGTTTATGACAACGCATTGAGCGAAAAGCTTTGTGTTCTTAAGGCTAAAAATCCCAAGGTGGTTACTATCTCCGCAGACGAGACCGCGGAGGAGAAGACTGATGCTGTAACCGTTGATACCAACGCGCACTGCGCAGTGCTTTTCACAGGCGGAACCACGGGTAGAAGCAAGGGCGCGCTCCTGTCTCACAGAGCGATCATGCGCGGCACAAAGAACGGCTGCTACGGTGTTCATGACGTTTTCGAGCAGAGAATATTCCTGGTTTTGCCCCTTACCCACGTATTCGGTCTTATCAGAAATATGTTGACTTCGCTCTACACGGGAAGCACGCTTTATATCTGCCGCAACAACAAGGACATGTTCAGAGAAATTGCGGTATTCAAGCCCACAGTTCTCGTATTGGTTCCCGCGCTTGCAGAAATGGCGCTCAATCTTTCCAAGCAGTTTGGTAAAAATCTCCTCGGAGACGACATAAAATATATCATCTGCGGCGCGTCCACAGTTGCGCCCTACCTTGTTACCGAGTATCATAACATGGGTGTAACCCTGCTTCCCGGATACGGACTTACCGAGAGCGCAAATCTCGTAAGCGGAAATCCCGAAGCTCTCAGAAAGCCTGATTCGGTTGGATATATCTATGAAGGAATTGATTATAAGATCGTCGATGGCGAGCTTTACCTCAAGGGCGTCAATATGATGGACGGATACATTGGCGAGGAAGAGGAGAGCGCAATAGCCTACGATGAGGACGGCTATTTCAAGACGGGCGACCTTGTTCGTATAGACGATGAGGGCTTCCTTTACATAACGGGAAGAAAGAAGGAGATAATTATTCTTTCTTCGGGTGAGAATATCTCGCCCGCAGAGGTCGAGGCTAAATTCTATGCGGTTGACGGCATTCAGGACTGCCTCGTTTACGAGAGCAACGGAGTTTTAGCGCTTGAGGTCCTTCCTCGTGCGGCAGTTCTCAAGGCACAGGGAATAACCGACGTTGAAGCATATATCAAGGAGAAGGTACAGCAGATAAATCCCACCCTTCCGCCCTTTGCGCAGATAAGTAAAATTGTTATACGCGATAAGGACTTTGTCCGTTCGCCCAGCATGAAAATTTTGAGAGGACAGCAGAACAAATGACAAGAATTGAGATAACCGAAAAATTAAAGGACATACTTAAAATGGCTATGGGTGATAACTCCGATGCCATTGATAATTGCACTGAAAAAAGCGATCTTATGATAGACTTAGGACTCAGCTCCGTTGGTGTTTTGTACGTAGTTATAGCTATTGAGGAGTATTTCAACATCAGATTTGATAACGTAGGATTTGGCGACTTCAAGACGGTTGGCGACGTTATAGACTATATTGAGAAAAAGGTAAACTAATGAAGTGGGAATTAACTCAGCCCTCAATGGGTGATATGGTGCGCGTGCAGCTTGGCGGTATATATCATTACGGAATATACGTCAGTGATGACGAGGTCATTCAGTTTGGACTTGCGCCAAACGCGCGCCGAGATATTCCCGATACTGAAATAGCCGTTCTTGCAAGCGACATTGATATGTTTTTGGCGGGCGGTTTTCTCGAGGTGGGTGTTGCGGAAAGAAAAGAACGAAAAAAGCATCGCTCACCGAAGGAAACGGTAAAAATAGCGCGAAGCCGTATTGGAGAGAGAGGTTATCATATACTCTACAATAACTGCGAGCATTTTGCGTATGAGTGTCTGACAGGCGAAAAATACAGCTCACAGACAGAGGCAGTACGTAAGCTTTTCCAGTCTATGCCCGTGCTTGACGTTTATATTGCGCAGATACCCGCCGATATTAAAGTCGGGGAGGTATATCCAAAGCCCCGCCGGGACGAAATATCCGCTTGCTCGTGCGAGCGGGTGAAGCGCGAAAAATACTGCGCGTGGAAGCTTCTTGAGTACGGACTTCAGCGAAGCCTCGGCAAAAAGCTTGCGGATATGGAGATCACAAAATCAGAGAATGGAAAGTGGACGTCACCCCACGTGGAGTTTTCGCTTTCCCACAGTCACGACGCGGTTTGCGTAGCGATCTCGCGAAAGCCCGTCGGCGTTGATATCGAGCTTATGCAGAGCAAGATAAATACCGAAAGATTTTGTGAGAGGATACTTAACGACGGAGAAGCGGAGGAGTATCAAAGGCTTACGGACGGCAAGCTTGAATTTTTGCTTGAAAAGTGGTCGCAAAAGGAAAGTCTTTTCAAGCTTTCGGGTGAAAAATGCTTTATTCCCAAGGAACATGACACCCAAACGGGAAGGATGATCAGCAGAACCTTGACTGTCGCGGGGCAAAAATACATTTTGTCCGTGGCAAGTGACACTCCCGAAAGACTTCGTGTATATGAAGATATAAAGCTGATTTAACTGCAAAATATGCAAGTTGATCTGAGCTTGACAGAATTACTGTAAAGGAGACATATTATGGTTTGTGAGAAATGCGGTAAAATTATAAATGACGACGAGAAGTATTGCAGCGATTGTGCGCCCAAGGAAGCACCTGCGGAGGATATCGCGCTTGATACATCCGAGCCCGTCGAGTCTGCAGAGGCTACCGAGCCCGTTGAGTCTGCAGAGAATACCGAGTTTGTGGCAGAATCCGAGCCCGTGGCAGAATCCGAGCCTGTCGAGGAGTCTGATGACACTGCAGAGGAGCAGGAAAAAACCGAGAAAAAGGTCAAGACTATGGGTGGCTATGGATATGCGCTTTTGAGTGCTATTCTGGGTATTCTTGCGTATTTTATATCATACGTCGCATATATGCTTTTGGCTGATGACGGAGTATTCAGCTCGTTAGTGGACGGAGCGCCCGCCTCGATCATCATATTTGTTCTGGCGGTTATTCTTTCCGTGGGAATAGGTGCTGTATCTGTTATTATGAGCATTAAGTCCATAAGGATATTTGTATCCGCTGTGGCAAACGATCAATTAAAGACTACCCGTGCAGTAGTGCTTGGAGTTTTCCAAGCTATCATGACCGTATTGGCGATCTTTTCAACGGTTATGGTGCTTGTGATCTTTGCCGTACTGATATTTTAATACATATAATTTGAGAGAAATTTTGTATAGTAAGTCAACAGATATTATAAAGGAGGGTTTTTATGTATTGTAAGAAATGCGGTAAATTTATTTACAGCGATGATGATTATTGCAGCGATTGCGCACCTAAGGAAGTGCCCGCGGTCACTCCCATTATAGAACCCACTCCCGTTGCAGAGCCTATAGCGGAGCCTGTCAAGCCTCAAAGACAGGGCAGAGTTATGGACGGCTTTGGTCCCGCGCTTACGAGCACTATTTTGAGCATTATTTCATACGCGTTTGCATATGTTGCATATCTGTTTTTAACTATAGGCAACTCAATGAGCGCGATATTCGACGACGGCAACGTAACGAGTATTACAATCAAGGTGATTTGCACAATTTATATTCTAATTGCTATAGGACTTGGTATTCCCGCGCTTGTAATGGGAATTAAGCCCATAAAGCTTTTCCGCGCAGCCGTTAAAAATAAGCGTGTAAAGCCTATACCTGCGCTCATACTCGGCATTTACGGCACGGTCATGAGCGGTTCGGGACTTATTATGGTGTTTGCAGCATTTATGATGTTGATTTCTTCATTGCTTTTATAATTTTTGATCCTCGGTCAGCAGCCATTATCGGCTGCTGACCTTTTTTTGTGCTTTAATAAATCTTTTATATAATAATCTTGCAAACGTCTGTATTGTATGGTATAATCAAAATATGAGTATCGTCTGATTGCAGACGTATATGAAAATATTAAAGGATAAAGGAGAATGTGTATGCTTGAAATAAAAAATCTGACAAAAGTATATCGTTCTAAAACGGGCGAATCCGTTTGCGCGCTTGATGACGTAAGCGTGTCCTTCCCTGAGTCGGGAATGGTGTTTATTCTCGGTAAATCGGGAAGCGGTAAGTCCACCTTGCTCAACGTCATAGGCGGTCTTGACGGCTATGACAATGGCGAATTTATCATCAGGGGCAAATCATCAAAGAGCTTCAAGGGCTCGGATTTCGACGCATACAGAAATACGTTTATAGGCTTTATTTTTCAAGAGTACAACATTCTTGACGACTTCACGGTCGGCGCAAATATTGCGCTTGCTCTTGAGCTTCAGGGCAAGAAGGCAACAAGTGAGAGTATAAACAATATTCTTGCGCAGGTCGACCTTGTCAACTACGCAAAGCGTAAGCCAAATGAGCTGTCAGGCGGTCAGAAGCAGAGAGTCGCCATAGCCCGCGCGCTTGTTAAGGAGCCGCAGATAATCATGGCAGACGAGCCCACGGGCGCGCTCGACTCAAACACAGGTAAGCAGATATTTGACACACTCAAGCAGCTCTCGCGCGAAAAGCTTGTGCTTATAGTGTCCCATGACCGAGATTTTGCGGAAAAATACGCCGACAGAATAATCGAGCTTTCCGACGGAAAGATTATTTCCGACGTAACAAAGCACGAGCATGAGAGCGAGAAGCTCAGCGATGGCGTTGACAAAATAAGCAATCAGATATTGCGCATCAAGGGCGGATATATACTCACAGAGACCGACCTTAAAATGATAAACGAATATCTCGCAAAAAGCACGGACGACGTTATACTTTCAAGCGACGGCCGTATCAACAGCGAGCTTCGCTCGGTGGCGGGTATCAGCGAGCAGGGAAACATGTCCGTCTTTGAGGGCACGGATGCTGAGCGCGACGTAAAGCTCAAGACTTACGAGAAGAAGGACAGCAAATTCATCCGCTCGCGCCTTCCTCTTAAAAATGCTATCCGTATGGGAGCGAGCGGACTAAAGCACAAAAAGTTCCGTCTTGTAATGACGATATTCCTCTCGCTTATCGCATTTGTAATGTTCGGCTTTGCTGACACTATGGCGGCATATAACAAGTTTACCGCAACGACCGAGTCGCTTATAGACTCAAACGTCAAGAACGCGTCCATAACTCTCGGCATCAGACATACGTACACGTACAACGATGAAGACCCCTACACATACTATAACACAGCCGCGATGAACGACGAGGACATCAAGTGGCTCAAGGATCATACGGGTCTTAACTTCGTCCCCGTTTATACGGGAGTTACGCATGATCCCTACTACGGCGGCTTCCAGGTAAATGCAAATATGCAGAGCTTCAGCTCTAACATAATCTACACGGGAAGAATTCACGGTCTTGTTGACATGAGCGCCGAGGAAATAAGTAATTTGGGCTTTGCAGTCACAGGTCGCTTGCCCGAAAAGAGCGGCGAGATAGCTATTACCGAGGTTATGTACCGTCAGTTTAACGAGTATGGCTTTGTTAACACCGAAAAGGAAGAAAGCATAAAGGCGGGAAGCGTGACAATGGAGGCGGGAAGCGCAAACTCCATTATCGGCAAGCACATAAGCTTTTCGGGTATGAACGGAATGTACATAGGCGAAAAGGATATATCCTATGAGATAGTCGGCGTTGTTGACACCCAGTTTGATTACGACAGATACGGCTCGTTCCTCCCCAAAGACGAGGACGACATGATGGGGCAGGGCGGAAACGTTATAGGAGATATGGTTCTCCAGATGGAAATATACAGCGAGATGGGATACGGCTTCCACGGACTCGGCTTTATGTGCAGAGAGGATATCGATGCCATCGCAAGCGTAATGATTACCATGTACGATCAGCTCGCAACGTATATGAGTGCGTGGAACTCCGAGATGCGCTTCGTTGTGGTTCTGCCCTCAACAGACGCGGAGGTTCAGGAGCATTTTAATCCTACGTACTCTCAGGTCGCGGACAGCTCGGTGCTTAACAAGCTGGATATCACCTGGCTTGACGGTGTATCCCGCGATAAGCTCGCGGCAAACGAGATACTTCTTCCTTCTTATTTCCTCGATAGCCTTATGCGTGAGGAGGCAATCATAACTCTTGACGGACAGACCGTCGGGGCAGAGGCTATAAAGCTTTACGGCGAGGAAAACTGGGCAGCCACCAATCCCTCCAACAACTATTTCAACAGACTTATGGAAGCGGCTGCGCGTCAGTATATTTCAAGTGCTATTGCGAATGAAGATGTGGTTCAGAACGTAACTGAATATGCGCAAAATAATTATGGACAGCAAATAAACGGGGCAGAGGAAGCAAAAGCATTCTGGCTTGATCTCTGGTTTGAGAAGGGCGCTGACGAGCCTCCTGTGTTCAATAATGATGGCAGCTTTAAGTACAAGGGAGACTTTGACAGAATCGTCAGAGAGGATATGCTTCCGTTTGTGGCAGAAATGTACGGCATTAAGGATACCGACGGTGTATCGGTAGACAATTTCTGGTATCCCTATGAAATACTCTACAACACAGGTGAGGAAAACCCCGAGTACACGGTGTTCAAGCATCAAGTGCAGGATATGCTGCGTAGGATATACGCCGAGGCGGATTTCTACGAAGACAGACTTTGGGAAAATGCTGAGTTTGTTAAATTGATGCTCAATAACAAGGATTTCGGTGTGACAGAGCAGAACTGGAACGATTATACGGATGACGATAAAATGCATAGAGCTCTCGATTTCTATCTGTATTGGTATTTGTATAATTCGGATTACGGATTCAACGAAAACAAATTCGGTGATTACAGCGGCTCGGATTTGCATAAAATGGCGGAGGAGTCGTTTATGAATCTCTGCGGTATGTCGGTAGAGGAGATGCTCCAAAGCCTGACCTTCAAGACGGAAGAATACAATTACGAATCCCAGAGTACGACCGATATAAAGACGTATGATCTCAAGGTCGTCGGAACATACGACGTGCAGAAGGCTTACCATTACGAAATGGTAGTCAGCGATACCATCATGTCTGATTTTATCACATGGCGTGACAAAATATATGAGAAAAACGAAGGTGGATACACCTACCGTGAGGATATAGCGAAGCATGATGACGGCATCTGGGGATATGCGTTAGCTCCTATGGGCAGAGACCGTAACGTAATACAGACACTCGTAGATATGTCGTATGCGGAAGACGGAATTGACCTTAAATTTGAGCTTCAGAATCCCGTTATGGATACGCTTGGCACGTTCAACGAGTTTATTGAGGTGGGCGCAAAGATATTCATAATTGTTGGAATAGTATTTGCGGTATTCTCAGCGCTGTTGCTTATGAACTTTATAGCAACCTCCATATCCTATAAGAAGCGTGAGATAGGAGTGCTAAGAGCTGTTGGCGCTCGCTCGTCCGACGTATTCAAGATATTCTTCAGCGAGGCGCTTATAATCGCCTTGATAAACTTCATTTTGTCCACCGCGGTGGTAATTGCGGGAATAATAGCCGCAAATGTCTGGATGCGCAACAACGGAATAAATATCACGATCCTGACCTACGGCATACGCCAATTTGCGTTGATGCTTGTCATAAGCGCAGGCGTGGCATTACTCGCAAGCTTCTTGCCTGTAAATAACATAGCAAGACGTAAGCCTGTTGACGCGATCAAGGACAGATAACAATTTAACCTATAATAAAAGGGGGCGCAAGCCCCCTTTTATTTGTTTGTATCACAGCAGTATAGTCCCGCAACCGAGACATCCTACATGCATCTTAATCGTTATTATTACCCAGCACGATATTTGCAGGTACTATTATTTTTGTGTTTGAAATATCGGCGCCGTTCAACGCGCTCTGCATCAGCTTGATGGCATCTGCCCCTATTTTATAGCTGTCCTGCATGATATAGGTCGGGTGTTTCCCGGGGCTTACGGTCTCGAACTGCATCGGGTTGAAATCCAGGTAAACTATCTCAAAGCGATGTACATAAGGTTCTCCGAGTGTGTTCAGCATTTTCGCCAAGTGCAGTCCGCTTGAATAATCGGCGGTAATAATTGCGCTTATCTTTATATTGGCATCAAGGAACTCTTGGAATTTATCGCAAAATGAGAGTGAGGTGGGATCCGCATCGCCCTCAAACGAATAGAAATAAGGTCTGTAATTGTGCGCGCTGTAAAGCGAATTGATAAAGCTCTCCTGACGCATTGAAAGTGAGGAATTAGTTTTTATGTTCGCGTTAAAATATAAAATATACTTATGTCCGGCTTCAAGAAGATGATTTGCCGCAAGCCTTACCATGTTTTCATGGTCCGAGGAAACGTATGGAAGGGAAAGACCGGGCAGGAGTCTGTCAACAAGTATCAGCGGGAAATTTTTTGTTGAAAGCTGAAGGATCGTGGGATTGTATATCTCGTTGTCAACCGGATAGAGAATGATCCCGTCCACGTTCATCGCAATATATTTGTCTATAAGCTCCTGTTCCTTTTGGAGAGACATTGAGGAGCTGTCAACTATTATTGCTTCATTTTCATGCTTGTCGATTATTGCCGAGAGAATGTTGGTTATGTGATGACCTCCCATGATTTTTGGAAGAATGACCGCAACGGTCTTATTGTCATGAGGCGAAGCCTTTGTTACGTGATTATTCGCGTCAAGTATGGAGAGGACTGTTTTGAGCGGAAGTCTGTTGTTAATTTTTGTGCCTCCGCGCTTTGCTCGTATAACAAGGTTGTTCTCCTCGAGAATAGCATACGCCTTTCTCACTGTTATGCGGCTCACACCGACGTTACGCACGATCTCAGCCTCGGTGGGAAGCTTATATTCCTCATCGCCGTGGTGTTCAATAATAAGCCTGGATAAATATTCGGTTACTTTTTTATATAAGAATGTCTCTCTTTGCATTTCAAACCGCCTTAATGTATTGTTTTTTATTGAATTATATACCATTAGTCGTTTTTTGTCAAGTACCGTTCGGTTGATTTTGATATGATAAAAGCGGTACGGCATTACACGTTAATCCAGATTTACTAAGCAAAGGTGAACAACACGCGATATATTGAAAAAAGGCAATCACTTTTTGTCATATTTATGTTATTTATATAAAACATTATTCTTGACACAATGGCTAAATGAGGTTGGATTTTGTTGTTGGTTTTATACGAACTTGCCTTGTCGTTGTGTATGATGTACAAAAATCTGTTGACTTTATAATGAAAATGTGGTAACATATATATGTAAAATGTTATACATAAACCAATAATGTTATATAAGTATAACAAAAACACGAAGGAGGAGAATTTACAATGAAAAAATCTTTCAGAATAATTGCAAGAATTGCATTGCTTGCGGTGTGCGTATCGATGATCGCAACTTGCTTTGTCGGCTGCATCGGCGGTGGCGGAGGAGGCGGAGAGCCTCCCGAGGAGCAAAAATACAAGGACCTTGTAAAGCTCACTATAGATGCGGGCGGTCAGAACGCGCAGTATAATACGACTTCTTCCCTGGAATATGACAAGTTCCTTAATCCTTACCCCTACAACACACTTGAAACACTTGTAAAGGCATGGAATGAGGCTAATGCGGAGAATTACGGTTATTATTTTGTAGTTGCCGACAATTCTATCAACATGGACAGAGAGACCATGGCTCCAATGCTCTCAAACGGCTCTGCTCCCGAGATACTTTACTATCTTGGAACTACAATTGCCGAGGACCAGAGCAAGGGTTGGTTTTATGATATTTCCTCTGCGATGGAAACCCCCAACAAGTATTCCAAGCCCGGTGAAGCGGGAAGTGAAAAGTGGAAGGATATCTGGGACAGCACGTCCTATGCAAGCACTTTTGCTCCCAACGGCGAGAAGTACACAGTTGAGATGGAGCAGAACCCCATAGGTATCATTTATAATAAGACGCTCTTTGAGGCGGCGGGAATCACGGAAATGCCCGTAACCTACAAGGACTTTATGGAAGCGCAGAATAAGCTCAACGCTTACGCTCAGAAAGAGGGCAGAGCAAATCCCGCTGACGACGCTACATATATTTGCCCCTACTTCCACATGTATCCCTGGTATGACAGCTATCTTGAATCCACACTTTGGGCAAGCGAGCTTGAATATATGGACGTAATTACCGTTGACGGCGGTGTAGATGCTGAGGAATATGCAAGAGCATATATGCAGAAGGATCCCGTAACAGGTGAAAGACGCTTCTCTCCCGAGGATGAAAAATACGTTGAGCTTTTCCGCTTGATAAAGCAGATGACTAAGTATTATCCCACAAATTACAGCTCCTACTATGCTGAGCAGCAGTTCCTCGTAGGAAATCTCGCTATGCTTGAGGTAGTTGGCGGAAGTATTCGCGAGCTTGTTGATACAGTTGACGGTGAATTTGAAATAGGCGTTATGCCTTATCCCGTGCTTACACAGCAGCCCGAGAATGAAGCGGATAATCCTTACTATACGACCTATAGCGTTGACAGATACGTTCGCAGAGGCTTTTCGGGTTATTCAACAGGCTGGGCTATTACAAACTCCGCCATGAATAAGGATAGCGATGCAGGCAATACAAACTGCGTAGACGCTTGTATAGATATTCTTATGTATCTGAGCTGCTTTGAGAACAACGATAAGATGGTAAACGACCTTGGATTTGCGGTTCCTCTTTCCGGAAATACAACAAATCCGTATTTCAAGTCTCTTGCCGAGACCTACAAGAGCGATATCGCGAATGAAAACACCGTATCCTGGTCCTGCGCAACCGCGGGCGGTACGATGAACAAGGACTACTACGATGCGTTCTACCTTTTCAGACAGGATGCTATCGGACTTAGCCTGGCAGATATCGAGGGAAAGCTTCCCGTTCTTAAGAATTCGTTTATCAACGCTGTAAACACACTTTATAACACAAACAAGTGGGACAACAAGGCTTGGCCCGCATACGGAACCTCTAATAAGGAAGGATAACAAATAATGTCAAAAAAGGACAGATCAAATAAAGGAAAGCTGAAGAGGTTCTTGCGCAAGAACAGAGGATATCAAGGACTCCTCTTTATATTGCCTGCGTTTATTCTTTTGTGCGTCTTCTGTTTGTATCCTACGATAATGGCATTTGTAAACTCCTTCACCGACTGGGACGGCGGCACACATGCGGAATTTATCTGGTTTGAAAATTACAAGCACGTATTCACAGATAAGCTGTTCTGGAAATCACTTCTGAATGCCGTAATTCTAACGGTTGTCGGAATGATACTCGGTAATGCGGCATCCATCCTTCTGGCTGAGCTTATGTATAATCTAAGATCCAGAATGATGCCCATTTACAGATTTTTATTCGTTCTTCCCGCTATGATCCCCGGTATTATAGTCTTGCTGCTTTGGCAAAAGCTTGTTTTCTCGGGCTCGTCCGCGGGACTTGCCAATACGATAATTTCATGGTTTGGCGCAAAGCCGCTTGAATGGTTTTCAAGTAAGGAGACGTGGGTAGTATTTCTCAGTATATTCCTCTACGGATTCCCATGGGTCGGCGGTACCTCGTTCCTCATTTATCTTGCGGGACTGAACTCCATCGACCATAGCGTTATAGAAGCGTCGCAGCTCGATGGCTTGTCCTTCTGGGGCAGGGTATTCAGAATAGACCTTCCTCTTATCAGCGGACAGCTCAAGTACTTCCTTGTAATGGGCTTTATAGGCGGACTTCAGAACTATTCAATGCAGTATGCAATTACCAACGGTGGACCGGGCGAGGTAATAGACAGTATGCTTTCGGGAACTATGGTTCCGGGCTATTACATCTACAGACTTATTACCGGCTCCTCTAAGGAGGGCGCGTATGGATATGCTTGCGCGATGGGCGTCGTTATGTTCGTTATTATAATGATAGTTACCATCATTAACAACAAGCTTATCAAGTCAAAGGAGTAAGCTATGAGAGATGTAAAAATAAATAAGAAAAGAAAGAAGCTGACAGTCGGACAGATCTTTTCCCATATCATCATAATATGCTTGCTGATAATGGTGCTGTTTCCGTTCTACATACTTGTAATCAACAGCTTCAAGGCTCCTGCGGATATCCTTAAGGATCCGCTTTCATTCCCGGGCGCGGGTGATGCTGAGGCGCTCAAGGGCGCTTTCAAGGCTGCCTGGCCGTATATCTCAAAATATATTCTGAATACGTTCTGGGTAGCGTTACTTGAGGTCTTTGGCGTATTGCTTTTCTCAAGCCTTGCGGCATACGGCTTTTCAAGATTCAAGTTCAAGGGTAAGGACACATTGTTTATGGTGTTCCTGGCATTTATGATGATCCCCAGCATTCTGACACTTGCTACACAGTATTCGCTTGTGTATTCAACACTGAATCTGAAGCAGACGTATGCGGGCGTAGTGCTACCTGCGATAGCGGGCGGTATGCCTGTTAATATATTCCTCATTAAGACGTTTCTGGACGGTATTCCTTCCGATATTTACGAGGCTGCGGAAATGGACGGCGCAAGTAAGCTGAGCTGCTA
Organism: Eubacteriales bacterium; assembly: GCA_045542075.1. GTDB lineage: Bacteria > Bacillota > Clostridia > Oscillospirales > CAG-272 > SVTX01. Next base: position 27,661 of record JAZQKI010000008.1, read on the forward strand.
TTTCAGAATAGCTATCCCGCTCAGTACCCCCATCCTCTTTACCGTTGGACTCTCAACGCTTCTCGGTGCGTGGAATGACGTTATCTGGGCAAGACTTATCCTTTACGGAGCGGAGGACATGTATACCATAGGCGTCGGAGTATTCACGGTATTCGGCTCAAGCGCCGCAAAGATCCCCGATACGGTTATATATGCGGGATACTGTCTTGCATCCTTGCCGCTTCTTATTGCATTCTTCTTTACGTCCAAGCAATTTATCAAGGGACTTACAGATGGCGCGGTTAAAATGTAATATGAAACAAACACAGAAAAAACAGCGAGGGAATAATATGAAAAAATTAGCTTTGATTTTAGCTATTGTAATGCTTCTCGCGGCATTATCGGGATGTGACGGCGCACCGTCAAATCCTACGGCTGAACCCGATAACCAACCAAAGCCTGTTGAGAGAGAGCTTTTGTTTGACAAAAACTTCGAGCAGGGAATAAAGGTATCCAGTCTAAACTCTCATCAGGTGGGCTACACGTGGTGGAAGTACGGCGAGGCGGGAGCCGACGAGCCGTTCTGGTCGCTTGGTCAGTATTGCGATCTTTCCACAACACGAGCAAATTATGATTCAACGAAAAATGACTTATCCCTTGGCAACGAGCTTTTCGAGATTCCCGCATACGGAATTGAGGGTGTTGACGGCGAATATTATACACTCACGAATGAGTCGGGAAGTAAATATATTTCCGTAAACACTAAAACAGGGGAATACAATCTTGTCGTTGATACCTCAAAGGAGTACGTCAATCAAGAGACAGGCAAGCCTGTCATCCGTAAAAACGGAGAGGATTGGGTACATATGATAATTGAGCAAACACCGGGTGTTGTTTATCTTGACCAGGTTGAGTCCTTTATTATGGAGCTTGATTTCACGATAACGGAGAATATCGAATATGATAATTCGATAGGCGCATCCCAGTTCCAATGGATATTCTCGGTTCACGATAAAGAAAGCGTGTTGGGCGATTATATGTGGTTCAACGTAACACTCTTTGACAATCGCTATGACGTTTTCTCCGGCACACAGCTTTATGACGGAGGCAAGGCAGACTCAACGGGTAAGTTCATATACGCGCCTACGGGTGAGGAGCTTTTCCCCGAAAGCGGAGGCAAGGTAGAGATAGGAAAGACCTATCACGTAAAGCTGGATCTGAAGGAATATATGAAGACTGCATTTGAGCTTGCCAAGAGCAAAGGGGCTCTCGCTCAGTCCGAGTGGGAGAACATGGCGGTGAACGGTTTTAACATCGGCTGGGAGGTTTCAAACCTTGCAAAGGTTGGAGTTAAAATTCAAAATATGTCCTTGAGGGTGATAGAATATGAAAAATAATTTGATCAAAGTCGTTGCTTTGATACTTACAATGGCTACAGGAGTAATTATGGTAAGCGGTTGCGATATTTTTAACGGTGTATCTGAAACACCTACTACGGAGAGACCCGATTTCAAGGGTGAAGAGGTAACTGAAGGGAAGCTTATAGAAAGACCAAAAATAGAAGAAGGCGGGGTTGTTGAGCTTCTTAAGGATCTCAACTTCTCAAGGGGCTTTGACGTCACGCTCTTCCACGCAAACTCCTCTAACGGAAATCTGGCGGGACAGCTTGATTATGATGGAAATAAGGCAGACGGAGACAGCGTCTGGCGTATGGCTCAGTGGGGCTGTACAAATGATATGGCAACGGAAGGGGCTTTCAAGAGAGAAGGCTCGGTCATTACGTACGATGACGGAGCGAAGTTCCTTCGCGTAGACACCGCAAAGACGGGAACAGTTACACTTGGAATAAAGGGAAGTGAAGAATATACAAGGGATGCGGACGGTAATATCCGCGAGCGTACTGACGGCACAGAAAACTGGCCGCATATTCTTATCGAGCAGACTGTAATGGCAGACACGAGCGACTGTAAGCATCTCTATATGGAGGTTGACTACAAGGTAACAAAATGCGAGAGTCTTGTTGACAGAACGCTTTATCCCTTGAATACCTCGTTGAATGCGGCGCAGTTCCAGTGGTTTATTACACTCGCTGACAGCAATCCTGATAGCGAGAGTTACGGCGAGGCTATGTGGTTTGGTTTTTCAATGTTTGACACACGCGCGCAGGACGGAACCCCCGGCGGACTTGCATCTTATGACGGCGGAAAAGAGGACAGCACGGGACTTTTCATCTATATGGTTTCTCTTGATGCTGTTGCAAAACAGCAGAATGGCTCTGTAAATGTTCCTACCGCGGTTATAGGTAAGGACGTAAGCGTAAAAATTGACATTCTTCCTTATCTCAAGCAGGCTATCAAAATTGCCCGTCAGAATGGAGCGCTCATGGGAGCGAGTGCCGATCAGCTCGTAATCGGCAGCACAAATATAGGCTGGGAGCTTCCCGGCAACTATGACGCTGAGGTAGAGATATCCTATCTCAATATATACAAATCGAATTAATTATGGTTTACCATATTAATTAATAAAAATTCATTTTTTTGGAGGGAAATATGAAAAAAAGAATTTTAGCGCTTTTGATTGCGGTTATAATGATGTTTTCTGTGTTTGCTCCTACGTTGGCATTCGCACAGGAAGAAACGTCCGCACCCGTTTGGACTGCAAACGGAACGACCGTTACAGAAGGAGAGGACGGATATTATAATATTTCCGGCCTTAGCTATGAAACAAGCGCATATACGACCGAAAAGTATGTGCTTGACGGACTTACCGTTGAAATGAAGCTTGCTGATTTTACTACAAATATGGCAGCAGGCTTGGTTTTCTCCTCTGAGCCCGGCGCAAGCTACGGAACTGCCAATGCAGTTGCAATGACACTCTGGTACGATCCGTTCGGAGCTAGCCAGTCCAGATTCCACGTAGGCGCTAACCACGACTACAACCAAGCAACCTATGCTTACAAGGATTCCCAAGGCGCAACAGGTCAGGGCTTTGGTCTTGACAAGACAATGGTGCTTAACAACGTAACAAACGGTGATATCAAGATTGAAATCAACTCTGAAAATGACATCGCTTATAGAGTTAAGTTCACAATTATGCAGGATCACCTTCTTTGGGGTGACAATATTAACTATGCTGATGAAGTAGGCGGCGGACATTCCTGCACGTTCTATCTTGCAAAGGCACAGTTTGAAAACATTATTGACGAAAACGGAGCGCTTTACGTTGCCGCTGCAGGACTTGAAGCGCCTAACTATAGTGTCAGAGTGACCGGAGTTACTGCTCCTGCAACCACTCCCGATCCTACACCCGATCCCGATCCTACACCCGATCCCGATCCTACACCTGATCCCGATCCTACACCTGATCCCGATCCTACACCTGATCCCGATCCTACACCCGATCCCGAGCCCACACCCGATCCTGTAGTTCCTTCTACCATAATCGGTTCTGCTGATGCTGACTGGAGCGATAGCTATGGACAGGGCTCTGTAGCTAAATACGCAGAAAACGGCTATACCGAGATCTCCAATCTCAGAGCTTGGGGTGTTCGCGCACACTACAATCATCTTGTTAAGCTTGACGGACTTGAGCTCAGCTTCAGAGCCGCAACAAAATTCAAGGACTGCGTAGGTATAGTTTTGTCAAACGCAGCGGGCGCATATTTCACCGAGGCTAATACTATTGCTATTACATATTGGAACGATCCCTTTGGCGCAGGACAGGCAAGACTTGCCTTTACCACCAATCACAACTATGAAACAGAGTCTCTCGTTCACGTAGCTCCCGATCTCTCCTCCGCAAAGGGCTTTGGAGCCGACAAGTCCATGGTAAGCAATGCTGCTGAAGTGGTTGGTTACACGATCAAGATCGAGTCCTATAATGAGGAATTCTATTCTGTAAAGATCACAATGACCGACAGCGGCTTGTGGGAAATCAACGCTAACTACAACGCAGAGGATAAGAGCTGTACAGTATATCTTCCCAAGGCGGCAGTAGCAGGCATTCTTAACGAAAACGGCGAGCTGTACGTTATGGCAGCAGGCTTCCCCGACGGTGCAAACCCCGCTCCCGCAGTAGAAGTGAAGATAGTTGATGACAACTACAGAGCTTATCTTGCAGGCGAGGCTGTAACAGGCGCGATTGCAAAGCTTGAGGCATATAAGACAGCTGCAGACGCTATCGTAGATACAACCACATACGATGCTGCTATGGCGGCAAGAGCTGACGTTCTCGCTTGCATCGGAGCACTCCGCGCAAGAGAGGCAGCAGAGCTTTCACTTGCTATATCCAATATTGATTCTGCGCTTGCAACTAACGAAGAGATCGTTGCAATCGTTAAGAAGGCAGTCACAGATAAGATCGACGCGGCTGTAGCTGCATACGAGGCACTCGTTGCAGATACATCAACCCTTAACACCGAATCTCTCGCAGCTGCTCTTGCTCTTACAGGCGAAGCAAAGGCAGAGTACGATAACAGAGCATCCATGCTCAGTGATGAAGCAAAGGCAGTGCTCGAGGCAGAGATCGCTGCTCTTGATTATGCGCACGATTACTGCATCGCCCTTCTTTGGGTAGTAACATACGAAGCAAAGATAGATGCGCTTGACGCAACAGATCCCGATATCGTTAATGCTCTCGTTGAGGTTAAGTCCTACAGAGCAGGATACGAATCAACAGCAGCTTACACAAAGATCACTACTGTTCTCAACGCAGAGGACAAGGCAGCTCTCGAGGCAGCTATTGCAGCAGGCGACGCAGAAGTAGTAAATATTGAAACAGTAGTACTTCCCGAGCTTAAGGGAAGCTATATCGATGCAATGGAAGAGAAGCTTGAGGCAGATCTTACCATCAAGCCCAATCTTGACGACGCTAAGACAGCATACGCTGAGATCGCAACCTACGTTACGATTACAGAGGAAGACGGCGAGCTTTACACCCGCTACGTAGCAGGCTACAACACAATCAAGGCAGCTTGCGAGGCGTTTGTTCGCGCGCAGATCTCCGAGGTTTCCGGTCTTCTTGCAAAGGAATACACCGTCCTTGACGAATTCGTATCCGTCCGCACAAAGTTCAAGGCTATAAAGCTTGACTATCTTATGGAAGAGAACACAGAGATCGCGGCTGAGCTCTCCGAGCTTGAGACAAATATTGCAAAGACTGTATTCTACTATATGAGCTCCACTAACATTCCGTCTGTCAAGCATGATAGCACCGGTATAGTAGTTGAGTCCAAACCCGAATTCCCCTCACGCTTTAACTATAATAAGGCTATCAACCTCAAGACAGGCGCAGAGTTTGTTGTTGAGCTTACCAGCGCAGCGTACTACAATGATAACACGAGTGCAAACAACCTTTGCTTCAACTTCCTGGCTGATCCTGATTCCTACAAGTCCATGAGTGACGGTATCTCCATCATCATCTGGCTCTATCCTACGGAATCCAACGTTCAGATAATGAACTACACTGATGTACCTCTTGCAAACAGCCCCATCGCTACTCCTCTTGACGGCGGTAAGATCACAATTTCCGTTAAGTTTGAGGAATATTACAGCTTCGTAGACGATTCTACATACTGGGCTTACGTTATCAGAGTTAACGAGGCAGAGATAGTTCTTACTCCCGAGGTTCTTACAAACGAAGGACACCAGGTTCCCGATGAGGTTTACTTCTCCATGGGTTCGTTTGCGGACAAGAAGGATAACCCCAATATCCTTACGCTTATAAGCGCTAACGGTATTGAGTTCGGCACAGGCTCCGTAGCTCCCGACTGCACAGAGCACGTAGACGCAGATTCCGACGGCAAGTGTGATAACTGCGGCGCGACCGTTGAATCACAGCAGCCCGGCGATGAAAATCCCGATCCTAATCCCGGCACAACTCCCGATACAAAGCCCGACGAACAGCCCACTGACGACAATAATGGCGGCGAAGATCAGAAGAAGGGATGCAAGGGATGCGGCTCCGTTATCGGACTTGGCGCATTCGCGGTTATCGCAACAATCGGCCTTGCAGGCGTATCCTTCCTCAAAAAGAAGGACTGATCAAAATCTGAATAAAAAATATTCAAGCCGGATAATTCATTTTTAATTGAATTGATGGCAAATAAGCTTTGGATTTATCACCGGTAGATCCAGATATTATGGCTTCCGGGTGTTATATTATAATGCCCGGAAGTTCTTATAAAACCTTTATTTCACAGCTAACGAGGTGAAACAAATTGAAAAAAATAAATAAAATTCTGGCGTTGTTGCTTGCGGTGCTTATTATGGCTTCCTTGATTTCATGCGATGCTTGGAACGGGGATGAGAACAGTTCAGACGATGGGTCGGATACACCGAGTACCCCCAGTACCCCCAGCACCCCCAACACCCCCGGCGAAAATAATACTCCGGAAGAAAATATGAAATTAGATAATTATACACAGCCCTTTTGGGCAGGAGATACGATGTACGATGAGAGCGTTATGCTCATAGCAAAAACCGACAGTAAGGGAAATATTATAGAGGCTCCACGTGCAAAGCTCCTTTTTGAAGCAGAAAAAATACAGTCCGTTACATGGTATTTCCACGAAAATAACGGCTCTCAAATAAAGACGTTTACCGAAGGCACAGACTTTTTGTATGAAGACGGATATATCGTAGCAAAGGGAAGTATTATTCACAACGATATACTTGAAATTGATGAATTCTCAACGAACATGCCCTACGTTACGGATAAGATGCTCACAGGCGAGCAGCAATTCCCGGGACTTACCCTGCACTCTGACATCCCCTCAAAGACCAACGGTCTTTTCTTGCCGTTTACCGAGGGATATCAGATAGTTCAGATGCAGCTCAGCGTTACGTACACTCACGCGGAAAATGTGTGGGAGGGAAGCGTGCCCGAATATCTCGGAGATACAGCTCTGAGCAATACGTTAACAAAGCTTAAAAACAAGGAAGAGGTAAATCTGCTTGTATTTGGAGACAGCATCTCCACAGGCGCAAACTCCTCCTCCGTGCTTGGAATCAATCCCAAGCTTCCTACTTGGCCTGAATTGTTTGCGCAGGGACTTTCCTCTTATTACGGAGGAAAGGTTAATCTTAAAAACACCAGCGTAGGCGGTTGGACATCTTCAAACGGTGTCAGCGGCGGAACGGGCTGGGTAGCCGGTAATCAGGTACAAAAGCCGGGTCTTGCGGCGCAGTTTACCTCGGGCGAGCTTCGGGGCTACGTTCCTGATATTGTCATTATTGGCTTCGGTATGAACGATGCATCCCTCGGTCTTTCCATTAACACGTTTTGTAATAATATTATCAGTATGATAAATACTATTCGCGGGCAGAATCCGGATTGCGAGGTAATTCTTCTCGGAACGATGCTTGCAAATCCCATGGCGAAAAATCAGTCAAAGAATCAGACGGAATACACCGAATACCTTGGCAAGCTGTCAAGAAATTATGAAAACGTATCCGTTGTAGATATTGGCGCTATGCATCAGGATCTTCTCGATTCGGGTAAATACTATACCGAAATGTCAAGTAATAACGTAAACCACCCCAATGATTTCTTCGCGCGTGTTTACGCTATGAATCTTCTTGCATCTGTTATAGATTTTGATTATGAGATATCTGATCCTACCCAACCCGTAGAGCCTACCGAGCCTACTGAGTCTGTTGAGCCTACCGAACCCACCGAATCTGAAAAGCCCACCGAACCCGTAGAGCCTGAGACGGTCTACGATCAGTTTATAGAAGATGGCTATGAGGCGCTTTTTGCGGATCCGTTCCTCAAAAACGGTATTTCGGTATTAAAGCCTGATGGAAACGTGTCGGGTACTATATCGGGTGTCAATGCTTCAGGTGATCCCTCCTGGGTGTTCCCGCAGTGGGGCTCAAAATATGACATCTACAATTATGCAGAAAGAAATTACTATAACGGCGGAGATGCCTTTACCTATAAGTCAGATGGCAAGATAGTTGACGGAGTCGAGATCCCCGCAAAAATTCTGGATATCGACAGCACGGACGGCTCGATATATATGGAGCTGAACGCTCAAGTAGAATATGACCATCCCCGTCAGGACGGAGAGAGCTGGCCTCACACACTTTTGTCTCAGGATTTTGGTCCTGATCTCGTTCACATCAGCGAGCTTAGTGACCTTGTAATGAATATGAGCTACGAGATAACCAAGTTCGAGGACTGTATGGGAAGCTCCGCGGATTCCAATAAACACTGCGCTCAGCTTGTTTGGTACATTACTCTCCAAAACAGAACACAGGGACATGCGGACTACGGAAAATACGTTTGGTTTGGAATTACACTTTGGGATAACCGTATATCAGGCGCAGCCTCTAACGGCTTTGCCGCAGAGGACGCAGGTAAGGATGACGCTACACACGCATTCATTTATCAGCCCCCGTCATCCGTCGTTCATACAAATGGCAAATGCCCCACGGTGAACGAATACAAAACGGTGGACTTCCATCTTCTTGAAGTCGCAAAAACTGCATTTAACACCGCAAAGGACAGAGGTTATCTTGGAGACACCCAGTGGGAGGATCTGTATATCGGCGGCATGAATTTCGGCTTTGAGGTAACGGGAACTTATAACGTCGCAGTAAAGATAGATTCCGTTGGAGTATATTACAAATAACAGAGGAGAGCTACACGCTCATGTAAGCTGAAGGCTGCCATGAGCATAAGGCTCTTGCCTCCTTTGACTAAGGGAAATAAGATTATGTACGGATTAAATAAAAATAAAAATTTCAGCGAAACCGTTTATGACATAGCAGATGAGCCCATTCTGGCGACTCTTTTTACAACGGGAAACGGATATATGGGCGTCAGAGGCAGCTTTGAGGAATTTGGCTCTCAACGTGTCCAGGGCGCATTTGTCCGCGGCTTTATCGACGAGATAATCGAGGTGACAGAGCCGTTCACGGACAACGAGTATATGAAAAAATACTATCTTGACGAAGAAAAGCTTAAAACCTTTGAGAAGCAGGACAGCTGTGTCAATATGCACGATTTTCTCACAGTTAAGATAACAGTGGGAGATAAAACCTTCTTCCCGTGGGAAGGGAAAATAGTTAAGTGGCATCGCTTTCTTGACTCTAAAACCGCGGTCTATACAAGAGAGCTTGTATGGGATGACGGAGATGGAAACAAGACAGAGCTCGTCTTTGAGCGCTTCGCCTCGTTTTCCGACGAACATCTTTACTGTCAGAAAATAAAGGTAAGACCCATAAATCACAGCTTGCCTGTAAGGATAATGTCGGGCATTGATACGTCTATCAAAACGGGTGGTCAGTTCATTACAAAGACAGACCTTTTGAAGATAGAGGGAACCGATATCATTCACAGATACCACGCTACAAATAAATACGGCTTCTCGGCTTGCTATGGAATAAAAAACGTATTTCCCGCCGGCAGAATGCTTGGGGAATATAATGATAACGGCACGGTAGGAGTTGAATACCTCTGTGATGATGCCAAGGTCTACACCTTTGAAAAGATAACATATATAGTTACCGACAGAGATACCGACAGAGATATTACAAATTGCGCCGAGGAAAGACTTGCGGCGGGTGATCTTGATTACACTCAACTCAAGAAGTCACATATTTCTGCATACAAGCGTTATTTTGCGACGATGGACATCACTATTGAGGGCGACGACGAGGTGGATGCATATCTCAGATTCGCAAGCTATCATACCGCTATTTCCGCATCAATGAATGACAGTGTCCACGGAATCTCCGCTAAAGGACTCACGGGCGAAAGATACAATCAGTTCGTTTGGTGGGACTGCGAGATACATCAGATGCCGTTCTTTTTGCTCACTGCACCCCAAACGGCAAAGAATGCGCTCATGTACAGATACAGAATGCTTCCGCAGGCAAAGGAAAACGCCAAGGAAAAGGGATATGACGGAGCCATGTTTGCCTTCTGCTCGTCGGTTAACGGTGACGAGCGAGTATGGCAGTACGCGCGCCATCCCTTTATGCAGATACATATCAACTCCGATATCCCGTACGGAATTATAAATTATTACCGCTACACAGGTGACAGAGAGTTTATGGTAGACTACGGCATGGAGATAATTCTCGAATGTCTTAAGTTCTGGTGTTCTCGTGTGAGCCTCAAGGGTGACAGATATGAAATTTGCAAGGTGACAGGCACCGACGAGCATCATCCCTACGTTGACAACGACGCCTATACAAACTATTGCGTTAAGTTCGCGCTTGACCGCTTTATATCGCTTTGTGACGAGCTTTCCTATGATGTTGAGCCGTCTCTCCTTGAAAAGATGCGAGAAATATCCTCAAAGCTCTATCTTCCCATGTGTGAGAATGGGCTTATTCCTCAGTTTGACGGATATTTCGGACTTTCACGCTCACTTGAGGAGCAGGGAAAGGGAACATTAAAGCAGTTCCAGATGAAGAAGAGCGGACTTTATCATAAGAGCCAGATAATAAAGCAGCCCGACGTCGTACTGCTTTACACAATGGTCGACGTTGGTGTTGACAGAACTCATTTCGCGGAGAACTGGGACTATTATGAGAATATGTGTGAGGTCAGCTCCTCGCTTACGTTCCCCGTACACGCAATAGCGTCGGCTCAGAATAAGCAGATCCTGTCCTTCCGCAAAAATCTTCTCAACACCGTTAAAATGGACGTTGACGATATTCACGGAGTTGCATGGCAGGGAGTTCATAGCGGTTGTCTTGCAGGCGGCTATCTTGCGGTCATATACGGCATCTTCGGATTATCGGTCAGAGAGGACGGTACGTTATGCGTAAATCCCGTCAGAACGCTTTTTGACGGCGTTACCGCCCATTTCTTATACAAGGGTACAAAGATAACCCTGAGTATTAAAAATAACGAATTGACCGTTAAAAAGAAGGGTGCGGACGCAATCAGTGTCAGAACACCCGACGGTCAGGAGAGAATACTCAAAAATACACTTGTTTACAAAATGTGAGGTGCGCTATGAAGGGTTTTATATTTGATCTTGACGGCGTTATCGTTTCGACAGACGGGCTTCACTATCTCGCGTGGAAGCAGATGGCGGATAAAGAGGGGATATACTTTGATGAAAAGATAAACAACCGTCTTCGCGGTGTGAGCCGTATGGCAAGTCTTGAGATAGTTCTTGAGCGGGCGAGCAGAGAATATTCCGAGGAGGAAAAGCAGACTCTCGCTACGTTCAAAAATGATATCTATAAGGAGCTGCTTAAGAGTCTTACGCCCGCAGACATACTTCCGGGAGTGGCGACAACTCTTAACGAGCTTCGCGCGCGCGGATACAAGCTTGCGATAGGCTCCTCGAGCAGAAATACTCCGGCTATACTTAAATATATCGGTCTTGAAGGATTTTTTGATGCAGTTTCCGATGGAAATAACATTACAAAAAGCAAGCCCGACCCCGAGGTGTTCATAAAGGGAGCACAATTTTTAGGGCTTGAAGCCTCGGAGTGCTACGTTGTTGAGGACGCCAAGGCGGGCGTGGACGCAGGCAGAGCGGGAGGATTTACAACCATCGCTCTCGGCGACGCCTACGGATATGAAAACGCAGATCACTGTATCAAAAATTTTACAGAGATACTTGATATAGCAAAATAATCAAAACGGCAGTTCTTTTGAGCTGCCGTTTTCTTATGCGGTATATTACTTAAGGGATTTATAAATTAACCTGTATGATAAAGATATTTCCTAATTTTCGGGTACATTTATCAGGCTAAATTTTATATTCAATAAATTTGAAAAAGCGATTGACAAAATATTGTTGCTATGATATAATATTATGGTGTTATCGGGGTGTGGCACAGTTTGGTAGTGCGCTTGGTTCGGGACCAAGAGGCCGTGGGTTCGAATCCCGTCACTCCGACCACGAAAGAGAGGCAAAGCCCCTCTTTTTTTGTGGTCGGAGTGACGGGCAAGTCGGAGGCCAAGCGGGCT
>JAZQKI010000009.1:0-19967 GCA_045542075.1 Eubacteriales bacterium
ACGATCCGACTTATCGGCCTTTCTCATAGCCTCCTTGAAGGCCATGGACCCGGCGATCTTGAACGCCATCTCAGACGAGTCGACTTCGTGGTAAGAACCGTCGTTCAGGGTGACCTTAACGTCAACGACGTTGTAGCCTGCCAGAACACCGGTCTGCATTGCGCCCTGGATACCGCTATCAACTGCGGGGATGTACTCCTTAGGAATTGCACCGCCCACAACGGCGTTGATAAACTCGTAACCCTTACCGGGCTCGTTAGGCTCGAGGGTGATCTTAACGTGACCGTACTGACCGGAACCACCGGACTGTCTCTTGTACTTGCACTCATGGTCAACCTGCTTGCGGATAGTTTCCTTATAAGCAACCTGAGGCTTACCGATGTTTGCTTCTACCTTAAACTCACGGAGAAGTCTGTCAACGATGATCTCAAGGTGAAGCTCACCCATACCTGCGATGATCGTCTGACCTGTTTCGTCGTCAGTGTAGGTTCTGAATGTGGGGTCTTCCTCTGCAAGCTTTGCGAGAGCGATACCCATCTTTTCCTGTCCTGCACGAGTCTTAGGCTCGATAGCAACACGGATAACGGGCTCGGGGAACTCCATGGACTCAAGGATGATAGGAGCCTTTTCGTCACAGAAGGTGTCACCTGTTGTGGTGCACTTTGTTCCGACAACAGCTGCGATATCGCCGCTGTAGCAAGCGTCTATTTCCTTACGGTCATTAGCGTGCATCTGGAGGATACGACCAAGTCTTTCTCTCTTACCTCTTGTGGAGTTAAGAACTGTATCACCTGCATTTACAACACCCGAATACACGCGGAAGAAGCAGAGCTTTCCAACGAACGGGTCTGTCATGATCTTGAATGCAAGAGCGGAGAAAGGTCCTTCGTCGCTTGCGGGTCTTTCCTCTTCCTCTTCTGTTCTGGGGTTAACACCCTTGATTGCGGGAACGTCAAGAGGCGAGGGCATAAAGTCAACAATTGCATCGAGGAGCTTCTGAACACCCTTGTTACGGTAGGATGTGCCGCAAACAACGGGAACGATAGCATTGTCGATGGTAGCCTTACGAAGAGCAACCTTGAGCTCGTCGACTGTGATCTCCTCGCCCTCGAGGTACTTCATCATAAGGTCGTCGTCGGTGGAGGCAATAGCCTCAACCATCTTGTCTCTCCATTCGTTTGCGAGGTCAATCATGTCCTCCGGAATGGGCTCAACGCGCATGTCCTTACCCATGTCATCATAGTAGATGTCTGCTTCCATGTTCATAAGGTCGACTATTCCGCGGAATGTCATATCCTTACCTACGGGGAGCTGGATCGGAACTGCGTTTGCGCGAAGTCTTGAATGGATCATATCAACAACGCGGTAGAAATCAGCACCTGTGATGTCCATCTTGTTGACATAGATCATACGGGGTACTCTATACTTATCAGCCTGTCTCCAAACAGTTTCAGACTGGGGCTCAACGCCTCCCTTTGCGCACATAACGGTAACGGAACCGTCAAGTACACGGAGAGAACGCTCAACCTCTACGGTAAAGTCAACGTGACCGGGGGTGTCAATGATATTGATACGGTTACCCTTCCAGAAGCACGTAGTTGCAGCGGAGGTAATTGTGATACCTCTCTCCTGCTCCTGCGCCATCCAGTCCATGGTTGCCGCACCCTCGTGAGTCTCACCGAGCTTGTGTGTCTTACCTGTGTAGAACAGAATACGCTCTGTGGTTGTTGTCTTACCTGCGTCGATATGAGCCATTATACCGATATTTCTTGTATTATCAAGCGAATATTCTCTAGGCATTTTGTGGTCTCCTCGATATTAATATCTGTAATGAGCAAAAGCCTTGTTTGCTTCTGCCATCTTGTGTGTTTCTTCTCTCTTCTTGAACGCTCCGCCCATGCTGTTTCTTGCATCCATGATCTCTGCTGCAAGTCTTTCAGCCATGGTTCTTTCGCTTCTCTTTCTGGCATAACCGATGAGCCATCTGAGAGCGAGAGTCTGCTGACGTTCAGGTCTGACTTCCATAGGAACCTGGTATGTGGAACCACCTACACGGCGAGCCTTAACCTCGAGTGCGGGCTTGAGATTCTCAAGCGCTTCCTGGAAAATTTCAAGGGGATTCTGACCTACCTTAGCTTCAACGATAGAAAATGCGTCGTAAACTATGGTCTGTGCTACACCCTTTTTGCCATCATACATTACGTTGTTGATAAGCTTTGTTACAAGCTTAGATCCGTACATAGGATCCGGCAATACGTCTCTTTTGGATATACGACCTCTTCTCGGCACTGTACTTCCCTCCTTCATCAAAATTAAATAAATGAAATCATAGGTACTCAAAAGCAATACTTCTGTTTCGTGCGCTCTGTTACATAAACATTAAATTAGGATAACAAAGGAACGATGTTTCTAAATTGCTTTATTATTTACCTTTAATAATTGAAGTAATGATATTACTTCTTTGCGGAACCCTTCGGTACCTTTGCGCCGTACTTGGAACGGCTCTGCTTACGGTTTGCTACACCCTGTGCATCGAGTGTACCACGAATGATGTGATAACGTACACCAGGCAGGTCACGTACTCTTCCGCCTCTGATAAGAACTACAGAGTGCTCCTGAAGGTTGTGTCCGATACCGGGAATGTAAGTTGTCGCCTCAAGTCCGTTTGTGAGTCTTACTCTGGCGATCTTACGAAGCGCGGAGTTAGGCTTCTTAGGGCTTGTTGTGGAAACCTTTGTGCAAACGCCTCTCTTCTGAGGTGCATGCTGGTCAGTTGCTTTGTTAGTCAATGTGTTGAGGCCCTTCTGAAGTACGGGAGACTTTGACTTGTAGGTCTTGTCCGTACGGCCCTGTCTAACGAGCTGATTAAAGGTTGGCATTCTCCTTGTTATCCTCCTTTTCTTTGGGATTTTAATGTTTATATTACAGACGCACAAAGTGCGATACTGCCAATATCTGACTGCATTGAGGCAAATTTTGGGCATAGTTGCCCCTTTATCATCCAACACAATCGATTTATTATAACACTTGTTTGTTTTTTTGTCAAGTCGCATAAGGTTTAGTGCAAAATTTCTACGTTTTGCACAAATGGAATTTTACGCGTATGAATTATTTTGTAGCATTTTACAAATTGTTTACAAAGTCACGCGCACTAAAACATCTCAATTTGCAGTTTATTCCCGAAATATGCCGAAGAACATACAGCAAAAGCAGATCATCCCTCGGCATACGCCGAGGGATGATCTATATTAGCAATCTGATCAGACTGCCTGAGTTTCGGAAGTCTCACCCGCAAAGTAATCCTTCTGTTCGTCGAGCTCAAGCTCGTGGAATGTCAAAGGATGTGTCTCGGGAGCGGGAGTCTGGGGCATATGTGCCTTTTCAACATCCACGTTATGATAGCAGCTCATACCCGTACCTGCAGGAATAAGCTTACCGATAATAACGTTCTCCTTAAGTCCTCTGAGGTGGTCGATCTTACCCTTGATAGCCGCCTCGGTAAGAACCTTGGTAGTCTCCTGGAAGGATGCCGCCGAGAGGAAGGATTCGGTCTGAACAGCAGCCTTGGTGATACCGAGAAGAACAGGGCTGGAGGTTGCAAGCTTGAGACCTTCCTCGCCAGCTTCTATTCTTGCGGCAACCGCATTGTTTTCCTGCTCGAACTCGAGCACGTCAACAAACGCGCCGGTCAGCATATCTGTATCTCCGCCGTCCTCAACCTTTACCTTTCTGGTCATCTGACGGGCGATGATCTCAATATGCTTATCGTTTACGTTACAGGACTGAGAACGGTAAACCTTCTGTATTTCCTTGATAACGTACTCATAAACCGCATCAAGACCAAGTATTCTCATTATATCCGCGGGTGCCTTGCTTCCCTCGGTGAGAGCGTCTCCGACGTTTACGTGGTCGCCGTCGTTGACAGCGAGACGTACGCCGTAAGGAATGTTATACTTAATATATTCAGCAGTTGTGAACTCGCCGTCGGAGTCAACACGGATAGAGAGGTCGTTCATACCCGCAACCTTACCGGGCTTGATCTCAACTGTACCGTTCTGCTCCGCCATGATAGCGACCTTCTTGGGCTGTCTTGCTTCAAAGAGCTCTTCAACTCTGGGAAGACCCTGGGTAATATCGCTTCCTGCGACACCGCCCGAGTGGAAGGTTCTCATCGTAAGCTGTGTACCGGGCTCACCGATAGACTGCGCCGCGATAATACCTACCGCCTCGCCTATCTGTACAGGCTTGCCGGACGCAAGGTCTGCACCGTAGCAATGAGCGCAGATACCGTGCTTTGCATGACACTGAATAACTGTTCTTATATAAACCTGCTGGATTCCCGCGTCTACTATAGCACGAGCCATCTCGTCGGTGATCATTACGTCGTCCTCGACAATGACCTCGCCCGTTTCGGGATGGATAACGGGGCCCATAGTATATCTGCCTATGATTCTGTCGCTCAAAGGCTCAAGCACGTTCTTTCCGTCAAGTATCTCGTTGATCCATGCGCCCTTTGTGGTGTCGCACTTCTCTTCTCTGATAATTACCTCCTGAGATACGTCAACAAGACGTCTTGTAAGGTAACCCGAGTCTGCGGTACGGAGAGCCGTATCGGACAGGGACTTACGCGAGGAACGCGCACCCATAAAGTACTCTGTGATATTAAGACCCTCACGGAAGTTGGACTTGATCGGGATCTCCATTGTCTTACCTGTTGCCGAGAACATAAGTCCACGCATACCTGCAAGCTGACGCATCTGTGTCATAGATCCACGGGCTCCGGAGTCCGCCATGATCTTGATCGGGTTGTATGTTGAGAAGCTGTTTGTAAGAGCCTTTGTAACCTTGTCGGTAGTCTCGTTCCAGATTCTGACAACGGACGTATATCTTTCCTCCTCGGAAAGCTCACCGCGCATAAAGTGCTTTGTGACTGTGTCAACGTCCTTCTGCGCTGCCTCGAGATATCCCTTCTTTTCGGTAGGAATAGTCATATCGTAAACCGAGATGGAGAAGGATGCTCTTGTGGAGTACTTGTAGCCCATAGCCTTGATCTCGTCAAGCATATTTGCGCAGACTGCGGCGCCGTGCTTCTTTATACAGTAGTCGATGATCTGACCGAGCTGCTTCTTCTTTACGACCTGATCGATCTCAAGTCTGAACATATCGTCCTCTGTCTCTCTCTTGATAAAGCCGAGGTCCTGAGGAATGGGTCTGTTGAATATAAGCTTACCGAGAGTCGTGACAATAGACTTGTACTTCTTCTGTCCGTTGATCTCTCTGCAAATTCTTACTTTGATTACCGAGTGAAGCTGAATGATATGGTTTTCATACGCCATTACAGCCTCGTCGAAGTCCTTGAATGCCTTGATAAAGGTGATGTTTCCATTCTCGTCGTACTGCGCGGTGTTAAGCTCACCGGGCTTATCCATCGTAAGATAGTACGAGCCGAGGATCATATCCTGAGAAGGTATAGCAACCGCACGGCCGTCCATGGGCTTGAGCAGGTTGTTAGCCGAAAGCATAAGGAATCTCGCCTCTGCCTGAGCCTCTGCTGAAAGCGGTACGTGGACAGGCATCTGGTCTCCGTCAAAGTCCGCGTTGAACGCGGTACATACGAGAGGATGGAGCTTGATAGCTCTTCCCTCTACAAGTACAGGCTCGAATGCCTGAATGGAAAGACGGTGAAGCGTAGGAGCACGGTTAAGAAGCACGGGGTGCTCCTTGATCACGTTCTCAAGCGCGTCCCAAACGTCGGGATGGATCCTTTCGATCTTCTTCTGCGCGTCCTTGACGTTTGTAGCCTTACCCATCTCGCAAAGTCTCTTGACTACGAAGGGCTTGAAGAGCTCAAGCGCCATTTCTCTGGGAAGTCCGCACTGATAGATCTTAAGCTGAGGACCTACGACGATAACCGAACGTCCCGAATAGTCAACACGCTTTCCGAGAAGGTTCTGACGGAATCGTCCCTGCTTACCGCGAAGAAGCTCGGAGAGAGACTTGAGTGCGCGGTTGGAGGGTCCTGTTACAGGCTTGCCTCTGCGGCCGTTGTCGATAAGCGCGTCAACTGCCTCCTGAAGCATTCTCTTTTCGTTTCTGATAACTATCTCGGGAGTCTTGATCTCAAGAAGCTTCTTGAGACGGTTATTTCTGCTGATGACTCTGCGGTAAAGCTCGTTTATGTCACTTGCCGCAAATCTGCCTCCGTCCAGCTGTACCATAGGTCTTATGTCAGCGGGAAGCACGGGAAGCACGTCAAGTATCATCCACTCAAGCTTGTTGCCTGACTTTCTGAACGCCTCGACTACCTCGAGTCTCTTTATCATTTTTGCTTTTTTCTGACCTGTTGCATACTTCAAGCCTTCCTTAAGCTCGACGGAAAGCGACGCTACGTCGATCTGGGAAAGAAGCTCCTTGATCGCAACCGCACCCATTCCCACACGGAATTCGTTCTCGTACATCGCGCGGTATTCGTTATACTGCGCCTCGTTGAGCACTGTTCCTCTTACAAGAGGTGTTGCGCCGGGATCAAGAACTACGTTCTCGCCGAAGTAAAGCACCTGCTCAAGCTGCTTGGGTGACATATCAAGCACGAGCGCCATACGCGAAGGAATAGACTTGAGGTACCAGATGTGAGCTACGGGCGAGGCGAGCTCGATGTGTCCCATTCTCTCACGTCTTACCTTTTTGGTCGTAACGTCAACTCCGCACTTTTCACACTTGTGAATCTCCTTGCTGGGACGGGAGTTCTTGTACTTTCCGCACATACATGCGCCGTCCTTGGTAGGACCAAAGATACGCTCGCAGAAAAGTCCTCCAACCTCCGCCTTCAGTGTGCGGTAGTTGATGGTTTCGGGCTTGGTGACCTCGCCGTAAGACCATTCTCTGATCATCTCGGGCGAAGCCAAGCCTATCTTTATAGATGAAAATTCATTACGTTCCACAGTTGTTCTCCTAACTGTTATAATTTATCAAGTTATTTGAAAGTTGTAAGCTTATCAGTCTTCGTAGTCGCCAAAGGAGTCGTCTTCATAGACCTCCTCCTCGGAATACTCAAATTCATCGTCCTCATCCTCTATGGGGTTACCCTCTTCGTCCACAAACGTGAAGGAATCGCTGAGCGCCTTCTCGTCGGTGTAGGTCTCCTCGCCGAATTCGTCGTCGAGAGGAAGTCCGGGCTTGCCGGAGTAAGGAGTGGGCTCGTCGTCTACGCAAAGTGTGGAAAGCTTGATCTCCTCACCGTTCTCGTCGAGAACGCGGATATCGAGCGCCAATGCCTGAAGCTCCTTAACAAGAACCTTGAAGGACTCGGGAACTCCGGGAGTAGGTATGTTCTGACCCTTGATAATTGCCTCATAAGCCTTACGTCTACCTGTAATATCGTCAGACTTGACGGTAAGGATCTCCTGAAGCGTGTAGGCTGCGCCGTACGCCTCGAGCGCCCAAACCTCCATCTCTCCGAATCTCTGTCCGCCGAACTGCGCTTTACCGCCGAGAGGCTGCTGAGTAACGAGAGCGTAAGGTCCGTTTGAACGTGCGTGGATCTTATCGTCAACAAGGTGATGCAGCTTGAGGTAGTACATGATACCAACGGTTACGGGGTTGTCGAAGGGCTCACCCGTACGGCCGTCGTAAAGTATCGTCTTACCGTCAAAGAGCTTGAGCTTGTGAGCAAGGCGGAGGCTCTCGCAGTACTGCGCGTCTGCCTTCTCCTCTTCCGTGAGCTGACGGTAGGACTTTACGCCCTCCTCGTCGCAGATCTCCTCAAAGAGATCCTTGCCCTCGGGATTTTCGTTTGCGAACAGATCACGGCAGTAGCCCGCCATCTTCAGACATTCGAGAATGTCCTTTTCGTTCGCGCCGTCAAATACGGGAGTCATTATCTTCCAGCCCAGCTTCTTCGCAGCCATACCGAGATGCACCTCAAGCACCTGACCGATGTTCATACGCGAAGGAACGCCGAGGGGGTTAAGAACTATGTCAAGAGGAGTTCCGTCGGGAAGGAAGGGCATGTCCTCGGGAGGAAGTATGCGTGATACGACACCCTTGTTACCGTGTCTACCTGCCATCTTGTCTCCGACAGAGATCTTTCTCTTCTGAGCTATATAAAGCTTAACTACCTTGTTTGCGCCTGCGGGAAGCTCGTCGCCTGCCTCGTGTGAGAACACACGGACGTCAACAACTACACCCGACTCGCCGTGAGGCAGACGGAGAGAAGTATCTCTTACCTCTCTTGCCTTCTCACCGAAGATAGCGCGGAGGAGTCTTTCCTCAGCGGTAAGCTCTGTCTCTCCCTTGGGAGTGATCTTACCAACGAGAATATCTCCCGCTCTTACCTCGGTACCTCTCTTAACGATACCCTCCGCGTTGAGGTCCTTCAGTGCGTCGTCGCCGACGTTGGGGATCTCGCGGGTGATCTCCTCAGGTCCGAGCTTTGTGTCTCTTGCTTCGTGAGTATATTCTTCAATGTGAACAGACGTATAAACGTCGTCTCTTACAAGTCTTTCGTTAAGAAGGACCGCGTCCTCGTAGTTATAACCCTCCCAGGTCATAAATCCGATAAGTGCGTTCTTACCGAGAGCGACCTCACCGTTTGCGGTAGCGGAGCCGTCAGCGATAACCTCGCCCGCCTCTATTCTCTGGCCGCGCTTAACGAGAGGCTTCTGATTTACACAGTTACCCTGGTTGCTTCTTCTGAACTTGAGAAGCTGATAAACGTCCTTGTGTCCGTCCTCGCGAGCGACAGTGATGCTGTTTGCGTCAACTCTCTCAACTGTACCTGCCGCCTTTGCGACAACTACAACGCCGGAGTCAACAGCCGCCTTGTATTCCATACCCGTACCAACGATGGGCGAGTCTGTAATGAGAAGCGGAACTGCCTGCTTCTGCATGTTTGATCCCATGAGCGCACGGGAGTTATCGTCGTTCTCAAGGAAGGGAATCATAGCGGTAGCGACAGATACGACCATCTTAGGAGATACGTCCATAAAGTCAATTCTGGATGCGTCAACCTCAATGATCTCGGTCTTGTCACGCGCCATTACCTTCTTATTTATAAAGTGACCGTTATCGTCAATTTTCTCGTTACCCTGAGCTACAATGTACTTGTCCTCAAGGTCAGCGGTCATATAAACCACCTCGTCTGTCACCTTATGCTCTACTGTTCCGTCCTCGTGAGTGATGTGAGCGACCTTGCGGTAAGGAGCCTCGATAAAGCCGTAGTTGTTTATACGCGCGTATGTTGTAAGATAGGAGATAAGACCGATGTTAGGTCCTTCGGGGGTCTCGATAGGACACATACGGCCGTAATGTGTGTAGTGTACGTCACGGACGTCGAACGACGCGCGGTCACGGGAAAGACCGCCGGGACCAAGTGCGGAAAGACGGCGCTTGTGCGTAAGCTCTGCCAAGGGGTTGTTCTGGTCCATGAACTGAGAAAGCTGTGACGAGCCGAAGAACTCACGGATAGCCGTTGCCACAGGACGCGTGTTGATGAGCGCCTGAGGAGTAAGCTTTTCGTTGTCCTGCGTGGTCATTCTTTCCTTAATTATCTTATCCATTCTGGAGAAGCCGATACGCATCTGGTTCTGGAGCTGCTCGCCCACAGAGCGTACTCGTCTGTTTCCAAGGTGGTCGATATCGTCAACAACACCCACGCCGTGAGCGAGGTTGAGGAAATAACCGATGGATGCGAATATATCGTTCTTTGTAATATGCTTGGGACAAAGCTCGGAGAGTCTTGCCTTAGCCATTTCCTTGATAGCGTCAACGTCGCCCTCGCACTGCTCAGCGATGTCAAGAAGTACAGCAACGCTTGCCTTCTCTGTCACGCCGCAATCCTGAAGGTCATAGCCGAGAATATACTCGGGCTCAAGTGTGCCGTTGGAGACGACCTTTACCTTCTCGCCATTTTCAAGCTCAATAGCAACCGAGTTTATAGCCGCTCTCTCAACTGCGAGCGCATCTTCAGCGGTGAGAAGATGTCCTGCCTCGAACACTACCTCGCCCGTGATGGGACTTACCGCGTCTTGTGCGAGCTTGCGGTTAGCGATTCTGGAATGTATTGCTACCTTTTTATCAAATTTATAACGTCCTACAGCCGCAACGTCATATCTTCTGGGGTCAAAGAAGAAGTTGTGGATAAGCTGCTCTGCGGACTCAACGAGCGGAGGCTCACCGGGACGGATCTTCTTGTAGATCTCCTTGAGCGCCTCGATTCTGGGGGTTGTGCCGTTGCGAGCCGCAAGATTTTCGCACTCGTCCTTTTCAAGTGTGGTGCCAAGTCTCGCGTCGTCACCGAACATATCATATATAGCCTCTCTGGACTCAATGCCGAGAGCGCGGATGAGCATAGTCATGGGGAGCTTGCGGTTCTTATCTATACGCACGTAAAGAACACCGTTGGTGTCGCTTTCGTACTCGAGCCAAGCGCCTCTGTAAGGAATTATCTGCGCCGAGTAAATATGCTCACCGCTCTTGTCCACGTCGGATGCATAGTACATACCGGGAGAACGGACGAGCTGGGAAACTATAACTCTCTCTGCGCCGTTGATAACAAACGTTCCCGTCTCTGTCATTATCGGGAAGTCGCCAAGGTAAATGTCGGAGTACTTAACGTCACCCGTCTGCTTGTTGGTAAGTCTTACGTTTACCTTCAAGGGAGCGGCGTAGTTTACGTCTCTTTCCTTACATTCCTCAACAGGATATTTAGGCTTTGTGTCTATCGAATAGGAAATAAAGTCGATAGAAAGATTTCCCGAATAGTCGGTGATAGGAGAAACGTCGCGAAGTACCTCCTGAAGTCCTTCCTTCAAAAACCAATCGAATGACTTTGTCTGAATTTCGACAAGGTTGGGCAACTCGAGATTGAACTTTGAGCTTGAGAATGACATTCTCGTATTCTTACCGAGTTTCTGCTCTTTTACATTGACCATTAAATCAATCACTCCATTCAATTAAATATCATACCGAGCTCGGCAAATCCTTAAAATCCGCAGTCAAAATGCTCAATTTTTCCTTTGAAAATACAAGAATTTTGTCGTTTTCGGTAGGCTTGCATATAAAACCCCATAGTGCAAGCGATTATAATGCAGTTTATAATTATATCACTGTTTGTCAAGCTTGTCAAGTGGTTTTGAAAAGTTTTTTGAAAAATTTGGAATAATTTTCAAACAGCCCAAAAACGCCCAAAAATTAGAGAACAAAGTAGAAAAACGCAGAAAAATCCCCCGCCGTCACGGCGGGGGATAGCAATCTCCTCTATGTTAATGTAATTTTCCTACACCAAATTTCCTGTTTTGACAACCCCGGCATCAGTTATCTGGTATATTTCTATCTCAATATACTCTTTTATATCCATATTTTCTTTTATTTTTCCATCTACGAGAGCAAGCGGAAGATAAATACCAACTGATCTTGTGCCAAAATTGATCTTCCAGCCGTCCGCCTTCGAGTTATATACAGGCACATCTCCCTCTAAATCACCATCAGCAGTACCCTCTTTATACACATTTACAATAAGCCTGTCGTGGCTATCAACAGACGTTTCTTTTCCTTCGGGAGTGTTTTCCGGTATGTATTCATATACATAGCGTCCGGAACTATAAATTTCCATAACCAATATTTTATATCCATTAATCCTTAAAACAGGCACTAATATATCATCAAAATCTTTAAGCCGTTTATCTGAATCATTGCTTCCCTGCTGTGCCATTTGTAAATCATGAAACAACTCATCCATATCCGTCACCCTGTACGGCATCTCATCAACTTCCGTATTTTGACATCCAACAAAAGAAAATAATATCATAGTACATAAAAACAATGCTATATTTTTCATATGAATCCTCCTCTCGCCTGATTTTTCTCACCCTCGCCGTCACGGCGGGGGGAAGATTCCATAATTATATCAAAGGGGATGCTTCCCAATCAATAACCGAATTTCTTATAGAAAGCCCGTATTCAATTAGTTTTTCAAAAATTTCATCCCCATCAGGCTGATTTCCAATAACTTTAACATACATAATCACACCTCTACCAAGATCAATAACAGCTGATCCCTCGACGCTATTGGTCTTGTAATATTCTCCGTTCTCCGTTTCTATTTTCGTGTATTCGTCTATATATATTGCTGACTTTGTCCGTATCGTAAAATTTCTTCCTGTATAGTAAACTTCAAATCTCTCACTGTCATCGCACGGACGCATTTCATCCTCATCCCAAAAACGCTCGATTGTTATACTCGTTATCTCTCTATCAGGAAACAATTCATTATATATTTCATTTTCCATAACCTTTTTGGCAAGCTCAACATCACCTCCAAAAAGAATATCAATTATAACCGATCCTCCACAGTCTGCTTCATTTAGCACCTCCGAAAAATCATCTATTGCCTCGGAGACAGTAATGTCTTTCTTTTGTACCATCGGGCCAATATATTCAACCGCCGAAGCCTTTTTATCCAATTGGTCACAAGAAACCAATAAAAACACCAGAACTGTGGCTATCATAAAAGCCAGTACGCGCTTCATTTTTTTCATTACGCTGCTCCCTTCATAAAAATTCAAACATCTGCGGTACCTATAGACAAAAAATATTCTCTTCAACTATATTAGTCGCTAAAAAATCACTTTGGTTACAGAAAAAACGCATAGGTATGGCAGACCCGCCAACCTATGCGTAAATTACCTTTTGTCAATAAACTCGGCAACTGCTTGTTGTCGGGCGATATTGCTTATAATTTATTTTACCATATTTTTACTTGATTTTTGTGAATTAGGTGTTAAATTACAGATTATTGCTCCTCAGTCCCTTGGGATAGTGGTTTTTGGCTCTGCCGCCGCTGACCTTAACGCCGCCGAGGGCGCAACCGTCAACCATCAGTGCGGCGTAGCCGTCGGACAGGTCGGGCAGGTCGGAAACATCTATTTCCATACCTTTTATATAATCCGTGACGCGCGGGTCTGTCGAATCAAGCTCAACCCTGTTTTTGAAATCGCAGCCATACGCCGAGAAAAGCTGATGATGCGGCACAAGTCTGCCCTTTACCACCTCGCCCACGCAAACTCCCCTCATAAGCACATTGTATTCGGGAATCGGGCAGTCGGGACAAAGCCGCACCGTGCCACCCTTGTACGTCAACTGCTTATTCGGCATTTTTATCAGATTCTTTTTGAGAAAATCCTGCGCGACCTTCAACGCTTCCCTTTCCTCCGCGCTCTCACGCTGGGGCTTTACGGGCTGCTTTTTGCTGTTTTTTGTCGTGTTTGCTACAGCCTTTGGCGGCTCGGACGGGGCATGCTTTCTCATAAGCGCAATAAACTGCCCCTCTCCCTTTGAAACGTGGGGGTAAAATCTGCGGCAGGGTGTCATATCGTGTGAGGCGCCCTCAAAATTTATGCCGTTTGAGGTAATATTGCGTATATTTTCCTTGACGGGAACAAGCTCAAAATTCTTATGCTCGCGCAGAAACATATCCACAAGCTTCTCGTTCTCCTCAAGAGAGTACGTGCAGGTGGAATAAAGCAAAAGCCCGCCCACCGCGACGCATTTTTCAACACTGTCAATTATGCTTTTTTGTCTTTCGGCGCACATTCTGACGTTTTCAAGACTCCACTCGGATATAGCAAGGTCATTTTTGCGGAACATACCCTCGCCCGAGCAGGGCGCGTCGCACACCACGAGGTCGAAATATTCAAAATAGGTATTGCAAAGCTCTCTTGCGTCAAAATTCAGCACAACCGACGAGCGACAACCCATTCTCTCAAGATTGCCCTGCAAAATCGTGGCGCGCTTTGATACAAACTCGTTTGATACCACAAGTCCGTCCTCGCCCACAAAAGATGCAAGCTGCGAGGACTTCCCTCCCGGCGCGGCGCAGGTGTCGAGAATTTTCCACCCTTTTTCTATATCAAGTGCGCACACTGACGACATCGCCCCGGGGTCCTGCATATATATCATGCCCGAGTGATGCGCCGCGGTGTTGCCCGGCTTTTCCTCATTCGTGTAATATCCGTCGGGAACGTGGGGCATCTTCTGCGCGTCAAGCCTGTTTATCTTCTCAAAATCCTCGACCGAGATTTTTACCGTATTGACTCTGAACGAGCGCGCGGGCTCGCCATTTTCAAGCTCGTTGAAAAATTCTTGCGCCTCGTCGCCGAGCAATTTTGTCATTCTTTCCTTAAATTCTATCGGAAGCATAAGCCCTCTCAATTATCGCTTATTTTGTATATGCAATCAAGCATTTCGACGGTTGTATCCGCGATGATCTCCGCTCCGTGTGTCAGGAGAAATTCTCTGGTCTTAAAGCCCCAGCTCACGCTGACGCAGGGGATCTTCGCGTTTTTTGCGGTCTGTATATCCACCTCGGAGTCGCCGACGTATATAATTTTGTCCGCGCAAAGCTTATCCTTTATATAGTATAACGCCGTCGGATCGGGCTTTGTGGGAAAGCTCTCGGACTGTCCGAGCACAATATCAAAAATTCCCGAAAAATATTTTTCGCACAAAGGAATTGTCGCAGTATGCGCCTTGTTTGTCAGTACACCGAGAGCATAGCCTCGACCTTTAAGCTCCATAAGTGCTTCGGGTATATGATAATACGGACAGGTGTGGTCTGTGCTGTGCAGATCATAATAGTCCCTGAAGCTCGCAAAAGCTCGGTCAAAATCCTCGGCGGGTGCCCCATGCGGCAGTGAGCGTTCTATAAGCTTTGGCATACCGTTACCGACAAACGAGCGGACCTCGTCCTTTGTCCTTTCGGGAACCCCGAGCGTATTCATAGCAAAATTAACGGACAGATACAAGTCCTCAAGCGTGTCAAGTACAGTGCCGTCAAGATCAAAAATAATAGCAGTTTTCATTAAGATCATCCTTTTGATGTATTATCATAATTTTAACCCATTTATATGAGTTTGTCAATACAAATTAAAAGCTCGGCGCGGAATGTTAATTTATATAGCGAGAAAAAAGGCCTGGATTTCTCCCGACCTTTTGTTGTGGTTTTGTAATAAAATTGGACTTTTTTCAATCGGACCCACTATGGTCCTTGCACCTTTTTGGGGGTCAACTATCTTTTGACCTGTAGCAATTTTGAAAATCACGTCGGAAAAACAAATGATTTATGACCTTTTACAATGATTTCATAAGTTATTTTTTCGGAAAGTATTTTGCCGTCTTTTGTAATCTCAACTTCTATCTCAAGACTATATTCTTGTCCATCGGCTATTTCTACATCCTGTTTTGTAAATGTTACTCCATCAATCCATCCCTCATATACAGCCTCGTCATTTTTCTCAAACGTCATTTCTTTGTCCACTTGAGAACTTAACAAGATATTCTCATTATCCCTCATAGCAACGCTTTTGATTATGACCTTATCTTCACCACTTTTTGAATATGCAGAAAGGTATATCTTATAATTTTGATGATCCACCGCCTTAATTTCAGGAATAAATACGACATTTTCAAGCTTTGCAAAATTCATTTCTTCCGAGGTAAAATAGTCATCGCTTTGATTATCCGTTATATTTTTAATATTGAATTCCAAATAACTTTCTCTTATACGGCACGATGGCAAAACTGACAGTATGCCTATAATTAACATAAAAGTTATACATATTGATATTTTTTTCATCTGGCGCTCCTTAATCAAATATAGGAATCTTTTCTTCAAATTGAGCTTTTGTATTGCTGTTTCCCGTTAGGTAATATGGCATACCATCTGCAATATAATAATTGTCTGTGCCAATGTATAATTTACATTATCAATATAAACATCAGTATTAAAGCGAGCAGTATCCATACGCCCGCGGATATAACCACTGCATACCAATGCTTGCTCTTTTTTCTGACATTTGCAAATACAAGTCCTAAAGCCAAAAACGGCAAAGGAAGAACAAAGCCAACAAACACGTAGGGTATCCAGAACAGAGCCATAGGCATTTCCGAATTGTTGTCGTCGGTCTCGAAGTTCGAGGTTCTGTGTCTGGGGTCAAAATTGGCGTCCGCGACCGTGTCGCGCATCTCACCCTCAAGCTTCATGAGCTCGACCTCGCCCGAACGGAAGGAAAAGTTGCCGTCCGCGTCAAAATGCGTATTGTCAAGCGAGTCAAAATGAACGTAATAATATTCGCTACCCATGTCAAAGATATATCCTTCATTATATTGGAATATTCCCTGCGAATCCTCGAATTGTACGTCATATCTGATATAGTCCTGAAGCTCGCGCACGTCAAATGTATATCTGTTCTCTCCGTTAATATAAGCACTTCTGAGCTCCGCGGCAAGCGAGGCGCCTATTCTTGTATAATATGCCGAGGAATAATTCTCGTCAAGCACGAAGTAATACTCTCTTGCCGTTCCGTCCGCGAATCCGTCAAGTATCTGCTTGCCGGCCTCGGTCGCGTATATTATCGGTTCCCCGGTTTGAAGCCAGACTATTTCGCCGTATCTATCGTAGGAATTCACGGATGCTACCAGCCCCGAATTTACTCTTACGGTTCCGTCAAAATAATATATGCTCCACGGGTGCATCTCCGCATCTATGCCAAGCTCGTATTTGTAATATACCATACCCGTGCTTGCGGTCAGCGTCTTGCCGTTTTCCGAAAGATCCCATTCTATCGGTTCGTCATATTTGGCAGGCTTCTCTCCCGCCGACGCAAAAATCGTAAGGCTTGACGCAATAATTACGGTAAACATAATAGCGCAAAGCAGCTTTTTCATAAAATTATTTTTCTTAAAAATATTCTTCATAAAAGCACCTCCTTACGCAAGATTGAGCCTTCGGCGTATGCAGTTCATCGTGATGCTCCAGAATGTCAGAGCAACCGTCAGGATCACCGCGCAGACTATAAGCATTATAAGGAAGAAAACGGCACAGCCCTCTCCTAAGGTCGCACCCGTCAAAAGACGCGACAGTCCTATGGATATAAACGACATATTGAACAGGAACAATAATTCAGCTGCCGATGTTATCAGCGAATTTGAACCCAGATAAAGCCCTATTCCCGCAAGCACCTTGCGTCTTCTTGCAATTACCGAGCCCACAGTTATGCAGAGAAACACGAGAGTTATCTGAAAGAACGCGGTGCAGAGCATTGCAAATATAAATCCCAAAATGTAAGCAATAAGCCAGCCGCCGATAATATTCCAAAGCTCGCCCATGACGTACCCAAAGCCTATATACCCGTTAAGAGTGATAAAACCCTTCTCGGGCGTGGGCGCAAGAAGAAGAAATATAAACACTCCAAGTATCATCAGCCCTATCTCTGCCGCCGCCCATATCATAGCGTTGATGGTCTTTGAGAGAAGATGCGTTCTGCGGTTCACGGGTAACGTAAAGGTCAGATAGCCCTCGTCCGAGAAAAAGTTTTTATAATACCTGATAAATACGAGTATCTCGGTCACAACGAATGACGCAAATATCACAAAAAAGCACAGCATCAGTCCGACCATCGAAATTATACCTGTAATCGTCACCATAAGCTCCTCGGTATTTGACAGAGCCGACTCGTTCAGCATAATCATTCCCGTGTATCCGCGCACACAAAACGCACCGAGTATCTCTGCCGCGACTACAACTATCGCCATTATCCACCAGACTCTCCAGATGGATTTTATATCATATTTCAAGAGTTTACGGAGCATCTGAACACCTCCCTGAATAAATCGTCAAGCGACTTGCCGTGCTCTGCGCGCACCTCGTCCGCGTTGCCCGACAGAATTATCTCGCCGCCAACACTCATAAACGCAAATTCGTCAAGCACAGGCTCTATATCGTATATAAGATGCGTTGTTATAACAATCGTCGCCTCGGGATTGTAGTTTCCGATTATAGTCTGAAGAATATAATCTCTCGCCGCAGGATCAACTCCCGCAATGGGTTCATCGAGCAGATAAAGTCTTGCTCTGCGCGACATCACAATAACAAGCTGCACCTTTTCCTTTGTTCCCTTTGAAAGCGTGCGGAGCCTTGAATCTGTACTTATTCCAAGGTCAGAAAGCATTTTTCTTGCCAACTCGCTGTCAAAATCCTCGTAAAATTCCGAGAAAAATTCTATCAGCTCGCACACCTTCATTCCGCCGTCAAAATACGTTCTTTCGGGAAGATATGAAACTAAAGCGCAGGTCTCCTCGCCCTGAGGTATTCCGCAGATGTGTATTTCTCCAGAATCGGGAACGAGTATTCCGCAGACAAGCTTTATCAAGGTTGACTTTCCGCAGCCGTTAGGTCCGAGCAGACCCACTATCTTACCCGCGGGCAAAGTAAGATTGAAGTTGTCAAGAACCTTGTGTCTGCCGCCCTTATAGCTCTTGCACAGGTTCGTACAGCTTAAAATGGGTGTATTCATAATTCTTCCTCCTCCTTTATATAACTTATGAGCTCCTCAGTGGAAAGACCAAGCTGCTTTGCCTCGTATATCAGATTGCTGACCGCTCTTTTGCGAGCCTTATCCCTCGCCGCATCAAGAGCCGCCTGGTCTGATGTGACAAATCTCCCCACCGTTCCTCTGGAGCAGAGCAAGCCCTCCTCCTCAAGCACAGTAAGCGCCTTTTGCATAGTGTTTGGGTTAACCGCCGCCTCGTAAGCGAGCTGTCTTACGGTCGGTATCTGCTGATCGGGCAAATACTTTCCGCTCAGTATCTCACATCTCAAGCGATCGGCTATCTGCAAAAACACCGCTTCGCGTCGGTTAAATATCCACGCCATGTATGATCTCTCCTTTCTTGTATTATCCTCTTAATACAAGAATAGCATATCAAGGGAAATATGTCAATATATTTTCGCAAAAAAAGAACAAAGACCGCCGCAGTTATGCAACCATCCTTGTTCCTCTTAAAATCCGCCGAGCTTGTGCTCGCGGAGATATTCAATTGCCGCGTCAAACACTCTCTTGTCGTTATCGTGCGTCAGTGCCTCTCTCGCGTCCCCTATCGGCACCCATTCAACCTCCGCTATCTCTCCCTCGCGGGCCTCGATCTCGGATTGCTTTGTAAACGCCAAAAAATAAATGACCTCCTTTGTGGAGTTGGGGCGGGGCTTGTAATTTACGGACTCGCGAAAGCTCTCGCTGATATGTATCCTCACCGATGTCTCCTCGCGGACCTCGCGCTCTGCCGTCATTTTCTCGGTCTCTCCCTTTTCAACGTGTCCCTTGGGGAACGAGCGATGTCCGCCGCCTGTATGACGTATCATAAGTATGTACGTGTTTTTTTTGCCGTCCTCCTGCTTTTCATTTCGCAGGACCAACGCGCCGCAGGATTTTTCACGGAGCATATCTTTACCCGTCCTTTCATAGAATCCCTCGTTGGGGGATCATATCCCCCAACGAGAATTTAGACGTCAGTCTCTCTCTACCTCTTCCATTACGAAAGCCTCGAGTATATCGGACACCTTGATATCGTTGAACTTGTCAAGTCCGATACCGCACTCGTATCCCTGTGCGACCTCCTTGACGTCGTCCTTAAATCTCTTGAGCGAGGATATCTTATCCTCGAATATTACTATACCGTCACGGACAACTCTTATCTGGGCCGCTCTGGTTATCTTACCGTCAAGCACGTAAGAGCCCGCAATGGTTCCAACACCGGGAACACGGATAGTCTGACGTACCTCTGCGTGACCGAGCAGGTTCTCACGGAAGGTAGGCGCAAGCATACCCTTCATTGCCTTTTCGATCTCTTCCAGGCACTCGTAGATAATACGGTAAGTACGGATATCCACCTCATTCTGAGTTGCGCTTTCGGTAGCACCTCTGTCGGGGCGGACGTTAAAGCCGACGATGATGGCCTGAGAAGCAGCGGCAAGCATTACGTCGTTCTCGGTAATACCACCGACCGCGGCGTGAATGACCTTTACCTTTACTTCCTCGCAGGAGAGCTTTTCCAAGGAAGCCAAGTCGGAGGCCAAGCGGTCTTAGGAAGACAATGTCATAAATCAACTCCTTGGCTCACAGAACGACATGGCT
>JAZQKI010000010.1:0-26232 GCA_045542075.1 Eubacteriales bacterium
CATTGTCTTCCTAAGACCGCTTGGCCTCCGACTTGCAGGTCCTCGTCGCGGAAGCAGCGAGCAAGCTGGATATAGCGGTCGAAGCCGGATACCATAAGCAGCTGCTTGTATATCTGGGGGGACTGGGGGAGAGCGTAGAAGCTGCCCTTGTGGATACGGGAGGGAACGAGGTAGTCTCGCGCGCCCTCGGGAGTAGCCTTTATCATCATGGGCGTTTCTATCTCGTAGAAGCCGTTTTCGTAGTAGTATTCACGAGCCACGCGAGCGATGTCGTGACGCATCTTGATATTTCTCTGAAGCTCGGGACGGCGAAGATCGACATAGCGATATTTGAGAGCGGTCTCGTCCTTTACCTTTTTGTTGTCGTTTACCTCGAAGGGAGGTGTCTGAGCCGCAGATAGGATCTTCATGCTCTTGACGTATATCTCGATCTTTCCCGTGGAGAGATTGGGGTTGATTGCACCCTCACCTCTGGGACGGACTGTTCCGTGAACGCAGAGAACGTACTCCGCACGGCAGGAAAATGCCTTGTCAAATACCTCACGGTCGGTCTTGTCGTCAAATGCGAGCTGGACCACACCCGTGCGGTCACGCAGGTCGATGAATATAAGCGCGCCAAGGTCACGCTGTCTCTGTACCCAACCCATAACACATATTTCGTTGCCTATTTCAGACTCGGGTACCTGTCCGCAATAATAGCTTCTTTTGTCTTCGGAAGTTAAAAATTCTGCCATTTTAATTCTCCTTTATGTTGTCGTTAAACGTAATTTTATATTTCCGCCTCTGCCTTAATCGTGTACTCTGTGGCGAGGGCTTCCTCGACGAGGGCGTCAAAGTCAAGCTTCTGCTCCTGAACGAGTACCTTTGACAGCTCGGGTTTTGTTCTGGGGTGGCGGGGTGTGAAGACTGTACAGCAGTCCTCATACGGCTCGAT
The DNA here is from genome assembly GCA_045542075.1 of Eubacteriales bacterium. Classification (GTDB taxonomy): domain Bacteria; phylum Bacillota; class Clostridia; order Oscillospirales; family CAG-272; genus SVTX01. The sequence goes on from JAZQKI010000010.1 coordinate 935, forward strand.
AGACTTTTCAAACGTGTCTATTTTGCGCGCGATCGTGACTATCTCCTCCTTGTCCATACCAATGCAGGGACGGAGTATGGGCAGGCTTGCCGCATTTTCGGTGACGGTTATTGCCTCAAGCGTCTGAGACGCAACCTGACCGAGACTCTCGCCTGTGATAAGACAGCGGCACTTATGCTTCTCTGCCACCTTTGACGCAATAGTCATCATATATCTGCGGAGCAGGAGCGTGAAATAATCCTCCTCGCAGTGCTTTGCGATTTCTTCTTGAATATGCGTCAGTGAAATGACGTGTACGTAGATCTCTCCCGAATACGCCGCAACCTTGCGCGCTAAGTCTATGACCTTTTCTCTGGCAAGCTCGCTTGTGTAGGGGAAGGACTCAAAGTGGACGGCTTCGATATGCAGTCCGCGCTTGGACATCATATACGCCGCAACGGGAGAATCGATACCTCCCGAGAGAAGAACAAGTCCGTTTCCGGCGCTTCCGACGGGCATTCCGCCCGCGCCCTTGAACTGTCCTGCGTGGAGGTATGCCGCGGTTTCTCTTATTTCAACCTTGACGACCACGTCGGGTGTGTGGACGTTGACCTTTATTTTTCCGTCCATAGCCGAAAGGATCTCTCCGCCGACTATCTGTGACAGATCCATAGAGTTGTATGGGAATTTCTTGTCGCTTCGCTTGCCCTCGACCTTGAAGGTCCTGCAGTCTGACAGAAATTCGGGTATATATTCTCTCGCGACGCGCTTTATATCGTCAATATTCTTTTCACAAACAGCCGCACGGCTGACTGCCGCGATACCGAATGTGTGCATTGCGGACTCAAACATTCCGTCGAGGTCGCAGGACTCGTCAAGCGGCTTTATATATATCGTGCTTTGCGCGCGGGTTATCCCAAAGCGGCCGTGTTTTTTGGAGCGGTCCTTGAGCTGACGGCAGAGCATATCCTCAAAGAACTTTTTGTTCGCGCCCTTGAGAACTATCTCGCCGTATTTGCACAAAATTATTTCGTTCATTTTCTGATCCTTTTAGTTGTAATAATTCGGGAACAAGGCTTCCCAGACCTTCATGCATGCGATGGTGTCAGCTATAGATGAGTGGGGAATACCGTCCCACTCTATGCCGAGGCATTCCATCGCGTCAGTGAGCGATGCGTGGACAAGGTCGGGATGATGCTCATGGATATAGCGGACGTATTCGTTGGCGCAGCAGCGTGTCTTTTTGTGAAGGTCATCGCGCTCGGCTTCGGTGTCATATATGTATTTTATATGACTGTAGTCGGTGGAGACACCATAGGCTATAAGATTATCCGCATCTGCAAAAATTCTCTTTATCTCGGGGATGAGGTCGTCAAGCAGGGGGGAGTCAGCTACCATCTCGGGAGTTATACCGTGAATTTTTTCTGTCTGCTTCCATTTCTTCTTGTGTGCGGGCTTGACAAATGTGTCCATAATGACTTTGCCCTCGCCGTCAACTATCGAAATGGAGATTATCTCGTCATGCACATATACGCCCGTAAGCTCAAGGTCGAAAAAGAGAACTCTTTTTCTGTCCATGCCAAAATGCTGGGCTCTGTAAACATCTCCCTCGGCGCGGCGGATAGCAAGATCCTCTTCAAAGCACGCGCGGCAGAGCTTGCGTCTGTATCTGACGTCGCGGCCGCATTTTACACAGTTCAGAGGAAGGCGGGTAGCCGTCTTTTTGTCGTAGAAATAGAGTGTTGTTCCGTCGCCCTTGATCGTGAACGCCACGGGCTCCTCGGAGACCTCGTAGTGCATCTGCGCGAGTCTTTCCTTAGTATAGAATCCGCAGAGAGCAGCTCTTTTTATGCTCATGCGTTCTATCTGCGTGCCGCTTTCAAGGGATTTGACTTCCTTTTTCGCTCTGGGGTAGTACCACTGCTCGGGGGGAGCCTCGGTCACTCTTTCGGGATCGAAATAATATATAACGCTGCCGTCCTCTGTTCTGTCAAATGCGACGGGGTCGCCCGAGGGGACAAGGTGCATCTGCTGGAGGACTGCCCTTGTAAGATAGTTCTTTTCTCTCGCTTTTTCGGGGGAGATCTTTTTGATGGTTGCACCCGAGCGGAGCTTTAATGTATTTTCTGTATTTTCCAAAGTAAATTTACCGTCCGTTAAAAATCAATATTCATAATATTATAACATATATCAAATATATTTACAATAGATTTTGAGAAAAATGTAGAGGTTTTTTCTTGTGACTTTGCCAACAGCTGCAAAGTCACCAAAAAGCCGCTTAAGAAGGGGAGGGGCTTTGATTATGGTTTCGACGAATTGCTGCGCAACTCTGCTCAACCAAAATCTGCAGACCCCCTCACCCTTCCTAAGAACTAACCCCACCCTGTGTGCCTCCGGCACACGACAATATAATAGTTTCTACGGGCCTCACCTTTCAGACGAGTTTGCTTGCAAACTCGCGGGACAGGGAGATTTTTAAGAGGGAAAGGGGTAGTCGGGTGCTCGCAGAGCAAATTTCACGGGAGTGAAATTACGACGTCTTTCCCGCTTAAACGGTGTTCTTTGTTTAAGCATTTCGCAGAAATGCGGGCTGAAGCGCAAGCTAAAGCAGCTTTCATGTCACTGTTGACAGAAAGTAAAAAGAAAAAACCTCTTGCAAACTCCGTTATTTTATGTTATAATATTATGATTAACCTAAAATGGAGAACTGTGTGCAATTTATTTGGGAGGTGATTTTGTGGTAAAAATCCTGTCAGTTGACAAAAAAAGCCGCGCCGAGCGAGCGGGCGTCGCCGCAGGCGATATACTTATATCCATAAACGGCAGAGAAATAAACGACGTTCTTGATTACAGATTCCATCTTACAAACAGCAAGATCATACTCAAATGCCGCCGCGCAGGCGAGGAGTATTCTGTCGAGATAAGAAAGCAGCAATACGACGATATAGGGCTTGAATTTGAAACCCCCCTGATGGACAAAAAGCATTCCTGTGAAAACAAGTGCATCTTCTGCTTTATTGACCAGCTCCCCCGCGGTATGAGAAAGACTCTTTATTTCAAGGACGATGACTCCCGCCTGTCTTTTCTTCACGGCAACTATATCACCCTCACCAACCTCCACGACTCCGATATAGACCGTATAATTGAAATGCACATCTCTCCGGTAAATATTTCGGTGCATACCACAAACCCCGAGCTTCGCGTACGCATGATGCACAACAAGCGCGCAGGCGAGGTGCTGTCATATATGAGAAGGCTTGCGGACGCGGGCATATCCCTTTGCGGTCAGATAGTTCTTTGCAAGGGAATAAACGACGGCGAGGAGCTGTTGCGCTCAATGCGTGACCTGGCAGAGCTTTTTCCCGCGATGCAGAGTGTCTCTATTGTCCCTGCGGGACTTACAAGATACCGTGAAAAGCTTTTTCCGCTTGAGCAATACACAAGAGACGAGGCAGCTGCGGTCATTGATGCGGTTGACACGTTTGCTGCGGAATGCAGGGAAAAATATGGCGTGAGAATGTTTTTCTGCGCGGACGAGCTTTATCTTCGCGCCGAGCGAGAGCTTCCCGACGAGGATTATTACGAGGGTTATCCGCAGATTGAAAACGGCGTCGGTATGATAACCTCGCTTGTGTCCGAATTTAATTACGAGATGAATTTCCTTGACGAGTACCTTGAAGGCTACAAGGCACCCCGAAAAATATCGATAGCCACGGGTGTGGCGTCATACGACACCATAAAGAAAATGGCTGTCAGGCTTGAGGCGGCGGTCGAGGGACTTGAAATAAACGTATATAAGATAATCAACAACTTTTTTGGAGAAAGTATTACTGTCGCGGGCCTGCTCACGGGAAAGGATATGTCCGAGCAGCTCAATGGTAAGGATCTGGGCGAGCTGTTGATATTCCCCTCAAACGCGCTCCGCGCGGGGGAGGATATATTCCTTGACGATATGACACCCACACAGCTCTCCGAAATTATCGGAGTACCTGTATCTCCCTCGGGCGAGTCGGGAGCGGATTTTATCCGTCAGATGCTTGAATAACGAAAAAAAGTAGGGACCGGCCTCCCGGACGGTCCGTATAAGCAAAAATCCTTAATGAAAGGACGAAATAAACAATGTCAAAACCAATCATAGCTATTGTCGGACGTCCTAACGTCGGCAAAAGCACACTTTTTAACAAGCTTATAGGCGAGCGCCGCTCCATCGTTGAGGACGTACCCGGTGTTACGCGTGACCGTATCTACGGCGAGACAGAATGGTGCGGAAAAAAATTTATAGTCATAGACACGGGAGGAATCGAGCCCAAGAGCGACGATATAATTCTTTCGCAGATGAAATTTCAGGCGCAGGTGGCTATTGAGGACGCTGACGTTATAGTATTTATGTGCGACGTGCGTACGGGCTTGACGGCAAATGACCGCGATATCGCGATCATGCTCAAAAAGAGCGGCAAGCCTATCGTTCCCTGTATCAACAAGTGCGACAGCGTAGGACATCTCCCTTACGAGTTTTACGAGTTCTACGAGCTTGGCTTTGATACCGAGCCTGTTGCGGTCTCGTCGGTTCACGGCTCTGGCACGGGTGACCTGCTTGACGCGTGCGTTGAGGCTATAGGTGAGTGGGACTACACCGAGGAGGAGGACGATTCCGTCAAGGTCGCGGTCATAGGCAAGCCTAACGCGGGCAAGTCGTCTATCATCAACAAGATGCTCGGTGAGCAGAGACTTATCGTCTCGAATATTGCGGGCACGACCAGAGACGCGGTGGACACAAAGCTTGAAAATCAGTACGGCAAGTTTACAATGATAGACACCGCGGGCATTCGCCGTCAGTCCAAGATAAATGACAACATAGAAAAATACAGTGTGCTTCGCGCCCATATGGCGGTAGAGCGCGCGGACGTTTGTCTTATTATGATAGACGCGGGCACGGGTATTACCGAGCAGGACGAAAAGATCGCGGGAATTGCGCACGAGTCGGGCAAGGCGTCCATAATCGTGGTCAACAAATGGGACTCCATTGAAAAGGACAACTCCACCGTAAACGAGTTCACAAGAAAAATCAGAGAATCGCTCGCGTATATGCCGTACGCGCCCATAATTTTTGTGTCGGCAAAGACTGGACAGAGAATAGATGATCTTTTCGAGAGAATTCTCTACGTTCAGAATCAGTCCAACATGAGAATATCCACAGGTATGCTCAACGACGTTCTTGGCGAGGCTACCATGAGAACACAGCCTCCCACGGACAAGGGCAAGAGACTCAAGATATACTATATGACGCAAATAAGCGTCGCTCCCCCCACCTTCGTTATTTTCTGTAATAACGCCGAGCTTTTCCATTTCTCGTATCAGAGATATATCGAGAACTGTTTGCGTGAGACGTTTGGCTTTACGGGAACTCCCATCAAGCTGATAATTAGAGAGCGCGGAGAGAACAACTCTTAACGGAGGTTGCATGAATAACAAGGACAGGCTTACCCCTACGGAAAAAATGATACGGATCGGCGCTGTGATGGTTGCTCTGGCAATAGTCGGTGTTTGCTTTGCCATAGCAAGAGTCGAGGACGTTGTTATTAAAATTACGATAATATCCATGTCGGGAATACTTATATTCATCGGCGGGCTGTTTGTCGCGAGCGCGGTGTATCTCAGACACCACGAAACACACAAGAAAAATTATATTCTTTACGACAGAAAATTAAAGGGAGATATTCCTCTTGAGCGAGTGGATTTTGAGCTTGTAAGAGGAAAGGTGCTTGACTATATGTCTGTATTCAGACGCGGCAAGCAGCTTTACGTCGGTGAGCTTTTCGTTGACACACCGTGGACGGTGGAGGGAATGAAGACTCTTGTCTGCTATGAGCTGCTCTACGAGCTTGCGAGCAAGACTGACATTGCGGGCTGCAAAACTTTCTTGGGCTACGGCTCTGAATGCTCGGGTATATTCTCAAAATACCTTATGGAAAACCGTGATTTTGACTTGTCCGCAAATGTTGCAAAATATTTTGCGGAATATGAGCATAACAAGGATGTGGCAAAGGAATTTTGCGAATATATAGATACTCAGAGGACGCATATTGAGAAAAGAGTAGTGGAGTACGTAAAGGCAAATCCCGAAAAATTTATGATGTGATCTCACCCAAAAAGGAGGGATAAAATGTTTATTGACAGCATTAAAATATACGTCAAGGCAGGCGACGGCGGTAACGGAGCGGTGTCCTTCAGACGTGAAAAATACGTTGCGGCGGGCGGCCCCGACGGCGGTGACGGCGGCAACGGCGGAAATATTATATTCCGCGTGGACCCGGGCTCAAATACCCTGCTCGCGTTCAGATATAAAAGAAAATTCGTGGCGATGAACGGTGAAAACGGTAAGGGAGGCAAGTTCCACGGCAAGACTGCCGAGGATATTTATATCATGGTCCCCCCCGGAACGCTTATAAAGGATCCCGAATCGCACAAGATAATCCACGACATGTCGCAGGACGACGGAGCGGATTTTGTCTGCTGTAAGGGCGGACGCGGCGGCTGGGGAAACAGGCATTTTGCAACCCCCACACGCCAGGTGCCTATGTTTGCAAAGAGCGGAACGAAGGGTCAGGAGAGGGAAGTGCTTCTTGAGCTGAAGATGCTTGCGGACGTCGGCCTTATCGGTATGCCCAGCGTTGGTAAATCCTCGCTTTTGTCGGTAATCTCATCGGCAAAGCCCAAGATCGCTGACTACCACTTCACAACGCTTTCCCCAAATCTCGGTGTGGTTTCCACGGGCGGTGAGTCGGGATTCGTCGCGGCAGATATTCCGGGTCTTATCGAGGGTGCGGCGGACGGCGCGGGACTTGGTCATGCTTTCCTTCGTCACGTTGACAGATGCAGACTATTGCTTCACGTTGTTGATATCTCTTGCTTTGAGGGCAGAAACCCCATCGATGACGTAAAGGCAATAAATTACGAGCTTGAAAGATATTCACCCGAGCTTGCGACGCGTCCTCAGATGATAGTTGCGAATAAGGTAGACTCGCTTGACGAGTCTGTGGTGGATATCAAGGCATTTGAGGATTTTGTTGACGAGAACGGCTGGGAGATGATCTACGTCTCGGCTTACACGGGAGAAAATCTTGACGAGCTTGTGGAGAGAGTTGCTGACAGACTGAAGCTTTTGCCCCCTATGATAGTTTACGAGTCCGAGTACGACGACTCCGATGCGTACGTTGGCGGCGGCAAGGATACCGAGATCAGACGCGAGGGTGCGAAGTTCATCGTCGAGGGCGAGTGGCTGTTTAACCTCGTCGGTCAGGTCAACTTTGAAAACTACGAGTCGCTGGAGTTCTTCCAGAAGGTGCTTAAAAAGAGCGGCGTGTTTGACGAGCTTGAGGCTCGCGGATGCCGTGACGGAGACACGGTCGTTATTTACGACTTTGAGTTTGATTATATAAAATAACCACAAATTTTATTACAAACAAGGCTATGAAAAAAAGATTTACGATTGCGATTCTGATCTCAGTTTGCATTGCCGTTTTGTCAAGGATCCTGGCAACAGCGCTGATGACGCACAAGAATACCTTAGTGCTTGTTGGCTGGATATGCGTTTGCTTTTTAATTGCCTCAACGCTTGTGGGAGCAATTATAGGTTTTGTTCTTAACAACCGAAAAAAGAAGCCCGCGGACACAAAAACGCCTTTGGGCAAGCTTAACAGGGTCAGAGAGCGCGCGGTAAAGAATTATTTGTCTTTACGCCGAGGCGTTCTTGCAAGTGTCGTGCTTGGGTATTTGTATTGCGGCATGCTTATGGTGAGCGCAGCAATCTGTATGACTGCGTCGTGGCTTATCGAGGGGCTTGGATTTTTCATTCTTCTGTTATCGCTGTATATATTCTTTGGAATGCTTTTGTTCCTGCTGTCAAAGCCGAGCTATATAGTTCCTAAGCGAATTATAAGCGAGATAGAATATCCCGAGATCTGCGGGCTCGTCACAAATACGGCAGAAAAGCTTGATTTGTCCGGCACGCTTGCCGTGTGCCTTTTGCCTAATGAAAGCTGCGGAATACAGTATGACGGCAATATGTATTTTCTGACGCTTGGAGCGGTTGCATTAAAGCTTTTCACAAAAGAGGAGCTGGAGCAGGTAATAATTCACGAGCTGGCACATATAAAAAACAGAGATCTGAAAACAGATGATTTTTGCGACCGCTCGGTTGTAAAATATTGCTCGCTGAATGATACTGCGCTTGTCTGGGCTTCAATGCCGATGATGCTTCCGTTGGCTGTTATACAAAGGAAATCCGAGCTTTTTGCGCTTGGAGCCTCTGTAGTGCGCGAGGCAAGAGCGGACGAGTTTATAAAACTGCACGGAAAGCCCGATAAATTTGCAAGCGCGATTGCAAAGCTTACTCTTTTTTCGGTTTATAAAAAAGAGCTCAAAAGTGTTCCGACTATGTACGAATCTCACTCATACCCCGAGCATATATGCAGAGATACGGTAGAGGATTTTTATGATTCGGTTCACAAAAGAAAAGATATTTACCTAAGCATTCTGAAAAATCAGATTGCGCACGAATATTCGTCTCACCCCGCTTTTCCTCAAAGAATGGCGGCAGTAGGCGCGGTTGGCTTTGATTTTGAGACTGTGGAGCCGACCGATACGGAGTATTTCAAGGAAAGGGAAAGACTTGCTGACCTTTCCGATGCTATATCCAAGTCCGAAATCAATATCGGAATGTATACCGAAACCCGAAAGCTGCGTTATGAAAATCCCGCGATTAAGCTTTTCACATTTGAGAAAGCCGATGCTGAAAAGCAAATTACGGATATGGCAGAGCTTATAGGCGCGGCAAAGCTGTACCTTGAGCTTGCGAGATATGAAAAGGCAGAGGCTTTGTTTGAAAGAATGATAGAGCTTGACGGCAGATGCGCGTTTGCTTATTTCGGAAGAGCCTTAAGAAAGCTGCTCTGGCATTATGATAGGAGCGGTCTTGAGGATATGTACAAGGCTATTAAGCTAAACGTGGATTATGGCGATGAAGGATTTGCTGTAATTGAATATTTTTGCTGTCTTATGGGGCTTGAAAAAGAGCTTGATATGTACAGACGAAAAATACACGAGGGGCTTGAGGGCGGTATAAACAAGTGGTCGGGATTTGCTGATATTGATTTTGACGACCGTTTGGAAAGCCACAAGCTTGACGCCGAAACCGAAAAAAGTGTAATAGAACATCTCAATGAGTATTTTGGAGACGCGCTTGGTCAACTTTATATCGTACATAAAAACGTAAATGAGTCGATTTGCGGCGAGATAGTGGGCGTAAAGCCTGCGTATGCCTTTGACAGTCAGGAAAAATCTCGCGCATGGGCGGCAGCGATAGATATGGCGCGGACATATCTGGAGTCTGTTTTGTCTTACAAGATTATTTTGTGCGACCTTGACGGCAACCCCAAAGCAACTCGATTGATACAAAACGTAGAGGGCTCCTTGAAATATAAAAAGCACACCGAATGACACACAAGAAAGGGAGTTTTAATATGAATATCTGGCATGACATAAACCCTAAATTTATAACACCCACCGACTTTACGGCGGTAATTGAGATATCAAAGGGAAGCAACTGTAAATACGAGCTTGATAAGGAGATGGGAATGCTGCGTCTTGACCGAATACTTTATACGGCGACACACTATCCCGCAAACTATGGGTTTATCCCGCGTACATACGCGGACGACGGAGACCCGTTGGACGTTCTTGTGCTTTGCTCCGAGCCCATAATTCCTATGACGCTTGTGCAGGTGTACCCTATCGGCGCTATGCGAATGATAGACGGCGGCAAGCTTGACGACAAGATATTTGCAATTCCCGTGTCCGACCCAACGTATCACGGAATAAAGTCCATTGACGAGCTGCCTGCGCATATATTTGCGGAAATACAGCATTTCTTTACCGTATATAAGCAGCTTGAGCACAAGGAGACGGCAGTTAAGGAGTTCTTTAATTACGATGAGGCACAGCAGATGATTGCAGATGCCATGAGGTCGTATGACGAGCTTTATGGGAATAGATAATCAAAAAGAGGGAACCTGAATGGGACGTACTCTTAAGGACAGTTTTTGAAGTTTAATAGAATACGTTACCTACGGACAGTAGGACAGAGGACGTTTTATGTTCTCTGTCCTTTTGTTTATCTCGCGAAAGGTAAAAATAGCCTCCCTTGTGCAAAGGGAGGTGGCACGCGATAGCGTGTCGGAGGGATTGTAAAAGGTTAGAGTTTTGCTAAAAACAATCCCTCAGCCGCCTTCGGCGTCAGCTCCCTTTACACAAGGGAGCCAGGGGTTTGTGCGGAATTTTCGCATAGCAAAATAACTGTAATTTTGTTGTAGCCTTCAGTTAATACAGGCGAAGCACTGCATTTGTGGACACAAAAGCCAAATACGGCATACCTCTTTCGAGATATGCCGTATTCTGAAAAACTGTCCTTTAGGGGACAACCCTATCCGTCGGGCTTTGTTGTTAAATCTATTTGTAGTTATTTATTCGGAATCCTGATCCTGCGATTCCTCTGCGCTGTTTGCCTCCGGCTCGGCGGAGGGCTCTGACTCTGCTACATCAGAGGGTTCCTCTGCGGTCTGCCCGTCAGCCTGCGTCTTCTCGGCTTCAGCCTGCTTTGCTGCTTCAATTGCCGCGAGTCTTTCCTGCTCGGCAAGATTTGCCTCGGCGCTTGCGCGCTTCTTTGCCTCGACTATTTTCTCGATCTCCTCGATCGTGGGAGCTTCGCTCTCCATAACCGCCTTGAACTGATCGCCGTCCATAATCTCGTTTTTAACGAGGAACTCTGCAATAAAATCAAGTTTATCTCTATGCTCTGACAAAAGCTTTTTGGCAAGCTCGTAGGCATCCGAGATTATGCGGTGTATTTCGTCGTCGATCTTTGCCGCCGTGGCGTCGGAATAATCCTGCGAGGTGGAGAAATCACGTCCAAGGAATACTTCGGACTGATTGTTTCCAAAGCAGCGTGTACCAAGTGCGTCGGACATACCGAGACGCATTACCATCTTCTTTGCGGTTGCAGTCGCGCGCTCGATGTCGTTTGACGCACCGCCCGAGACGTCGCCATAGACTATCTCCTCCGCGGCTCTACCGCCGAGAAGCATAGCGATCTTTTTGTTAAGCTCGCTCTTATAAACGCTGTACTTATCCTCAACAGGCGGGTTGAGCGTGTAGCCCAAGGCGTTGCCGCTGGGGATAACGGATATCTGCTGAACGGGGTCGAGGTCGAGATAATACGCTATCATTGCGTGACCTGCCTCGTGGTAGGAGGTCTTTTTCTTTTCGGACTCCTTCATAGCGCGAGCCTTCTTCTTGGGACCTGCTATGACCTTAATGAACGCATCCTCGATATCCTCCATACCGATAAGGCTCTTGCCGCGTCTGGTTGCGAGCAGTGCCGCCTCGTTAAGAAGGTTGGCAAGGTCTGCGCCCGTAAAGCCGACGGTCATCTTGGAGACTGCCTTGAGGTCAACAGACGGTTCAAGAGGCTTGTTGCGGGAGTGGACCTTGAGGATCTCGGTTCTGCCGTTTATGTCGGGGTAATTTACTGTTATCTGTCTGTCGAAACGACCGGGACGGAGAAGCGCGGGGTCAAGAATGTCGGGGCGGTTTGTTGCCGCGATGACTATGATTCCCTCGTGCGAGCCGAAGCCGTCCATTTCAACGAGAAGCTGGTTGAGCGTCTGCTCTCTTTCGTCGTGACCGCCGCCGAGACCTGCGCCTCTGTGACGACCGACCGCGTCTATCTCGTCTATAAAGATTATTGCCGCAGGAGTTTTTCTTGCGTTTTCAAAGAGGTCGCGGACACGTGACGCGCCAACGCCGACGTACATTTCAACGAAATCCGAGCCCGAGATAGAGAAGAAGGGAACGCCTGCTTCTCCCGCAACTGCCTTTGCAAGAAGAGTCTTACCCGTACCGGGAGGGCCCATAAGGAGAACACCGTGAGGTATTTTTGCGCCGAGCTTTGCAAAAGCGGCGGGGTTTTTAAGAAATTCGACTATTTCCTGAAGCTCTTCCTTTTCCTCGTCCGCACCAGCGACGTCATTAAAGGTAACTCTGTTCTTGTCATCGGGGACTGCCATTTTTGCGCGGGATTTTGCGAATCCGCCCATCTTACCTGCTCCGCCCGCACCCGAAAGCTGACGTGTCATAATAACGTACATTACTATCAGGACAACTACGACAAGTATCAGGGGAAGATACGAAAGCCATGCTGCGTGCTGCTTCTGAGGGATATATTCAACCTCAGTGAGCGTGCCGTCGGTTATCTGTGCTTTGATCTCCTCGCCAAGGTCGTTGTAGAATATTCCGATGTCGGCAATTCTGTATTCAACGGTTTTGCCGTCCTTGAGCTCAAGAGTCAGGTCGTTGTTATAGTCGAGTGAAAACTTCACGACCTCTTCATTTGTAAAATATCTTACTATATCGTCGTAGGTTATCTTGTCCTTATTTCCTGTCTGTGTGAATATCAGCACGCAGACCGCGATAAGAACTGCGATAAGCACGCCGTAAAAGAGAATATGCTTTAGGTTCTTCTTCATTCAATTCCTCCGAAAGTCTCAAAGCTGAGACTGAATTACGTATTTATTATAATAGTACAATGTTAAACGGATGTTAAGGTAAATTTTGTGTGACGGTTTTGCGAATTTTCAAGAAAATATCCGCGAAATATGTCAGGAATAGACCTTGGGATCAAGCACTCCTATATAAGGAAGATTTCTGTACTTTTCCGCATAATCAAGTCCGTAGCCCACGACAAACTCGTCGGGAATGACTCTGCCGCAGTAATCGGGAGCAAACTCGACCTCGCGGCGGGAGGGCTTATCAAGGAGTGTGCAGGTCTTGACGCTTTCCGCGCATCTTCCGCGGAGAAGCTGAGTCAGACGCGAAAGTGTGCGTCCGCTGTCAACGATATCCTCAATTATAAGTATATCATAGTTTTCAAGATTGTCGGTCTTGAGGTCAAGCTGTACCTTTATCTCGCCCGACTGCTTTGTGCCCGCGCCGTACGAGGAGACCTTCATGAACTCAATGGACATGGGAAGGGGTATCTTTCTCATAAGATCGCTTGCAAAGTTGATCGACCCCTTAAGAATTATTACCATCATAAGAGGCTTTGTTGCGTTTTTGTAATCCTCGGTGATTTTTTCGGCGAGGGTGGTTGTGATCTGGTCGATCTCTTCCTTTGTTATAAGTATGCTTGATAGATCCTTATTCATTGTACTGTCCTTTCGGCTTTATAGATGTCGATTTTGATTTGGTAGTCGGATTTTGCCATAGCTCTGTCGCAGACCGCGCACAGCGGGACGTATATTATCTCGCCGCATTCGGTTATGATTGGCAGGCTGTTTCGCTCGGATAGAGGGACTTTTTTGTCACACATCAGCTTTTTGAGCTTTTTTGTCATTTTACCCGAGCGGATCGTGTCGCCCTCTCGCCGCGAGCGAGCGAGCAACGATGATATTCTAACATTTTTTAATTTCGCAGATGTATATAATTTGTAAATTTGTCCGTCGATATGCGGATTTTCTCGGACCTCGGTATCCGAAACGCAGATAATAAAATCAGTGCCTTCAATAATATTTATGCCGCATTTTAGCTTTATTTCATAGCTTTGCGTCGGGATTGGGGCTTGCCTTTCAAAAATAATACAGCTCTGCTCGACTTTTGCGGTTACACAGTCGGGCAAGGAGATCGAGGCGTGGGGGATCGCCTTTTGGGCAAGCTCAATAAGAGCGTTGATATGCACAGCCTCAAGCGAGGCGGGGGAGACTTTTGAAAACCCCATACACAGTATTCTGCGGCGAAGCGCGATATGCAGTGAATTGAGGGTGTCAAGCGGGATCTCACCGTCCTCAAACGAGTTATAGACGGCCCTTGCCTGCGAGTTTATATAATCGGTATCCTCTGATATTGCCGCAGACAGTCTTTGAGACGTAACCTGCGGATTTCCGAAAATATCCTCAAGCTCGGGAATGATCCTTGAGCGGATCTTGTTTCTTGTGTACTCTGTTTCAAAATTTGTGCTGTCCGTGACGAACTCAAGGGAGTTGTCAGAGCAGTATTTTAAGATCTCCGATTTTGTCAGAGAGAGCAGGGGGCGGAAAATAATACCGTTGCCCTCGGGAAACTCCCTCATAGGAGGTATTCCCGAAATTCCCTGAGCGCCGCAACCGCGGCAGAGGTTGAATATCTGGGTTTCGAGGTTGTCGTCGGCGTTGTGAGCCGTGAGCAGTATTTTTATATTCTGCTCGCGCATTGTTGATGCAAAAAAGTCGTATCGCACGCGCCTTGCGAGAGTCTCGGTGCTTTCTCCTTGCTCGGCGGCAAGCGCGGGAATATCCGCGTTTAAGACGAAAAGCTCAACACCAAGCTTATCACAAAGCTCACGGCAGAAGATCTCGTCGCGCAGGGCTTCGTTGTTATATTGCTCTGTTCGGATGTTGTGATTTACGTGCGCCGCGCAGAGTCGAAAATGCGATTTTTCCCGACAGACGCACATCATGTAAAGCAATGCCGTTGAGTCCGCACCGCCCGACAGCGCCACGAGAACGGAATCATTCTCGCCCGCGCCCGTCTCTTTGTGCGGATCCCGGAATTTTTGAGGTAATTTATTCATTTGTACGTCCTTTGGAGAGTGGTTTGATTGTGTTGCAGATCAGATGTAACGGGTATTCAAATTTATCACTGCGGGGTGGTATCGGGGTTGGCAAGCTCGCGGAAGCGGGTGTAACGTCCCGTCCAGCCAACCTTGACCGTTTCTGTAGAGCCGTGACGGTTCTTTGCGATTATGACCTCGGCTATATTCTGCTCGGACTCGGAGGGAACGTTGTCTCTGCCCTCGGCGTCCTTATAATATTCGTCACGGTAGAGGAAGATAACTACGTCCGCATCCTGCTCGATTGAACCCGAGTCACGAAGCTCGGAGAGCATAGGACGCTTTGACTGACGGCTGTCTGCGGCACGGTTAAGCTGCGCGCAGCAGATAACGGGAACGCCAAGCTCCTTTGCCATTATCTTCATCGCTCTTGATATCTCACCGACCTCCTGCGCGCGGTTGTCCACGCGGCGGTCGGACTGCATAAGCTGGAGATAGTCGATAACCACAAGACCGAGATTGTCGATACGGCGAAGCTTTGCCTTCATAGCCGTTATACCGATGCCGGGGGTGTCGTCTATGAGTATGTCGCAGCCCGCAAGCTGTCCTGCACACTCTGCGATATGGTCCCAATCCTGAGCATTCAGCTCACCCGTACGGAGAGCGTGGCTGTCTATAAGAGCCTCGCTGGAGATGACTCTGTTTACAAGCTGCTCAGCCGACATTTCAAGGGAGAAGATACAGACCTTTTTCTTTGTCTGCTTTGCGACGTTTGTTGCTATGTTAAGACAGAATGACGTCTTACCCATACCGGGACGCGCGCCGACAATGATAAGGTCGGACTTACCCATTCCCGCAAGCACGCGGTCGAGGGACTTGAAGCCCGTGGACGTGCCCTTGCTTGCCTCGGGGTTGTGGTTGAGGTCGTGGAGGTGCGCGTAGACGTCTGTTATTACCTCGCGGATATGACGGAAGTTCTTTGTTTCCTTGCCCTGAGTTATCTGGTAGAGTCTGTTCTGCGCCGCTTCAAGCACAAATGAGACCTCGTCCTGCTCGGAGTATGCCGCGTCTGAAACGTCGTTGCACATCTCTATAAGCTGACGGAGGACAGACTTGTCCTTAACTATCTTTGCGTAGTCCTTTACGTTGAGCGCGTTGGGAACCGTCTGCGCGATGACCTTGATATATTCCTCGCCGCCCGACTTTGAGTAGATGCCCTTTTTCACGAGAGTGTCAATAAGGGTGACGACGTCTATCTGGCTGTTTGTGATAAACAGCTCGTGCATCGCAAGATATATCTGCTTGTGCTCTTCAATATAGAAATCCTCTGCGGTTATCATATCCGCAACGAGATTGAGGGAGGCGGGGTCTGTAAGCACCGAGCCGAGAAGAGACTGCTCGGCGATTGCCGAAAACGGCAATTTTCTTATGATATCGTCTGCCATTGTCTTACCTTTCTCAAAAGTATTTTACGCTTCTGTGATCTTGATATTGAGCTTTGCGCTTACCTCGGTGTAAAGCTTGATGTCTGCCTTATAGTCGCCGTAGGACTTGATCATTTCGTTTAAGGTTATCTTTCTCTTATCCACCTCGATGCCATACTGCTTTGCGAGCTGGTCCGCGATATCCTTGGATGTGATAGAGCCGTAGAGTCTGCCGTCTCCGCCGGGAGCTTTTATGACGAGGAGCAATGCCTCAATTTTTTCCGCGAGAGCCTTGGCAGCCTTCTTTTCCTCCTGGATCTTGAAGTTCTTTGCGTCCTCCTTGTTCTTTACGTCGGCTATAGCCTTGGCGCCCGCCTCTATCGCGAGCTTGCGGGGGAAGAGGAAGTTGCGCGCGTATCCGTCTGAAACGGTAATTATCTGATCCTTTTTGCCCTGACCTTTTACGTCGGCGAGAAGTAATACTTTCATTTTTCTGTTCCTTTCGTGCTGTGTGGTTTTACGTATTTATATCAGTCTTCTTTTTCTTTTTTGTGGTCGTAGCGGTAATAGTCGTCTATTGCGCCGAGAAGAAGCTCACGCGCGCCGGATATGGTGGAGTTCTTTATCTGCGCTCCCGCCATATTGAAGTGTCCGCCGCCCTTGAGCCGCTCAAGAATGAGCTGGACGTTTATATTGCCTGTGGAACGGCCCGAGATGACTATGTCCTCTCCTATGCGCACCATAGCAAACGCCGCGTCTATGCCCTTGGCGGAGAGAAGCTTGTCTGCCACCTTGGAGACGATGATCCTGTCGGACTGCTTTCCGATTCTCTCGTCGGGCATCCAGCTTATAGCGATATTCTTGTCTGCGCCGTATATCTTTGCGGTTGACTCAAATTCGCCCGTAAGAAGTATCTCCTCAAGGTCGTCCTTAAACATTTCCTTGGCTACCTCTGTGTGAGCGCCGCGGGTGTAGAGGTAATGCGCAAGCGCAAAGGTCTGCGCGCCTGTGTTTCTTGTAAAGTTCTGGGTGTCAAGCATAATTCCCGACAAAAGCAGGGTAGCCTCTTCCTTTGCGAGCGTGTCGGCAAAGCGGCTCTGCTGGAGTATCTCGGAAACTATTTCACTTGCAGACGAGCGAGTCGTCTCTATGTACTGAAGGAAGGGAGTGAACTCAAGCGCGTCCGCGAGTCTGTGATGGTCAATTACAGCGATGTTTTTGACTGTGCGCGCAAGGTCGGGGCACTCGTATATCTTTATGTTGTTAACGTCGGTTATAAGCAGGAGCGTGTCGGGGGTGACGAGGTCAAGCGCCGCGTCCTTGCCGATAAATACGCCGTCGTATATATCAAGTCCCGAAAGAGCCGCGCGACAAAGGTTGAACTCGTTTGTGCGCTTGTTTACTACTATATTCACTGCGGGCTTATCCTCGCTCTGACCAAAGTGAGAGTCAAGCGCGGAGAAGCAGAATCTCGCAAGACCTATGCAGGAAGCGATAGAGTCAAAGTCGGGGTTACAGTGTCCCATAATGAGAACGTTGGAGGCGTTTGCTATGTTCTGGTACAGAAGATCGCCGCTGACACGGGATACCACGGACGTGTTATTTTCCATAGTCTTGTGCGTGCCGCCGAAGAAGATATAGCTTTCGCCGTTTTTGACAGCGACCTGGTTTCCTCCTCTGCCTATTGCCATTGAAAGGGCCGCCATAGCGAATCCTTCTTTTTCAGCGAGTGTATCTCCCTGAGCGGAAATTCCCATTGAAACGGTGACGGGGAAGGTGTTGTCACCGATCTTGAGAGACATAATTCTTCTTTGTATTGAAAAGTCGTCTGCCATCTGCGCGTCAAGAGCTTTTTTGGGGAAGATAGCAACGTACTTGCTCTTTTCATATTCTCTGATAAAGCCGTGCATCTGCTCCACCCATTCCTCAAGCAAAAGCTCGACCTGAGAGGAAGCGGTACGGTAGTCTGCGCGGATATACTGAGTAAGCTCCTGAAGATTATCTATGGCGATATATGCGACAACGGTGGATTCGCGCTCGGTCTCCTCGCGGAGCTCGAGAAGGGAGTTGACGTCGCTGAAAAGGACAAAGTAAAATTCCTTCTCCTGTATCATCATAGCGTAGCTGCGGACGGCATATCTTCTGCCGTCGGAGAGTCTTACCACGGGGGTCTGACCCATCGGAGCCTCTTCGGGAAGATCGAAAATGGGCGAGCTGTGATAGACCTGTCTGTTTTCGCTTCTTGAGGCTATACTCTTTATGTGCAGCGGGCATATTTCCGAAAAGTCAATACCGCTGACCGCACTCTTATGACCGAGAATGTCCTGAAGCGCGCCGTTCATTACCTTTACCTTGCCGTCGGAGCCGACGAGCGCATAGGGAACGTCGATGACGTATCTGAACATATCGTATATCTCGGTGTCGGAGAGATCCGCCTGGGTTCTCGCCTCTTTGAGCTTTTTATATTTGATTGAATAGAAAATGCAGATGCTTCCCGCGGATGCAGCGTAGAAGACCGTGATCAGAAGCGCGGCGTAAAATCTCACGCTTGGGTTTTTTATACCCGGCACAAGACAGAGCCCCACGCACATAGCGAGCAAGATCAGAGCCTCTGCAACGCAGAAAATAAACTGCGGTCGCACATCAAGGTCATATCTGCCTGCGCGTCTGCTTTGAGTTGGCTTCTGGAGAGGCAGGCGGGTTTTTGAGCCAAAGTAGTTATTTTTCATATCAGATACCTTTCCGTAGAGTTGGACTTGGTTGCTGTTTTAAGATCTGTTTTTGGAGTAATGCGTCTTTGCCCATTGGTCAATGGACGTGATTATTATATAGAACGCTCCTATCGCCGCAACGATATAAAGCGCGTATGACGAGAATACAAAAAATGCGGCGAGCAACAAAATGATAGCAAAGAATCCAAAGCCGCGGAGCTTTTTGACTATTATCGCAAAGGACTCGACTCCCACGATAAAGAGACCGGGCAGAAGTATCATGCAAAGATTTCCCGAAACCACGCCAAGCATATTCGGACTGCCCGCCACGTCTGTTGAGAGCGACAGTATATAGGACAGCACGAAAGCGCAAGCTGCGTAAATGCTCATGCTTATTTTTGTGGTCTTGCCTGTTATAAGCAGGTCGTAGTCTGTGCTCTGATACATCAAAAGCAGTATGGTGTGTGACAGATATATTACTGCGAAGGTTGCCACCGTGATAATTGCGGGAAGCATATTGAAGGCATGCTCGATATAGACGTCTATCATCTCGGCGTATTCGGCGTCAAAGATCTGAAGCGTCTCGCCCTCAAATTCAAAGGACAGATTTTTCAGATAACTCAGAAGCCTCTCGCGAGTGATAGTTATGTTGGACTGAATTGTCGCATAGCTGAGCTTGCCGTTCAGGTATAAAAGCAGCGCGATGACCCCCGCAAGCAGAGCGAGGAAGATTATTGATGACACAAGGATTATATTCTTTCGATCGGTATTTTTGCGCTGAAGTATTCCCTGGACTATTGCCGCACAGAGAGGAACTATCGCTAAAAGCGAGATCGCCCAATCTCCCGTCATTCCGAGCGCGCCTATATAGGACACGGCGGGGAGCAAAGCGAGCCAGGGATAAAGCTTTCTTGTGCAGATGGAGGAAAGATAGGCGCCTATTGCGAATATAAGCACTATCGCCGCCACAGCCGCTGGAAGAATGGGGGAAAGCGTGAGATAATACAAAGTCATTATTATAACGGTACAGCTTATCGAGTAGAGCAGCTTTTTGACGGTAGTAAACAGGAATGCTATTGCTGCGATGATTATAGCGTACGCGATAATGGAAAAATGCAAGGGAGGTTGCGTGCAAGTGATACAAAGAGCCGCGCATGGCAGATAGACACAGCAGACCGCAAGCAGAAATACGAAAATAATGATCTTTTGCAGAGGGAATATCTCGTCGAGTCTTTTTTTTGCCGATATATTGCCCGAATACGAATTTAATTTGCTCATTTGCAGCTCCTTTCCCGAGTATTTTTACACGAAACAATTTCACATTATATCATTATATCATATAATTGTGTTTTTGTAAACATAAAAAGTGATGTTTTTTTGAAAAGACTCTTAATTTTTGGAGAAAATATTATAAAAAGAGGAATATGGAAAGTACTTTTGTCGGCATATATTAAAAAAGTAAAGAATTTTTGAAAAAAGTATTGCAATATTGAAAAAAGTGTGCTATAATGCGTAATGGTAATATCAGGTATTATGGAGTGGGTGCGAAATCCACTCTAAAGTTTTATTTGGAGAAAATTGATTTTTATGAAAAATTCAGGAAACAAGAACGTAGCGTCCGCAGTGCGCGAGCTGGTCACTCCCATAGCGGAGGAGATGGGCTATTTTATATGGGACGTTGAGTTCGTAAAGGAAGGCGCGGACAAATATCTTCGTATCACAATTGATAACGAGGAGGGCATCACAATTGATGACTGTGAGAAGTTCCACCGGGCAATAGACCCCGTGCTTGATCAGGCGGACCCCATAAGCGAGGCGTATATTCTTGAGGTGTCATCGCCCGGTATTGAGCGCGAGCTCAAGTGCGACGACCATATATTTGCATGCGTTGATTGGGACGTTGAGGTAAAGCTTTATGCCCCCAAGGACGGCACAAAGGTGTTTTACGGCGTGCTTCTCGGCATGGACGAGAGCCTTGAGAGCGTAATAATCTCTCAGAACGGAAACGAGATAGCGTTCAAAAAGAGCGAGATCGCAAAGCTTTCGACGTATTTTGACTTCGGAAGCCTTAAATAATGTAAAAAAATTAGAAATATATCACAACGTATTGAAAGGATATTAAAATGAACACAGAGTTTTTTAACGCGCTCGAGCTCCTTGAAAAGGAAAAGGGTATTCCCCAGGCGTACATGTTTGAAAAGATCGAGGCTGCGCTTTCCAGCGCGCTCAAAAAGGAGTACGGAAACAACACAAACGTAAGAGTGCATATAGACCCTGCAAAAAAGGATCTCCGCGTATATCAGCAGAAGGAGGTCGTTGAGGAGGTTGAGGATCCTACCTCGCAGATATCCCTTGCGGACGCAAAGGCAATAAGTAAAAGACACAAGCTCGGCGGCATAGTTGAGTTTGAGATAAAGACAAAGACGCTTCGCCGTCTCTCCGCGGGTGCGGCAAAGTCGGTTATCATCCAGGGTATCCGTGAGGGCGAGCATAAGGCTATGCAGGAGGCTTACGAATCCAAGAGAGGCGAGATCATCACTGCTACCGTGCTTAAGGTCGACAGCGAGACAGGAAATGTCGTGGTTGACACAGGTACAGGCAGAGCAGTCCTTCTTCACGGAGAGCAGATCCCCGGCGAGACCTTTGAGGTCGGCGAGAAGATAAAGGTGTTCATCCAGGAGGTAAACAAAGAGACAAGAGGTCCTCTCGTTACTCTTTCCAGAGTCCACCCCGGATTTGTCCGCAGAATATTCGAGCTTGAGATTCCCGAGATCACAGACGGCATCGTTATTATCAAGGGCGTTTCCAGAGAAGCCGGCTCAAGAACCAAGATATCCGTTTACTCGCGCGACGAGAGTGTTGACGCTATAGGCGCATGTATCGGTAACCACGGTATGAGAATTGACAGCATACTGTCCCAGCTTGGCGGAGAGAAGATAGATATTATCCAGTACAACGAGATCCCCGAGGAATACGTTGCGGAGGCTCTTTCTCCCGCATCCGTTATCTCCGCGGAGATGGACGGCGAAAAGCTTTGCAGAGTGGTAGTTCCCGCTGATCAGCTCTCGCTTGCTATCGGTAAGGAGGGACAGAACGTCCGTCTTGCCGCAAGACTGACCGGACTTAAGATAGATATCACCGCAGAGGGATACGAAAAGAAGACTCTTATCTGATAGCGGAGAGTGTGATATGGAGCAGAAGGTAAGAAAGATACCCGTACGTCAGTGCCTTGGCTGCAACGAGCACAAGCCGAAGAAGGAAATGCTTCGCGTGCTGAGAACTCCCGAGGGGGAAATAACTCTTGACTTTACGGGAAAGAAATCGGGCAGGGGCGCGTATATATGTCCCAAGGCGTCGTGCCTCAAGCGAGCGCGCAAAAGCCGCAGGATAGACCGCGCACTTGAATGTAATATCCCCGAAGAGGTCTACGACGCTATGGAAAAGGCGCTACAGGAAGAATTCGGAGAATAAAAATCGGAGTGGTTTGGGATGGAAAAGAATGAGAAAAATCTTCTGGGAATGATAGGTATCTGTCGCTCTGCGGGGGCAACAATAATAGGTACGCCCCAGATATGCGACGAGCTTCGCCGCCGCGAGGGATATCCGCATATGATCGTACTTGAAGCATCGGACACGTCTGAAAACACTCACAAAAAAATAACTGACAAATGTAATTTTTATAAAGTGAAACACGTAAGGCTTACCTGCGACTGCGAGACACTCGGCAGAGCGGTGGGCAAGAGTGCCGTTGCGGCTGTGGCTGTAATGGGAGAAAATTTTTGCCGTGCGGTTGAGGGAAAGCTCTCGCACGACGGAGAGCAGATAATCAAACGGTAAAATTTCAAAGCAGAGCAACGCAACAATCACAAATGAAAGGCAGAGAATAATTTATGGCAAAACCGCAATTTAAGGCTAATCAACTTGCAAAGGATCTTGAGCTTAAGAGCAAGGAGATCGTTGATATAATGTCGGAAAAGGGCATAGAGGTCAAAACGCAGAAGGCGCTCGAGCCCCGTGAATTCGACATTCTTTTCGACGCGCTCACGTCAAAGTATCAGGTTGAGTGTATTGACGATTACATCGACGGTATTACCTATATCCCCTCAAAGCTCGTAAAGGCAGAAGCCAAAGCAGAAGACAAGGCTGAGTCCAAGGAGGCTTCCGAGGCAAAGCAAGAGGCAAAGAAGGCAGAGACTAAAACGTCGGAGCCCAAGCCTGCGGTATCAACAAAGACCGAAACTAAGGAAGAAAAGAAGGAGCCTAAGGCAGAGCCCAAGGCAGAACCTAAGGCAGAGCCCAAGGTACAGCCTAAAGCAGAGCCTAAGACGGAGGTCAATGCAGAAGCCAAGGTTGAGACCAAGCCTCAGCCCCAGCCTGTAAGACCTGCGGTCAACAAGATAGACAGAGCAGAGGCTATTGCTCGCGCGGCGGCTATTGAAAGAGCGGCGCAGGAAAAGGCGCAGCAGCGCGGAGACAGAGCGGAAAAGCCTCACGGCGACAGACCTCAGAGACATCAGGGCACGCCTGCGGGCGACAGACCCCAGAGACCTCAGGGCGCGCCTCAGAATGACAGATTTACAAAGCCTCAGGGCGCACCTCAGGGAGAAAGATTTTCAAAGCCTCAGCAGAATGACAGATTCTCCAAGGCTCCCGACTTCTCTCAGAGCAGACCTGATCAGAAGAAGCGTGACGACCGCAAGCCTCAGAGACCTCAGCAGGGCTTTGGCGGCAGACCCGGCATGGACAAGGACGATTACGTACCCTCCGCTCCCAAGGAGAAGTTCCAGCCCCAGATAATCACGAGAGCCCAGAGCCAGAAGGGAGAGAGCATCTCCAAGAAGGGCGCGGCAAAGACCGTGGACATCAGAGGCTCGTCGGTTGACCTTTCCAAGTACGACGAAAAGCTTGATACCTTCGTGCAGGAAAACGATCGCGACCTTCGCGGTGCGGGCAACCAGAAGCTTAAAAAGCAGCAGAATCAGAACAGACAGGAAAGCTCCTTCAAGCAGAAGGGCAAGGGCGGCAAGGGTCAGAAGCCCGCTCAGAAGCAGCCTCCCGTAAAGCAGGTCCTCAATGTTCAGATCCCCGACGAGATCATGGTAAGCGATCTTGCGTCTATGCTCAAGATAACAGTCGGCGATCTTATAAAGAGACTGTTCATGCTTGGCATGATGGTGACGGCAAATCAGACTATAGACTACGATACGGCAGCGATAGTTGCCGACGAGCTTGGCGCAATAGTTTCCAAGGAAGTAGTTGTTACAATAGAAGAAAAATTGTTTGACGAGACAGAGGACACCGAGGAGCAGCTCGTACCCAGAGCGCCCGTTGTGTGCGTAATGGGTCACGTTGACCACGGTAAGACCTCACTTCTTGACGCTATAAGACATACAAGCGTCACAAGTGGCGAGGCAGGCGGTATCACACAGCATATCGGTGCGTACAGAGTCAAGGCGCAGGGACAGGATATCACCTTCCTTGACACCCCCGGACACGAGGCATTCACAGCTATGAGAGCTAGAGGCGCGCAGTCCACGGATATCGCGATCCTCGTGGTTGCGGCAGATGACGGAATCATGCCCCAGACTGTTGAGGCTATAAACCACGCAAAAGCGGCAGGAATAGATATCGTCGTAGCGATAAACAAGATGGATAAGCCCACAGCTAACCCCGATGCGGTAAAGCAGGAGCTTACAAAATACGATCTCGTTCCCGAGGAGTGGGGCGGTGACGTTATATGCGTTCCCGTATCTGCTCTCAGAGGTGACGGCATAGAGGAGCTTCTTGAAAACGTGCTTCTCGTAGCGGAGGTCAAGGAGCTTAAGGCTAACCCCAACAGACGCGCAAAGGGTCTTGTTATAGAGGCAAAGCTTGATAAGGGCCGCGGTCCTGTCGCAACAGTGCTTGTTCAGAACGGTACTCTCCATAATGGAGATATAGTTATCGCGGGCACAGCTGTCGGACGTGTAAGAGCTATGACCGACCACAACGGCAAGGCGCAGAAGACTGCAGGACCTTCCGTTCCTGTTGAGATAATAGGTCTTTCCGAGGTTCCGCTTGCGGGAGATGAGTTTGCGGCGGTTGCGGACGAAAGAATGGCAAGAGAGCTTGCTGATAAGAGAAAGAATCAGGCCAAGGAAGAGGTGTTCAAGGCAAACGCGAGAGCAAACCTCAACGACCTGTTCGCGCAGATATCCGACGGTGTCAAGGAGCTTAACATTATACTTAAGGCTGACGTTGGCGGCTCTGCCGAGGCAGTAAAGGCATCTCTCGTTAAGCTTTCAAACGACGAGGTCAAGGTAAGAGTTATCCATTCCGCGGTCGGCGGAATCACCGAGGGCGACGTAATGTTCGCAGCAGCATCAAACGCGATCATCGTAGGCTTTAACGTCCGTCCCGACAAGGCGGCTATCGACTCTGCTGAAAGACAGGGCGTTGATATAAGAACCTACAGAGTCATCTATCAGTGCATCGAGGAGATCGAGGCGGCTATGAAGGGTATGCTTGCGCCTACCTTCCGTGAGAACCTGCTCGGTCACGCAGAGG
>JAZQKI010000011.1:0-30706 GCA_045542075.1 Eubacteriales bacterium
AGTTCGTTTGCCGCATAGCTTCGAAAATCCTCACATATTCTCTCAAGCGTTATCTCTTGATCGTAATTGTTGTGCCTATATTCATCCTTCTTTTCATCGATCTCGGAGAGCATACAAAATCTCCCTTCGCTATCGGTGGAAGAATTGGAAAATATTTCCTTCCCAACTATTTGATATTTTATGTTGTCACTATTTTTACTCTCGTTGATCATTACGATGATGACAACGGCGGCAACGATTCCGATAAGCAGAAGGATGTACGTAAGGATTGCCGACTTTGAAAAGAGCAGATCTGGAATATTGGCGGCGAGAGCGGTGAGGTTTGGTTTTAAGAAGTTTAACATTATCATTCTCTCACTTTCACTTGCGAAGATTGGATTTGGCAAGCTCTTTTGCCGCTTTGCGAGAACTCGGCATTTCATTATCCTTGAAGGCTGTGCTAAGTCCTGAAATGATATCTATCTTTTTGTCCGTTCTTGAAGCGCTTGCGACGGCAGACGGGATAATCCTTGTCGAGATGGCCTCATCGAGGGCACTTTCGGTATCCTTTTTACATTCGTTCAATACGGCTATGTATTTTTCCATGCCAATCCACTGTCTGTTGGATATGGTAAACGTCATATGCTCGTTCAGAAAATCAGTAAAGGAATCAAGCTTTTTCCATTCGCTTTCGTTAACGTCACATATTGCTTGGTCGCTCATAAGTTTGAATTGAGAATAGCTGATGAGTTTTGCTTGCACAAGTGATTCAGATTTTTCACATGCTGACATCGATATATCAATGATCGAAGAAATCTCCAAAAGTGCTTCCGGCAAGGACGCTACAAGTTCTCCCTCGGCAAGATTCAGAATCGCCCAAAGATTTGAGGGAAGATAGTAGGTGCTTGTCTCTTCTCCTGTCTTTGCCGATATAAAGTGAGCTGCATCGGGAGCCTTAGCATAGTTTACGAAAGACGTAAAATAGGCTGATATATTTGATGTATCTACATCTGTAAGAGCAATAAAGTGCATTTTTTCTCTTTCTGCCTGCGCCGCTTCAAGAGTCACCATCGCACCCTTCTTTTTATTTTCGTCGTCAGGCTCAAACAAAAGATTAAACTCGTTTTTATAACTGTTGTTTACCTGATCTACATGAGCTTCAGTACCAAAGTAATTGCTTATCACACCGATAAGACATTCAAGCTCTTCCGTTGGCATCTGTCGTAATACCAGTATTCTTGACGATGCAATAGATGCAAAGAGTCCTTTTGCGGCAGCCGAGTTAATTTTACAGCCTCTCTCCTCTGCAAAGGTTGTGAATTCATTTACAACATCCAAAAATTTAATTTCTTTATCCATAAAAACAGCAGAAGAATTTTTGAACTCGGATTTAGCATTTTGCGAAATGCTATCATTCAAATCAGAATGAAACATTATTTCCGTAGAAAACACGGGAATGACCTCGGCATCTTCAAAGTACGCTTGATTTGCCTTATGGACAGTAGGCTGAGCATCCTTGTCAAGCTTTGCGCGAACAAAGATTTCCAATATGAAGAATCCTATAGCTACGAGAGCAAGCAGAACAGAAAGGATGCCACCCCAAAAACCATCGGTGCCACTACGCAAGCAGTATATTACAATAAGCAGGGAAAGAACCAGCAATACTGCGCCGATGATGGCGTTCTTGGGAAATTTTTTTATGTGGGCACATTCGGCATCTAATTTATAGTTCTGTGTGGTCGAGCTTGTTATGGTGTTTTTTTCTGTGTCGTTAAGTTTGTTATTTTTTGACATATTTACTCCGTTAAATTGGCTTTTCAGTGCATTGACGACAAGGTGAATGCACAGTTCGTTTTATAGTTGATATAATTATTCGGTGTGCTTATTCTCACCTGAGAGTGTGGAGTAATGCAACAATGAGATTGATTATCAAAAGCACCGCAATGGCCGCGACGGAAATTGCCGTTAGCTTCCATTGACCGCTTCCCTTTTCATCACTTTTGGGGATAAGAAGATCAGAAGAGATATTTGCATTTTTCATTGAGTCAACATTGGTGATAACTGTTATTTGTCCGTCCTTCAAGGTGTATTCATTGCCACATGAGCGTACCTTGTCTACACGGAGCTTAACAGCAACGCAATTTTCATCGACGGCAATCTCTTTTTCGAAGGCAATTCCCGCATCCAGGCCAACGTTTACTGCATATTCTACCCCGCCGAGTATTGCATTGCCGTTGGAATTTATCTGTTCAAGCGTAAAGAAAAGCTTATCAATGCGAACGTCCATATCACTTGAAAATCTGATGACCGCATACCGCTGTCTGCCGCGTTTGATAATGGTATACTGTTTTACCCAAACGTATCCATCTGTGTTTGGCCTTGTATATTCCCTTTTTAATATGATTTCATTTTTTTCAGTCATTTTCTTCACCAAAAATTTGTTTTTTTCGAATCGTCAGATATAGAAGCACAACCAAAATACCTATAACCGACGATTCTGCAATGTTTACACCAAGGCTAATGTACCAGTTGAGATTGAAAAGCTTTGCAATACTTGATATAGCTGTTCTCATCAAAAGTCCGCAAGCTACTGTCATTGCAATTGTCAAAACCGAAAATGTACAGATCTTGATTAAAGACGTATATTGCAGCGTTGAGAAATATTCTTTTTCGTTTATTGCTTTTAATACCAGGCAAACATAGGAGGCATCACTCGGGAGCTGTATATCTCTTGTTTCCCCTTTTATTTCGATATTCTCTGCAAGGGCAAGTATTTTGATAAGCTTGTCTGCGCTGTTGTAAACGGCAACCTCATATCTGATTGAAACAACGTCCTCAGAAAGCTGACATTTGATGTATTTGCGGTCTCCGTACGTGAAAAGCAAATATTTTTTCAGATATTTACGGTATTTTGTGTCAGGTTCGCAAACGATTCCTCTTCCCTCGGGAAATTTATATTTGCTGATTCCCGTATCTGTGGGAGGATGTTTTTTATAACTCGGGGAAAGAAGAAAATATGTTAACGGCTTTGTCATAACGAACACGTATATCGCGCAAAAAACGATGAGTGCTGTTACGGCAGAGAGACAGCTTATGATTGCGTCTGTCAATTTATCATCCCTCCTCAAGTTTGGTTTAGTAATGCATCGACGTCAGAAGACGATATTCGGTCATAATTACTTTCTGCTGTTTGTATAAGCTTATAGGCAAAAAGCTGACTGATAGATGGATCGACCGACAGATCGTACTCATCAAATCTTTCCAAAAGCTTCTCGCTAAGCGCTTGGATTCGATCTTGTGTTCCGGTGACATCATGAAGCACCTGTGATGTGTCGCTGGCTATTTTCTTTGTTATAGAAGCGCGCTGACTATCAGATAAATTTGTTGCCACAAAGTCTGAGATTGCTACGCTTGCTGCATTTTCAAGTCTCCATTTTACGCTCTCCATATGAGGATTATCTTCAAGAACCTCGTAAAGCTTGGTGGTCAAAAGATAATAGTCGATCTCAGCATGCGTGCTATCAAGCTTTATGTCGCATTCGATCAAAACACCTATGATATCCAAAAGTGTTTTTGTTGTGGGCATGATATTATACTCATTGACATCGGAAGAAATGAGCAGAAGTTCGTTTATCAACGGTCTGAAATCATCACTAAAATAAGGGGTTTCGAATCCCATAAATTCTTCCCCTTGTATCCATGCAGAGGAAAATTCAGGCAAGACTTCAAGTGCCACAGAGTGCAATATTTCGGATTTCCCAAAGCTTTCGTAAATCTGAT
Organism: Eubacteriales bacterium; assembly: GCA_045542075.1. Classification (GTDB taxonomy): domain Bacteria; phylum Bacillota; class Clostridia; order Oscillospirales; family CAG-272; genus SVTX01. Next base: position 3,760 of record JAZQKI010000011.1, read on the forward strand.
CAGAGTTCTCTGAAAAGTCAAAGGATTCGTTGTTGTCCTTGAATCCGCCAACGATATTTACTGTAGATTCTACCGCTTTTCTAATGGAAGAGATCTCATCATTTGCATTGATGGTTTTTCCATTAAAATCCGTTGAGGTGAGATTTCTGTAAATGAGTTCTCCGCCCATTGCATAGCAGAAATTGCCCACTGTATCGGACGCGCATTCGTCAATTGGCTCAAGGTTGGGTAAGGTAATCTCTGCACTTTCGGGGATAATGCTATTTATTTCTTCCGTCAGCTTTGCCGTATCGCCAAGAATGTGAAGCGTTCCCATAATGGGAGAAATGATTGTTGTTGCAAGAATTATTCCGCAAACGCCTCCCAAAATTGTGCCCCAAATCTTGTCTGACTTGCATTCCGCACAATCACTGCTGCCCATCTTTTTAAGCTTCCGCTTTATGATGATATTGATCAGTGCGTTTATTATCCACTTGAATATTGGGAAAACCACAGCAAATATAAGAACATTTGCTAACACTTGTATGAAAAACGAAGCGATTCCATAAACCGACAAAAATTCCTCAACTATTTCGAAGTTGTTTTTGATAAGGTCATTGACAACATTTTCCATAAGCGCTTCGGTAATCGCGTTTCCCAGTGCGCGAGAAACAAAAATGGAGCATATAATGCTGCAAACTACGGCGCACAAAGACATAAGAGCGCGCAAAGGCCCCCTCAAAAAGCCGTTAAAGGCTTCTTTGCCTATACATAGGATGCATATCAATAGCATCGCCAGTGAGAACGTAGTAAGCTGCATAGTATATACTCCTTTAGGAATACCGATTTTCAAATACTATAATAATATAATATTCTATCATAAATGTAGAACACTGTCAATACTTTTAGAAATAAACAACGGCAAAACACGATGGTCTTGCCGTTGTCTGTTATTAAAATTCAATGATTGTTTTTTTTAGTCTTTTTCTCAAGGGGTGCTTTAGATAGGAAAAGGATAGTTTGGAACAATGTATCATATTATGTATGCACCCTTTTGGCACCCCAAACGGAAAATGGACTCATTATATCACGTTCCAGTGCTTTCATAAAGTTTGACCATTCTCGACCAAACAAGCACGCAGATAGTGGCAAATGCGGCGGTAAAGCCTACAATTGCCGCGGCGAGAAGCCACGGGTTTGCCACGGGAGAAAACAGATTTTCAAAGGGATAAAACAGGCACAGTCCCAACGGAATTATATAAGTGAGAATGTTTTGTATTACCTTTGGATAGATCTTCATAGGGTACTTTGTATATCCCGAGAAGTTGTAGATAAACTGGAGCAGCGGTCCGCTTCGTGTGAACTTGAATGCCAAGGATGCGACTAAAACCTTGAAGGACGATATAATTATCGCTGCGCAGATAATACCGAGGATTATAAGCGCAATACTGCCAAAGCCTCCTATGATCTCCACGTGCCCTGCGCAAAGCGCGATAAGCGCCGTGGCAACGATAAGCTCTCCGAGAGCCTCAAGCTGTATTTCCGAGGCTATAACCTGAAAAAGAATAGGCAGAGGGCGCAAAAACAGATGGTCCATCTTTCCCTGCTTTACCTCAAAATAAGCTACTGTCCACAGCCTGTCGGTAAACATATGGTCAAGTCCTACCGCCATATTGGTAAGACCGAACAGAAAGCCTATCTGATATATACTATAGCCGTCAACGGACGGTACCGCGCTGACGAGAAGGTACAGAGTCAGGAGCGAAGCGACCTGACCGAACAAAAACGCGATTATTCCTATAATAAGATTAGCTTTATACACCATTTTGCTCATTAAGGAGGATTTAGCGTATGTAAAATAAAGTTTGATATATCTCATAGCTTAACCTCCCTGTACAGTCAGCTTTTTAATGGCGCGCCTAAATAGCAGATGATTTGCCAGCTCAATAACTAAAAGCCATACCAAGGCTATCAGAATATATTTTAGGATATCCCATATATCGAGCTTGCCCATAATAGTCAGGACAGGCACCGAGTTCATAAACGCAAACGGAGTATATGAAAAGATAACACCAAGCGTTCCCATATATGCCAGAGGTATCATTTTTCCGCCGAGGAAGGATTCAAGAGTGCTTCTTATCATATTGAGTCCAAAAAGGTGGTCGGTATAAAATACCATCATACCTATAAAATAGCTTATCGCGTCATTTATAAAGCCTGCGATAATACTGAACACAAGGAAAAATACAAGATTTAGCGCAAAACCTCCCGCGGTGACCTCAAGAAGTCCCGTGGAGATGAATATGGCGTATACCACGGTCATGATAGGAATTATTACTACCATAAAATCAAGTGCCAGAACCCCGAAATAGGTAAACAAATGTCGAAGTCTGTATGAAACGGGCTTTGTAAGAGTGTTTGAGATAGTTCCCTCTCTTACGTCTGTAAAAATATTATAGCTTGTACTTCCCGCGCCCATTATAAAGGAAAACAGAAATGACGTTATCATATAAAGCACCATATCGTTGTAGGTAAAGCCGTTGATGACTGACGACATACCTCCCGGAGAGCTTCTGTATATTGCTCCATAAAGAAACAGTATAAAGAAAACTTCGCCAAAGGATATGACGCCCCACATAACTATCTGTGCCTTGTATGCAAGCTCGCTCTTCATTCCCGCCCTTGCAAAAGGAAGATACAGGGTTAATGTTCTTTTAATGCTTTTCATATAGTTTTTTCGTTATATCCTCAATAGAAATGTCCTCGATCTTGAAATCCTTGATATGATATGTATTGATAAGATACATCAGCAGATCGTCAAGATCGACCTCGTTAAGTGAAAATTTGATTGCTTTATGCTCATCCTTGTCCTCAACGCTGATGCCCGCAAACTTGCTCTCAAGCTCAGCCTCGTCAAGCTCAACATTAGACGGAATGACTACGGTTTTTGTATTGCCAAAGCGGTACTTAATACCATCAAGACTTCCGTCGTAGAGTATGCGTCCTTTATCAATTATGATGATACGGTTGCACAGCTCCTCTATATCCTTCATATCGTGAGTTGTGAGTATGACGGTGATACCGTATTTCTTGTTGAGCTCCTTGATAGCTCCTCTTATCTTGTCCTTGACAAGCACGTCAAGACCTATCGTGGGCTCGTCAAGGTACACTATTTTCGGAGAATGGATGAGTGCTGCGGCAAAGTCAGCTCTCATTCTCTGTCCAAGCGAGAGCGAGCGTACGGTCTGATTAAGAAAAGGCTTCATATCCAGAAGCTCGCAGAGATATTCGAATCTTTCGTTATACTCCTCGTCTGATACCTCGTAGATGCTTTTGAGTATCTTGAACGTCTCAATAAGCGGAATATCCCACCAGAGCTGTGTTTTCTGACCGAAAACAACTCCCATTTCGCGATTTATCTTTTGTCTGTTTTTTTCAAAATCCATACCATCCACGGTCACACTGCCGCTCGTGGGGTGCAGAATGCCGCACATCATTTTAATGGTTGTTGATTTTCCCGCGCCGTTTGCGCCTATGTAGCCGACGATCTCGCCCTCTGCAATATCAAAAGAGATTCCGTCTACTGCTTTAATATCTTCATATTTTCTTGAAAACAAGGATTTGACCATTCCGATAAAGCCCTCTTTTCTTATAGGCTTTTTGAAGGTTTTTGACAGATCCTTTACGCTTATAATGTTCATATATTCCTCCGTTTTTTAACGAATTTTACAAGTTCTGATAAGTAATTTGTTTGTAATCTCATAATAGCATACATATTAAAAAAAGTCAATGAATTTTATTATTTGTTCTGCATTCATATGTCATATTTCCCACGTGAAAAATAAAAAGTGCGCCAACCAAAGCCAGCGCACCGAAAAACGCAAACCTCGATTGTCGCCAAACAAATCGAATAAGAATAAGGGATAATATTAACTTCACTCAATCCGCATAGATGTATATTTTTTTGTTAATACTCCATATATAACTATATCTGGAGGAATATATGGCAAAAATATTGATCATAGGCGGCGGAGTTTCAGGGCTGTCTGCGGGCATATACGCGCAGATGGATGGACATCAGGCGATAATATGCGAGAGGGGGTCTGTGGCGGGCGGAAATCTCACGGGATGGCAGCGCGGTGACTATCACATTGATAACTGTATTCATTGGCTGACGGGCACAAATCCCGCGACGGATACCTATAAAATGTGGGAGGAGCTTGGCGCGCTTGGCGGAGTTGAGGTATATCAGGGAGAAACACTATACACGTATTCTCACAACGGTCAGGAGTTGTCCTTGCGCAAGGATCTGAAAAAATTAGAGCAGGAAATGCTTATGATATCCCCGGAGGACAAAAAAGAAATCAACTCCTTTTTCCGAGCTGTGGAGGTGGTTCAGGGGATGTCGGGAATCGGCGGCGAGAAGCACGATAAAAAGGTCAGTCCTGCTCAGACACTGACTGCGGTTCCCTATCTCTATAAGTATTACAGCCTCACGGCAGGCGAGCTTTCGCAAAGGTTTAAGCACCCTCTGCTCCGTGGATTTATATCATCTTTTCTGGGGGATTATTTCGGGGCGATTGCACTGATAATTATTTTTGCGCACTTTGGCGGTGAAAACGGCGGTATCCCCGTGGGTAGCTCGCGGGGTATGGCAAAAAGAATGACTGACAGATTTATTGAGCTTGGAGGAACCTTGTATTTGAATAAGAATGCTTCCAAGGTCAATCTATACTGCGGGAAGGCGGTATCCGTGAGCTTTGACGATGGAGATGAGATAGATGCGGACTACGTTATTTTGACAACTGATCCCGCCGTGATATTCAGGGAACTTTTGAGCATACCGATGCCCAAGAAGCTTCAGGCGGAATATAAAGACCGTCGCAAAATGCGGTTTTCGGGAATCCACTGCGCTTTTGCATGTGATATGGCGGTGCCTCCCTTCAGAGGAGATATTATTTTTGACGTTCCGCGGGAATATCAGGGCGAAATGCACTCAAAAAATATCATTATCCGCGAATTCTCCCATGAGCCGAGCTTTGCTCCCGAAGGAAAAAATGTTTTGCAGAGCGTTATCTTTTGTGACGAAAGAGTGTCGCGCAAATTTATAAGATTGCGAAAAAACAGACCTTTATACGAACAAAGAAAGCGAGAGCACGCCGAGCTTGTTCAGAGTATTATGGAAGAAAAATTCCCCGTGCTGCGCGGTAAGCTTAAATGTATAGACGTATGGACGCCTGCCACGTATAAGCGCTTCGTGGACTCCGATATAGGCTCGTTTATGAGCTTTTCTCTGCCCTCAAAATGCTTGCCTACAAGAATAAGCAATAAGATAGACGGCATTGAAAATATTATTCTGGCAAGCCAATGGCAGCACCTGCCGGGAGGACTCCCAATAGCCGCAGAGGGTGGGCGGATTGCCATACAAACTATAGCAAGGCTTGAGAAAAAGCACGTCAGCAAAAAGCAGGAAAAATACGAGAAGGTAGCTTCACACGCATAAAAAAATCTCCGCACACAGTGCGGAGATTTTTAATTATTTGCCGTAAACCTTTGCGGCTGTGAGTGTATTTTGCATAAGCATTGTGATAGTCATAGGTCCAACTCCGCCCGGAACGGGTGTAATGTATGAGGCTTTTGGTTCGACCTCGGAGAAATTAACGTCTCCGCAGAGCTTACCGCTCTCAAGTCGGTTTATTCCTACGTCTATTACGACCGCTCCCTCCTTTACCATATCCGCTGTGACGAAATTTGCTTTTCCTATTCCTGCCACGAGAATATCCGCACAAAGACATATCTCCTTAAGATTTTTGGTTTTGCTGTGGCATACGGTCACTGTTCCGTTTGCGTGGAGCAAAAGCATAGCCATGGGCTTGCCAACGATATTGGAGCGTCCGATAACCACGCAGTTCTTCCCTGCGATCTCAACTCCGCTACGTTCAATAAGCGCCATAACTCCCGCGGGGGTACAGGGCAAGAAATTATAGTCTCCTATCATTATTTTGCCCACGTTGTATGGGTGGAAGGCATCGACGTCCTTCTCGGGCTTTATTCTGAGAAGTACTGCGGTCTGGTCAAGATGCCTGGGCAGAGGCAGCTGACAGAGTATTCCATGAATATTATCGTCACAGTTAAGCTTATCAATAAGGGATAAAAGCTCTTCCTGTGATGTGTCTGCAGGCAGCTCATAGGACTCCGAGTAAAATCCAACCTCCTCGCAGGCTCTCTTCTTGTTTCGGACATATACCTGCGACGCAGGGTCTTCGCCCACGATTATTACGGCAAGTCCGGGTGCGTATCCGCGCTCAGACTTAAATGCCGCAGTCTGCTCCGCTATCTCTGCTCTTATTTGTGCAGAAATTCTTTTTCCGTCAATTATCTGTGCCATCGTTTGCCGATTCCTTTACTGTCTCGGGATTATTCTTTTTGAAAAGCTTGTGATAAAATCTGTTGGGCTTGGGGTCAACGTCGGGCTTGAGAAGAATATCAAGCTTTGTAAGTGCTGCGTCGGGATTGCTGAACTTCTTGGAGTAGATAAGTCCCCAGACGAGAAGTCCGCCGAAGATCACAAAGCACAAAAGTCCTACAAGCTGGGAAACTCTTATATTGCCGATATAGAGACTGTCTGTGCGGAGTCCCTCAATAAACATTCTGCCAAAGCCGTACCAGGCGAGATACATACAAGCAGCCTGACCGTTGAACTTCTTTTTCTTATAAAGTATGTTTATAATCACGAATCCCGTTATATTCCAAAGGCTTTCATATAGGAAGGTGGGATGAACGTAAACCATGCTGTACGTGTTAAAATCATAAACCGTGTTGTCGGATATAAGTCCCATTCTCAGGAAATAAAGAGGATGACCCTCGGATACAAGTCCGCCGTAAGCCTCTCCGTTGACAAAGTTGCCCCATCTGCCTATTGCCTGAGCGAGCATAACACCGGGGCCTGCCATGTCAAGAAGTCTGAAAACGTTTATCTTCTTGAGCTTTGCGCTGATAATGACACCAGCCGCACCGCATATTATACCTCCGTATATTCCAAGCCCGCCTTCTCTGACATTCACAACATGCTTGAGAAAATCCCAAACACCGTCTGATTTTGCTATAAATGAGTCAAGCTCAAAAATGACGTAGTAAAGTCTTGCTCCAACAACACCCATAATGACAGTCCAGAGCGCAACGTCAATAAGCTTGTCCTGATCAACGCGCTCGTTTTTTGCTCGGTACATCGCGTATATAAACGCGCTGATTATTCCAAGTGTGATAATTATTCCGTACCAGTAGACCTTGAAATTCTCGCCAATGTGTCGGGTGACCTCAAAGGGATCTATTCCAAGCCCGGGAAACGATATTAAATTGGTGTCCATTAAACATTATCCTCCTTTATGGGATATATTACGGAAAGTGCCATATTTTCTTCTTTAAGAATTCTTTGTATGAGCTCTTCAATATATTCTACATCAATACTGTCCAGAATGTCAAGATATTCAAACAAGCTCATATTGTCTTTACCCGATGAGTATGATATAAGCATAAATGAAATATCCTCGGTAGAGTCAAAATCCGATATAAAGCTTGCGTAGTCGCATCTTACCTCACGCTCAAACGCATCCTTATCCAGCCTTTGGTTCTTTACGTGACGTATCTTGTCCTTAATTTGACGCATAAGCTCGTGGGGATCGTCGCTCTCACCGGAAAACGATATATAAGAAAACGTTTTTGTTGTGGACGCTCCGCAGTCAAAGCCGGGAGAGATGAGCTTTTTATCAAGCAGCTCAAGATAAAAGTCCTCAGATTGTGAGAATACCATGCGGCAGAATATATCAAGTGCCGTGCTCTGCTTGAGTCTTTCTCTTTTATCTGTCGGAATGTCGTTGATCTTCAGACCAATACAGCAGATAGGCTTTGCAAGCGGCATGCTTGCGCTGATAAATTCTCTATCCACTCCGTCCGACTCGTATTGCGGTATCTCCCTTGCGCTGAATTTGGGAAGCTCGGGGAGAATAGAGTCGACCGTCTTTATTATTTCGTCAATATCAAGGTCACCCGAAATACACAGCCCCATATTTTCGGGAGTATAAAAATCGCGGCAGCACTTGTAAAGGATCTCGGGGGTTATCTCATTGATGGACTCCTCTGTTCCGCAGATCTCGTTTCTGACGGTGTTGTTTTTATACATAGCCGACAACAGATTTACGTGACAGCGGTCATACGGATCGTCAACGCAACCGCGTATCTCCTCCGCGATTATCCCAACCTCCTTTTTAACGGATTCCTCCGTAAAATACGGAATAGTAACAAATCTTATAAGCTCGTGCAGACACTCGTAAAAGTTTTCGGTGGTGCTGAAAAAATACGCGGTCTTGGTGCTTGAGGTGAACGCGTTGCAATATCCGCCGTATGAGTTGATTATCGCATCGGCGTTTGAGCCATCGCTGTTATCAAACATCTTGTGCTCAAGAAAATGAGCGCACCCAAGCGGGAGATCAGTCTCGCCCTCGTTTGTAACGTAGCTTTGATATCTGCCGCCGAAATTCACGTAAAGAACTGCCTGCGCAGATGCTTTTTTCTTTGGAACGTAGGATATGAAAAGCCCGCTTTTGTGATGAATGTGATATGCTGATTCGCAAAGCTGCTCGGAGTAGAATTTTTCAATCTTGTTCATCTTCGTAGTCCTCCGAATCCGCATCGTCTGAATTTTTATTACTTGTCAAAAAGAATACCGAGCATACAGATACCTTTTGAGCAAAAGCTATGATATCCTCCTTTGTGACGGACAAAATCCGTTTCTTTCTCTCCTCAATGGATATATCAATATTCGCAAGCAACTTATATTTGAAGCTTGACGCGACAAGAGCTGCCGAAGTATCGGGCATTTGATTGAGGGAGTTGATAATTCCCTTTTTTGCGGTTATTATTTCTTCGTCCGATATATTGCCCAGCCTCATTTCTTCTATCTGACCTTTTATTTCAGACAAAGCCACGTCTTTGTTCTCGGGCTTTATACCGCATGCTATTATCATTGTTCCCACGCCCGTGTTTATACCTGAATAACAGGAATAGCAAAGGCTCTTTTTTTCTCTGACATTCATAAACAGCTTTGAGGTAGAGCTTCCGCCAAGTATTTCATTATACAAAGTCATAGCCGCGCTATCGGAGTCTCCGATAGTGGTTTGGCATGTCAGACCGATGTTAAGTCTTGCCTGATTTAGATTGAATTTTTCCTCCGCCTCCCTATATTGCGGCGTTGGCAAGGCATATTTGGGCTCTATTGCTATAGGCTCTCTGCGCCCTATTTTATCAAATATAGGGCTAAGCTTTTCTGCTATCTCCTCCCTGGATTGGGTACCAACGTAATATGCCGAGACGGTAGAATGCTTGAGAAAATACTCGCGCACGGATGTAAGCTCCTCTCGGGTATATCCTCTCAAAAGCTCCTCGGTTCCGTACAAGGAATAGCCCGCGGGATCATCCCCGAAAACCATGCTGTCGCATCTGAGCGCCGCGTACGTCTTGGGAGAATTAAGGCTTGCGTTGATATTGTCTATCGCAAAATCTCTTTCGCTCTCAAAGAATTTTTCCGAGAGAAGCCCGTCGCTGTCATATAACGGATCAAGCAAAACGTCCTCAATAACCTTTAGAGTTTCGCCAAGAAGGTCAAGATGAGAATCCTTTTGGGGCAGGTATTTTTTATCTAAGGTCGTACAGGATATACGGTAGGTGTGATTTGCGCCGAGATGATAGTCCTTCCAATAGACAGTCGCATCGTACATACTGTCAAGGTGTCTGTTCATATGGGCAAGCGTTGGGAAATTCCTGCTTCCTCTGAATATCACCGATAGCATAAGACGTACAAGAGGAGACCTGTACTTGTCTGCCGGAAGCGTAAAGAAAAGGTCAAGACGGGATCTTTTATATTCGTCCGTGTTCAGACAGTAAAGATGCGCGCCTTCCGAAAGAGTTATTTTTTGGTTTTCTTCAAACAAAATTAAGTCCTGCATACAAGTTCTCCTTCCATAAAAATAATCAATGTATATTATACACCAAAGCCGTGATTTTTTCAAGACCTTTTTATTGATCAAGTAATAAAATAATCTTGTAAAAAACTATATGCTATGTTATAATAGTGAATATTATTTTTTGTTAACAGTATTTTGAAATATTATGAGGAAAATTTGCAAATTCCTATTGACATACAGCATCGTTTGTAGTAAAATAAAGTATATTACACTTTAGTCTGCTAAAACGCTAAAGCGAAATGGAGAAAATCTATTATGAAAAATATTAAAAATATCCCCGCGGGATCCCGCGATCTTATATATGAGGAGGCGGTTGCCCCAAGACAGATAGAGGATAAGCTCCTTACCCTGTTTTATAAGCTTGGCTATAAGCCGGTTTCCACCCCTGAGCTTGAATATTATACCACATTCAATCACGACAAGTGTGACATAAACGAAGAGAGCGTCTTCCGTTTTTCAGATATGGACGGAAGAACCGTCGCGCTTCGTCCCGATAACACCTCGCCCGTGGCACGTGTTGCTATGTCAAAGCTCAAGGACGAGGCTCTTCCCTTGACTCTCTGCTATTCTCAAAACGTTTTCCGCAATCGCACCGCGTTTCACGCAAAGCGATCGCAGATGCTTCAGGCAGGCGTTGAAATAATTGGCGGCGATATGCGTGAAGAAGATATACGGTGTATTTTTACCGCGCTTGAAAGCCTTAAGGCGTGTGGCGAGGGTGCAAAGCTTGAGATAGGTCATGCCTCCTTCTTTGAGGCTCTCGTATCCGAATACGGTCTGGATGGTGAGGACACCGACAATCTCCGCACATATATAGCGGCAAAAAATTCGGGCGGATATCCATTTACGACGGCATTGAAGAATCCCAGGGCTGTTGAGCTTGCAAGTAAGCTTCAAAGGCTTTACGGCGATATATCGGTGCTTGACGAGGCGCAAAAGCTTGCCCTTGGTAACGACAAAGCAATGGATATACTCTCGCAGATAAAATATACAGTAGATATTTTTACCGAGGCGGGATACGGAGATATGCTCCTTATCGACCTTGGTATAGTTCAGAAAATAGAATATTACACGGGAATAGTTTTTTGCGGATACGTTGCGGGTATTGGCGAGGCGGTGCTTTCGGGCGGCAGATACGACAGTCTGCTTGAGACATTTGGCTCTGACCTTTCGGCTTGCGGATTCGGGTTGAATATTTCTGCATTGGCGGAGCTTTCCTCCGTTGCTCTTCCCGATATTAAAAAACCGTCATTTTCAAACGGAGCTGAGGATATAATCGCTGCGGCGGCTCTGCTCTCGGGAAATAACTAAGGAGTTTTATTATGATCAAACTTGCGCTTACAAAAGGCAGAATTGAAAAGAAGGCTATAGAGATACTTCGCAACAGCGGTTATGATATGAGTGATCTTGACGACAAAGGGAGAAAGCTTTTGTTTCGGTGTCCGTCCGAGTGCGGCGATGCCGAGCTTCAGATAGTGCTTGCAAAGGCGGCAGACGTTATCACTTACGTTGAACACGGAACATGTGACGCGGGGTTTGTCGGACGGGACACCATTATGGAGATGGGCGGAGATTTTTACGAGGTTATGGACCTTGATTTCGGTATTTGCCGTTTTGCGCTTGCGGGTATAAAGGACAAGGACTTTTATTTTGGCTACGGACACAAGGTGATAGCTACGAAATATCCGAGCGTCACAAAAAAATTCTTTGCGGCAAAAGGAATTGACTGTGAAATAATCAAGATAGAGGGCTCTGTTGAGCTTGCTCCCATGCTCGGTCTTGCGGACGCTATAGTGGATATAGTCGAAACAGGCGCGACTCTCAAGGAAAACGGACTTGAGGTTTATGAGGACGTGGCGTACATTTCGGCAAGATGTATAGCAAACTCCGCGTCTATAAAGCTGAAGAATAAGGAGCTTAACAGCTTTTTTGAAAAAATAGAGGCTGAAATCCAGGCATCAAAATAATTGCGAGGAAATGAAAATGAAGATATACAGAACAGACAAGGGAGAGGACGTAACCCTCTATTCCCTGCTTGAAAAGCGTGCGGAAAGCTCGTCTGCTGATATAACCGAGAAGGTACGCGACGTTATTACCAACGTAAAGACACGCGGTGATGAGGCACTTTTTGACTATTGCGAAATGTTCGACAGATGCAGACCGCACTCGCTTGTTATCTCGGACGAGGAATTAGACCGCGCAGCGGCCAATGCCCCAGCGGAGCTTTGGGAGATAATGCGCGAGGCGGCAGATAATATAAGAATTTACCACGAAAAGCAGCTTTCCTGTGGCTATGATTTTGAGTCCAAGGGCAAAAAGCTGGGTCGTATTGTAAGACCTCTCAAAAGAGTCGGTGTTTACGTTCCCGGCGGCACGGCGGCTTATCCGTCGACCGTGCTTATGAACTGTATCCCCGCGCGAGTGGCGGGAGTCGAGGAGATAATACTTGTAACGCCTCCAAAGGCAGACGGACTCAATCCTATAATTGCTGCAGCTGCTAAAATCGCTGGCGTTGACAAGGTAATATCTGTCGGCGGCGCGCAAGCCGTAGCGGCTTTGGCTTACGGCACTGAATCCGTACCCAAGGTAGACAAAATCGTGGGCCCGGGCAATATGTTTGTTGCTGAGGCAAAGAGACAGGTGTACGGAATTGTGAATATCGATATGATAGCAGGTCCGTCCGAGGTGTGCGTGATTGCTGACAGTACCGCGGATCCCGAGTATATAGCGGCAGATCTTCTCTCACAGCTTGAGCATGACAGGGCGGCAAGCGCGGTACTGATAACAACTGATGAGTCTGTTGCGAAAAAGGTCGACAAGGCAATATACAAGCAGCTTGCAGCCCTTAACCGCTCCGAGATAGCGTCGGTATCCTTGGAAAATTGGTCGGCTTGTGTTATCGCTACCGATATTGAAGACGCTTTCCGCGTTGCCAATATTATCGCCCCCGAGCATCTTGAGATAGTGACCGAAACCCCCGAGGAAAATCTATCACTTGTTGAGAACGCGGGTAGCATTTTCATCGGAGAGCTTTCTCCCGAGCCTATGGGCGATTACTACGCCGGAACGAACCACGTTCTTCCCACGTCGAGTACGGCGAGATTTTCCTCTCCCCTCTCGGTTGACGATTTTGTTAAAAAAATGAGCTATCTCTCATATTCCGAGGAGGCGTTTTTGCGTGACGCGGAGTCGGTAATTAAGTTTGCGGAGGTCGAGGGACTCGACGCTCACGCAAATTCCGTAAAGATCAGACTTGAAAAAAAGGTAAAAAAATGAATTACGTTTCTAAAAAAATGATGGGCAAGGTTCCGTACGAGCCGATACAGGGATCGTATAAGGTGCGTCTTGACGCAAATGAATCCCCTTTCCCCATTTCTGAAAATATAATTGAACAGTTTACATCCTGGCTTTCAGACAATACGCTTGACCGCTATCCCGATCCATTTTGCGTAGAGCTTCGGGCGGCGTTTGCAAAAAGATACGGTGTCGATATGTCAAACGTGGTTGCGGGTAACGGCTCTGACGAGCTTATAAGCGTTATTATGACCTCCCTTTTTGACGGAGGAGATTCGCTTGTTGTAGCGACTCCCGAGTTTTCCATGTACGCTTTTTATGCGGGACTTTCCGAAAACACTGTATATTTTACTCAAAAGGATGAAAGCTACAATCTCGATTCCCTTCTCGCCTTCGTAAAGGAAAAGGGCGCGAGAGCGGTCGTGTTCTCAAACCCATGCAATCCTACGGGACAGGGCTTTGACAGGGCGGCTGTATTGGATTTTGTGAAGAATTGCCCCGCGCTTTGTGTAGTTGATGAGGCATATATGGACTTTTGGGATCAGTCTATTCTTGATGTGTGTGACAAATATGAAAATCTTATTGTGCTTCGCACACTCTCAAAGGCTTTTGGCGCGGCGGGACTCCGTCTCGGCTTTGCAGTCGGACACAAGAGCCTTATTGATGCGATAAACGTCGCCCGTTCTCCATATAACGTGAATACTTTATCGCAAAAGCTCGGAACACTTGTGCTTGAAAGCGACATAGACAACGGAAGGCTTCTTGCGTTGCAGGCTCAAAAGCTCGCCGAAAGACTTGGTGAGCTTTTGCCCGGGTCAAAGATCTACCCCACGCGCGCTAATTTCGTTTATCTTGAGCATAAGGAATCACAAAAAATATACAAGGGCTTACTTGAGCGCGGCGTAGCGGTGAGATACTTCTCCCCTGACAGACTTCGAATCACCGCATCAACAGACGAGGAGCTTGAGATCCTCTATTCATCAATTTCTGATATTACGAAAGGCTTGGATTGAATTATGAGAAAAGCAAATATAGTACGAAACACCAAGGAGACACAAATTGATCTCACGCTTGATATCCTCTCACAGAGCGAGGCAGGCAGCTTCAACGGTACCACCAATATAGGATTTATGGACCACATGATGAATGCTCTCTGCGTACACGGTCACCTCAAAATTGATCTCAAAATGTCAGGGGACCTTGAGGTTGACGACCATCATTCTATAGAGGACCTGGGTATTGTTCTCGGGCAGGCGTTTTCCAAAGCCGTTGGGGCAAAATCAGGTATAAATCGCTTTGGTTGCTCGTACGTTCCCATGGACGACTCCCTATCCCGTTGTGTAATTGATATTTCTGGACGCCCGTATCTTGTATATCGCGCGCTTTACGATTATCAGAAAATAGGAGAGCTTGAGTCTGCTATCATACGTGAGTTTTTCTATGCATTTGCTATGAACGCGGGGGTAACTCTCCACGTTGAAAACCTTTACGGCGAGAACGATCACCATAAGGCGGAATCAATATTCAAGGCGTTTGCGAGAGCTCTGTGTGATGCCTCTGCCCTCCGAGAAGGAGATATTCTTTCAACAAAAGGAATGCTTAGCTGATGATTACGGTAATTGATTATAAGGTTGGCAACCTGCATTCGGTAATGAATGCGCTGAGATTTATTGGTGCTGATGTGACGGTATCCTCGGATATAGCTGATATCCGCCGCGCGGATAAGCTTATTCTTCCTGGAGTCGGAGCATTTCCGAAATCCGCGGCTGCGCTCAGGGCATCGGGACTTTTTGAGGAAATAATAGACGAGTGTCATGACGGCAAGCCCCTTTTGGGAATATGCCTCGGTATGCAGCTTTTGTTTGAGGAAAGTCTTGAATTCGGTACGACCAAGGGACTTGGACTTATACCCGGACGTGTGGTTCCAATTGACGCAAATGGGCTCAAAATTCCCCATATGGGTTGGAACAGTATCACAAATCATTATGCTGATAAGCTTATTGGAGGAGTAAACGACGGCGATTACGTCTATTTCGTTCACTCATTCCGCGCAGATACCAATGAAGAAAATATTATTTCGTCAACCTATTACGGAGAAAGTATCCCCGCATTGGTCAGGTCGACCGAGCTGAACGTATGGGGGGCGCAGTTCCATCCCGAAAAAAGTCAGAATGCGGGACTTAAAATATTCAAAAATTTTGCAGAAATAGAGTAAATTCGGAGTTATAAAATGATTATTTTCCCTGCTATAGACATGCTCGACGGAAGCTGTGTCCGTCTTTACAAAGGTGAATATTCAAGCGCGGGAAAGGTTGCTGAGGATCCGATCCTCACCGCTCAAAGATTTTGTGATGCGGGTGCGGAGTATATACACATGGTGGATCTCGACGGTGCAAAAAACGGCGCGGGCGCGATGAAAAATCGCCGCGCGGTCTACGAGATAACCGAAAAATTCGGTGTTCCCGTTGAGCTTGGCGGCGGTATCCGAACAATGAAGGATATTGATGAGGCAAATGCGTGCGGAGTTGCGAGAATGATACTCGGAAGCGCTGCGACGGATCTCTCGTTTCTTTCCAAAGCGGTGGATAAATACGGTGACAGAATTGCTGTTGGAATTGACGCAAAATCAGGCTACGTTGCGACGGCGGGATGGATAGAGGCAACTGACCTCTATTATATTGATTTCGCCAAGGAAGTAGAAAAAATCGGTGTCAAGACCATAATATTTACGGATATTGGGCGCGACGGCACGCTTGAGGGTCCCAATCTTGATATGCTCAAGGCGTTGTCGGAGTCCGTCTCCTGTGATATCACCGCATCGGGCGGAATAAAGGATATCAGCGATATAAAAGCCATAAAATCAATGGGACTTTACGGTGCTATATGCGGCAAGTCAATTTATGCGGGAACGCTTGACCTGTCCGAGGCTATAAAAATTTCTAAAGAGGACTGAAAAATGCTTGCAAAAAGAATAATTCCCTGCCTTGACGTCAAGGACGGACGTGTGGTCAAGGGTGTTAATTTTCTTGGTCTGCGTGATGCGGGCGATATTGTGGATAACGTAAAATATTACAATTCCTGCGGTGCGGACGAGGTATGCTTTCTTGATATTACCGCAACGCACGAGGGACGAAAGACCTTTGCGCTCCAGGTAGAAAGGGCGGCAAAGGAGCTTTTTGTTCCTCTCACCGTAGGCGGAGGAATATCAACGGTAGATGATTTCCGCACGATGCTGCTTGCCGGAGCTGATAAAGTCTCCGTGAATTCTGCGGCTGTAAAAGAGCCCAAGCTCATATCCGATGCGGCTGAAAAATTCGGATCGCAGTGTGTTGTGGTCGCTATCGATGCAAAGCGTGTCGGCATGGATGAAAATGGAAATATAGTCTACCACGTGTTTACACACGGAGGACGTATAGATACAGGTATTGACGTGTTTGATTGGGCGCGCGAGGTGACCAAAAGAGGCGCGGGCGAGATACTGCTCACTTCAATGGATACGGACGGAACCAAGAACGGATTTGATAATCAGCTTACGGGCAAGGTGTCGCGAATGCTGAATATACCCGTTATCGCATCGGGAGGCGCGGGAGCTCCCTCTCATTTTCTTGATACCTTCAATGCAGGCGCCGATGCGGCTCTTGCGGCAACGCTTTTTCATTTCAGAGAGATCGAGATAAAGGAATTGAAAGAATATCTGAAAAATAACGGAGTGGAGGTAAGACTTTAATGGACGTGAAATTTTTGTTTGAAAAGAGCGAGCTTCTCCCCGCCATAGTTCAGGAAAAGGACAGTGGCGAGGTACTGATGCTTGCCTATATGAACGAGGAGGCGCTTTTGAGAACTCTTGAGAGTGGCAAAGCGACATTCTGGAGCCGCTCCCGAAATAAGCTTTGGTGCAAGGGAGAAACTTCGGGAAATTTTATGCTTGTCCGGAGCATAAAATTTGACTGTGATTGCGATACACTGCTTGTTTTAGTTACCCCCTGCGGTCCTGCGTGTCACACCGGGCATAAAAGCTGCTTTTTCAGAGAGCTTGACGAAAATTCCGACAAAACAGTTATGTAATAAGGAGAAATACAATGAACAATACACTTGAAAGCCTCTATTCGGTGGTAATGGACAGAAAGACAAATCCTCAGGAAGGCTCTTATACCTGTTATCTTTTTGATAAGGGTCTTGACAAAATTCTCAAAAAGGTCGGCGAGGAGTCTGCCGAGACGATAATTGCCGCAAAAAACGGCAATAAGAACGAGCTTTGCGGAGAAGTCTGCGATCTTATCTATCATATTACGGTGATGTGCGCCGAGTGTGGACTGGATATAAAGGACGTCCTTTGTGAGCTTGACCTCAGAGCTGAAAAAATAGGCAATCTGAAGGTAATGAAAAACGTGGACAGAAATACGTAAGAGGAACTGCATAATATGAAAAAGAAAAGAATTGTATCAACCGTCATTCTGAGTGTAATTCTCACCATTCTTCTGATATTCGTGATACCTAATCTTACATTGAATCTTCACGAGTCCTTTGAAAACATAAAGTCCGACGCGTCATTGGGAGAGTATGGACCTATGGCTATACTTGTGGTGGCTGTCGGGGCGATAGGAATGATTTTTGCCATCGCGATATTTTGCATACTTTTTGCCGCGGCTGCGATAACATCGGGAGTATGCCTTATCTTTACTGTAAGAAACCGCAAGTCTTGCTTAAAGCCCATAAGAATAATAAACTACGTGCTTGACGGCGGATTTGCCTTCGTTATAATTGCTTCGGTCACAAAAATAATACTTTTTCTTTGTGGATATTAAAAAAAGCAGGCTATGCCTGCTTTTTTTAGTTCAAAAATATAAAATCCTTAAATCTCGCAAGTATCTCGCGGAATTCTCTCCAGACGTGTTGGGGATATTTTCCAAGCGTTGCGGATATTCCGATGGCGTTATCAATTCCCTGTTCCTTGCAGAGATAAAGCGAGCGGTACAGATGATATTCCTGTGTCACCACTATTGCGGACGCCTCGGGATATGTGGTCTTAAAGTTATACATGCTTTCGTGTGTTGAATAGCCGATAAAATCACATATTATATCTTGTTCGGGTACGCCAAGCTCTATGGCGTAATTTTTCATGGCGGTCGGCTCGTCGTAATTTTCACCCGAGCGGTCGCCCGACATGATTATCTTGTCGGCAAGCCCTGCCTTATATGCTTCTACACCGACCTCTACTCTGTCTGCGAGTCGGTCTATGGGAGTTCCGTCCTCATTAAGCCCCGTGCCGAGCACGATAATATAGTCGTGTTTTTGAGTTATTCTGTCTATATTCTCAAGCTCGTATATATTGCCCTTGGTATTGCTTATCATAGCGATATTGACTATTGCCACGGTCAGCAGAGATAAGATGATAGCTGCGCATAAAACGGCGCATATCTGTAATATGATTTTTTTCTTTGCAGTCATTTTACTCCTCAATCAAGAAACATAAAGTCCTTAACCCGCGCGAAAATTTCACGGAAGCTGTATATTGGCTGCTTTCCGTATCTTTCGAGGTCTGCTTCAACTCCGCAATATTCCGTAATTCCCTGCTCCTTACAAAGATACATAGCGCGGTGCAGGTGATATTCCTGTGAGACGACTATAACGCTCGAGTCACCGTAATCTCTCTCAAAGTTATCTATTGAGTCGTGTGTTGAATAGCCTTCAAAATCGCAGATTATAGCGTCCTCGGGTACGCCAAGCTCTATGGCATATTTTTTCATAGTACTCGGTTCGTCGTAATTTTCCCCCGATCTGTCGCCGGACATAATTATTTTGTCAGCGGCACCCGCAAGATACAGCTCCGCTCCCACGATAATTCTGTCGCGGAGCATGGCGGTGGGCTCGCCGTTGCTCTTTACTCCCGCGCCAAGCACGAGAATATAGTCGTAGCCATCGTTTGTTGTCGGAAATGATTCAATATCCTCGTGAGAGGAGATCTTATCCTTTGTCGCGCCTACCATTCCTGCGCTGATGATTATGACAGTAAGACTCAGCAGCACTATTGCTGTAAGCAGTACAGCGCCTATTTTGAGTAAAATTTTTATTTTATTATTTATCTTCATATCCTCTTGGGGGTAAGCAAAACACCGAGCGATAAATCGTACGGTGCTTTTGCCTTGATGTTAATTATTTTTATTACACTTTTTTGCGAGTTTCTTTGCCGCTCCCTCAAGATAGTCCGCCTTTGTAAGCTCTATCCATCCCTTGTCAACGTAGGAAGCTACCTCGGTGTCGATAGGCATTTTTGCAAGCAGGTCGTATCCGAACTCCTCCGCGATCTGCTCAATATGAGAATCTCCGAATATATGAAGCTCCTTGCCGCAGTCGGGACATTTTACATAGCTCATATTTTCGATAAGACCAAGCACGGGAACCTTCATCATGTCAGCCATATTAGCCGCCTTCTTCACTATCATGGAAACAAGCTCCTGAGGCGAGGACACAATAACTATACCGTCTATCGGAATATACTGGAATACCGTGAGCGGAACGTCGCCCGTGCCGGGGGGACAGTCGATAAAGAGGTAGTCTATTCCCTCCCAGATAGTGTCCTTCCAGAACTGGCGGACTGTTGTGGATATAAGAGAGCCGCGCCAGACGACAGGTGTTGATTCGTCGTCAAGCATAAGGTTTACGGACATCATCTGAATACCGGTTGATGTCTGCGGGGGGATCATTGAGCCCTCTCCGTCTCCCTCGACTGCGTCGTGAAGTCCAAACGCCTTGGGGATTGACGGACCTGTGATATCCGCGTCAAGAATACCTACGCGGTATCCGAGACGGCTCATATGAACAGCGAGCATTGACGTGACGAGGGATTTTCCTACACCGCCCTTGCCGCTTACAACTGCTATAATATGTCCTACTGAGCTCTTGGGATTGGGCGCGTCCTTTTTTATCTGTGACGAGCAATTACCCGCATGAGCGCAAGTGGAACAGTCATGTGTACATTCTGACATTTTTTATCTCCTTGAAATTACATATAAAAATCAACACAAATATTATACACCATAAAAAGCCAAAAAGCAATAGAAAATAAAATTTTACATAAAAGCCATAATATTTGTAAATTTTTTCTTTTAGGTCTTGAAAAATATATAATTTAGGGTTATACTTTTAGGGATAGTATTTATATTACCGAAAGGACTAAAATTATGGCACTTACACTTAGAAAATCTAATTTTGACGGCGTTAAGGGTCCCGTTGTGACAATCGTTATGGACGGCGTGGGACTTGCTCCCGACACTGTTTCCAATGCGGTTGCAGGCGCTTATACTCCCAATCTCGATAGCCTTATGGCAAAATATCCTACCGTTTCCCTCAAGGCTCACGGTACGGCAGTCGGACTCCCCTCCGATGACGACATGGGTAACTCCGAGGTCGGACACAATGCTCTCGGCGCAGGTCAGGTCTTTGCTCAGGGCGCAAAGCTGGTTACACAGTCTATTGAGACGGGCAAGATGTTTGCGTCGAATACGTGGCAGGAGATCACCTCTAACGTAAAGAATAATAACTCCACCCTTCATTTCCTCGGTCTTTTCTCGGACGGAAACGTTCACTCTCACATTGACCACCTCAAGGCGATGATAGTTCGCGCAAAGGAAGAAGGTATATCCAATATCAGAATTCACATTCTTATTGACGGTCGTGACGTCGGTGAGACAAGCGCTCTTGAATATATCAATCCCTTTGAGGAGTTTATTGCAACCCTGTCCGACGAAAATTGTAGCATTAAGATCGCATCGGGCGGCGGAAGAATGAAGATAACCATGGACAGATACGAGGCAAACTGGGCTATGGTCGAGCTTGGCTGGAAGACGCACGTGCTTGGTGAGGGCAGACAGTTCAGCTCCGCTGCCGAGGCTGTTGAGACCTACAGAGCTGAGTACAAGGTTATAGACCAGGACCTTCCCCCCTTTGTTATTGCAAAGGACGGCAAGCCCGTTGGCACTATTGAGGACGGCGACAGCGTAGTATTCTTTAACTTCCGCGGTGACCGTTCCATTGAGATTTCCAAGACCTTTGACGCTCCCGCGGGCGAGTTTGATAAGTTTGACAGAGTACGTGTGCCCGCTGTTGTTTTTGCAGGTATGCTTGAATACGACGGCGACCTTCACATTCCCCACAAGTACCTTGTGTCTCCCCCCGAGATAACCGAGACTATGGGTGAATACCTTGCAGGCACAGGTGTGAAGCAGTATGCAATCTCCGAGACACAGAAGTACGGTCACGTAACATATTTCTGGAACGGTAACAAGTCGGGCAAGTTCTCCGACGAGCTTGAAACTTACGTTGAGGTTCCCTCTGACGTAGTTCCTTTTGAGCAGAGGCCCTGGATGAAGTGCGCGGAGATCACCGACAAGCTCATCGAGGCTCTTGAGGCGGGTGAATACGATTACTACCGCGTAAACTTCCCTAACGGCGATATGGTAGGTCACACGGGTTCTCTGGCGGCTACTCGCTGCTCCATGGAGGCTCTTGACCTTCAGCTTGGCAGAATCCTTCCTGTAGTTGATAAGCTCGGCGGTGTGGCTGTTATTACCGCAGACCACGGAAACGCTGACGAGATGTATGAGATGGACAAAAAGGCGGGTCAGCCCAAGGTTGGCAAGGATGGCAAGATGAAGGCAAAAACAAGCCACACTCTCAATCCCGTTCCCTGCATCATTTACGATAACACCGATGCAAAAGACCATTACACTGTTAAGGCAGACAACGGTCAGTTTGGACTTTCAAACGTTGCCGCTACTATGGTAAATCTTATGGGTTACGAAGCCCCCGAAAAGTGGGATGAGAGCATAATCGAGCTTAAGTAATATGAAAAATATAAGGGACAGACAATCGTCTGTCCCTTTTTTGTATTTACTTTTTCTTTCTGAACGCTATGAATGATGCGCAAAGCATACTGATTGCCACCATAATTGCGCTTGCACTCGCGATAAGCGAGCTGCATCCGCTTCCAATACCTGCCATAATAATTCAACCTCCTTTGAGAAATATTTGGTCAATATCATTATAGCATACGGCAAGCCTGTGTGTCAAGCCGTTATTCGTCCCTGCTTATTCTCTTTTTTTGCCAGGACATTTTGTGACATTTGGGGCATTTCATATATCTTGTTCTGCCCGAGTGCATAGCAAAGAACACACTGCTATACGTCGGAACGTATCTGTGTCCGCATTTGGCACATTCATAATACCCTGCCGTTTGCTCGATCATTATACCAAAAGCGCAGCCTGCCATTCCGATGGCAAAACCGGATACAACGAGGAGTACTCTCAGCCAAGCCTCCATATTTACAAACGAAGCTATAAACGAAAAGCCGAGCAAGACTGTCATTGACAATACGCCTATTACTATTTCAAGCATTAAAAGCCTTTTGTCAGCCTGTTCTTTTTGTATTACCATTTGGAGCGTGGTTTTTTCAAGCTGTTTCTTATAGCTATCCGTTGTCATTATCTCACCGCAGAGCAGATCATTGACGGTAATATCCAGTATTTCGCACAGCTTAAGCATTATGGAAGAATCCGGCATAGACTTTCCCGTTTCCCATTTGGATACTGCCCTGTCGGTAATATTTAATTTTTCTGCCAGCTGCGCTTGTGTTAAATTTGCCTGTCTTCTGCGCTCGGCAATAAATCTGCCGATCTTTATCTGATCCATAAATTCTCCTTTGCGATTTGAGGGCGTGAGCTTTATTTAAGCTCTGATTTTTTGAATATAAAGTATCCCGCAAGCACGTCTGCGACAATATATACCGCGCAGGATATATATATAGTGAGAAGGCTTGAAGGCTCGGAATTCATATTTGTAAGTTCAACAAGCTGATACAGGGGCATAAGCAATGTGAAATTGAACGAGCCCTTTATCATAATGTCAACGATAGGCACAATGGTTTCAAAAAGAATGAACGAGCCAATGTATATGAGCATTGACGGAGCAGTTTTTTGCGTTGCAAACACGAGCATGTGACCCGTGGAAACAATAGCGAGATATACGGGGATCTGCTTCAAGGTTATAAGCAGAATGTTCCCTATTTCAGACGCTGAAGGCGTTGAGGCGAGGAATAAATATCCGAAAAGTGCCGATACAAGCGCATAAAAGATAACTGCTATAATTGTCCACGCATAAGACGTCAGTAGCTTTGACGTGTAAATAAGATTTTTGGATTTTCCGATAGAAAGAAGATTTTTGACCGTGCCTGAGGAAAAGTCAAACGCGGACACAACCAAAAAGACAACAATAAGAACGTAGATAAGTGTGTCGGATTGCAGATTTATTAAGGTCATATCGTAGCCGTTATTTGCGATTGAGCCAAGCATAGCAAGCGACTCTGCCGATTCACCCAAAATCGCTGACAAGTCCATCTCCATAAGATGCTTGAGTCCCGCAAACAGACCTGTGACGATAGCTACCATAAGCACAATAATAAGCGGCATGATCCAAAGGGATTTGGATCTTTTTATTCTTTTTATATCTGCCAATATAAGATTAAGCATTTTTAGCACCTCCTATTGCCTTGAGGAATACGTCCTCAAGCGAGGTTTTTATCTGATATATAGAGGATATGCGGATTTTTCTCTCGACCATTTTTTCAAGGAAGGAATTTATGTCATCGCTAAGGGTTATTTCGTAAGTTCCACCGTGCGCAGAATAAGAATATTCGTGTTCCGAAAGCATATTCTCAAGCGCCTGTGCATGCTCTTTTTCGACCTTCAGGCAGAGTTTGTCCTGGCGAAGCTTTTGTAGCTGGTCGTCGGTAAGCTCCTTTAGAAACTTTCCGTTGTCAACTATTCCGTATTTTGTCGCAATTTGCGAAAGCTCGGAGAGTATGTGGCTGCATATAAGGAATGTGACTCCCTGCTGATTGAGCTGGTAAATAACGTCTCTCAGCTCAAGTATGCCTATGGGGTCAAGACCGTTTGTGGGCTCGTCAAGTATGATAAACTCAGGAGAATTCATCATAGCGAACGCGATACCGAGACGCTGCTTCATTCCAAGGGAAAACTGACGGAAGGTCTGCTTTGATTTAGGGTCTAAATGCACCTTTGCGAGCAGTCCGTCGATAAGCTCCTTATCCTTTATTCCCATTACCGTGGCATAATATTCAAGATTTTGTCTTGCGGTAAGATTGGGCGAGAATGAGGGGTTCTCAATGACGGAGCCGATGCGGTGTCTCTTTGTATCAAGATCACGCTCGTCGCCGAAAAGCTGAAGCGAGCCGCTTGTGGGCATAGTTATACCTGCGATTATTTTTATCAGCGTGGATTTACCTGCGCCGTTAACGCCTATAAGACCGTATATATCCCCCTTATTTATGGTTATATTGAAGTCTTTGAGCGCATGCTTGTTTTTGTACTTTTTGTTCAGGTTTATAGTTTGAACTACTACGGACATATTTCCTCCTGTTTTATATCGTTATGACACAATTATACTTTGTTTTGGGCCAAACGTCAACATACCGTCAGTTGAGTATATGGTTTTTTCTATTCAACTGTTAGTTTTCTGTCGGAACGGGGGTGATTACAGGCTTGCCCTCGCCGTCAAGCAGAGGCGTAAGGCCGCCAGAATATCCGTTTTGAATGAATACGTAGTTTACACCCGTCTCGGTGTCCACCCAGATCTGAATATCGCTTGAAAAGCCGCTTTGGGTGTATGCTTTAATAAATCTTTTTTCTTTTGACATAAATTTGTCCTCCGTGCGTATTTTTTATAAAATAAATTTTTACCAAATAAACGGTATCAAGCGATATTTGACTTTCTGCTTATATTCGCTATAACCGTTGAGTTCTTTTTCGAGGAATTTTTCCTCACCCCTGATTCTTTTTGCGATTATAAAAGGATATGCAAGAAAAATCAAAAATGAAAATATTGAGCCAAGCACCAATGGCATTGATAAAAACAAAAGTAAGGTAACGCTATACATTGGGTGTCTGACTATGCCGTAGAGTCCCGTGTCGATGACCTTTTGGTTTTTTTGGACTTCAATAGTTCGGCTAAGGTATGTATTTTCTCGCAGCACCTCCGCGTAAAGAACGTAAGCTATGATAAACACGACCGCCGCGCCGATGGATACGCCCAAAGGTACCTTGAACCAATTAAATCGGTAGTCAAGCCCTGCTACGACAAAGCCGACGAGGAACATAAGCCCGCTCAATTTTATAACAAGGCTCTGATCGTTTTGTTTTTCCTTGGCGTTAAGTCGCTTCCCCAACAGCTCGGGGTTTACAAACATCATAATAATTCCTGCCGCAAACATCGGCACAAACAAAATACCCATAAGTATCCAGCCGTTTATGTATGCAAAAGAGCCTGCGGGCAGGAAAATCAGGACGCCCACCAAGACAATGCCAAGCAAAAATTTGATTATTGCCTGAAAAAATAACTTCACCGTCATATAAATCCCCCGTGATTACTGTTTTGAACGCGTTATTAACGCGCTGATGAGGGTTGCAAGACCGCCGATCATGAGATACCCTGCGCAATATATGAGGAACGCGGGCTCGCCTATTTCAAAGAATATCCACACTCCTGCCAAAAACAACGCTGCGGTTATAATGGGAAGCGGCCACAGGAGTCTGACTTCTCTGCCCGCGAATACGCCGCAGACAGCGGAAAAGACGGGATTTATCGCAAAGAACAATATAAAGCAAATTGCCATTCCCGCGTCCCCTGCAAAGCTTACCGCAAGCCACGGAAATCCTATCATTAAAACTACCGCCAAAGCAGTCCAGAAAAGAAACTTTTTCATAAGGCAACCTTACAGTTCTCTTTCGAAGATAATTTGATAGCAATAAGGCTCGTATTTGTATGTCTTTTCGTCGAATGGAACTACAACTTGTTTCAGCCTCCAGCCTTGCTCCGCTTCCTCTATGATTATTTGTTTACATTTTTCAAAAGTATCGCCTTTCTTTACTTTAAAGCCAAACTCACTATGAACTTCCACAAATTTGTATTCATATTTCTTCATTTGGATACCTCCGTCAAATTCAAGTTTATCAAACAATCACATTATACCATATTTTTTACGAAAAGTAAATAGGACGGCTTGAATTTTCCCTCAAACCGCCTATTGTAGGGCGGTTGCTTGCTGCCGCTGCTTTGTTTGATATTCTCTTTTTGTCACGGCGGGAGCAAGCCCCCGCCCTACGAAAAAACAAAAAGCCCTGCCGTAGCAGAGCTTTTTGTATATCGAAATAATCCCCAATGGGTGATTATCTCTTGGAGTTTTAAGAACACTGTTTGATATCGTGAATAACGTGAAATATCGTGTGATATCGTAGATTTATCGTGTGTTTTCGTGCGATATCGTGAATATCGTGAGTATCGTCGCATAAAGTGTTGCACCAAATTTGCACCAAAATCACACCAACGCTTAACGCCTATTCAGCTCGACAAATTGGAATTTGTCAGTATTACAACTGCTTTATCTCATTTGCAATCATTGCCACAGCTTTTGCGTTTGTATCAATTTTAATGGTATCCAATGCTTGATACATCGGTATTCTTGCTATGCTTCTCTCAATTACATCTTCAGAGCGAACACCTCTTTCTACATCCATTGATAATCTTTCGCACAGAGTCTTTTCATCCGCTACAAGTGAGACGCATTTCACCTCACAGTTCTGTG
>JAZQKI010000012.1:0-36942 GCA_045542075.1 Eubacteriales bacterium
AATAGGGCTCGAACCTATGACCCTCTGCTTGTAAGGCAGATGCTCTCCCAACTGAGCTATGCTTCCATAATGGAGCGGATTACGGGGCTCGGCCTACGCAACGCTTCACGTTGCTGCTTTCGAGCCTCGATTGTCCTCTCAAAACTGGAGCGGATTACGGGGCTCGAACCCGCCACCTTCGCCTTGGCAAGGCGACGCTCTACCAAATGAGCTAAATCCGCAAATGCCGAGATTTCTCGGCGTGGTGCCTCCGGTCGGAATCGAACCAACGACACGAGGATTTTCAGTCCTCTGCTCTACCAACTGAGCTACAGAGGCATATAAATGCCAATTTTTATTTTCTCTTGTGAGAAAGTTTTTCGTTTCTTCCCCATCGTGTGATACACAACCACTTACTAATACCGTGCAACCGAGCGGGAAAGTTTTTTGGCTTACCTTTTTTTCAAAAAAGGTAAGTGGCGACCCGAAGGGGACTCGAACCCCTGACCTCTAGCGTGACAGGCTAGCGTTCTAACCAACTGAACTACCGGGCCTTAATTTGACGCTTCGCGTCAAATTGGTCTGGTTTGCGCTTCGCACAAACTGCCTTTTGGCCTTCCCCTCTTTCGAGAGTCAACCTGAATGGTGGAAACAATAGGGCTCGAACCTATGACCCTCTGCTTGTAAGGCAGATGCTCTCCCAACTGAGCTATGCTTCCATAATCGCGCGGCTTCTGCCTTGCGACTCGTCTATTATATCACAGACAAATTTGTTTGTCAATAGTTTTTTTGAAAAAATTTTTATTTTTTATCCAATATAAAATATATGCAAAAAAGGCATTCTCCGCAAACGAAAAACGCCTTTTTTATATTATCTTTTGAATCTTACAAGCATACTTATTCCATCTTCAAGCGCCCGACCGAGTGCTTTAACCTCGTCCTCGGTATTATATTCGCTAAGACTCACTCTTATTGTAGAGTCCGCCTGCTCCTTTGTAAGCCCCAAGCCCACAAGTGCGCTTGAAATATGCTGTGAATGAGATGAACAAGCCGAGCCTGCCGACACGCATATTCCCTTTGCCGACAAAAAGTTGAGCATAGTCTCGCTCTTTATGCTCGGCAGCCTTACGCTGATAATATGCGGTGCTCGCTCACCTTCGGGAGTATTTATCTGTGCGCCCGCGCGGACGATCTCCTCCTCGGCAAGCTTACGCAGGCCAACAATCTTCTCTCGGTTCTCAGAAAGCTGATCATATCCAACCTTAGCCGCCGCGGAAAAGCCTGCAATCCCGAGAATATTTTCCGTTCCCGATCGAAGACCTCCCTCCTGACCTCCGCCTATAATGTAAGGTACAATTTTTTTCGTCTTTATTATCTCGGGAGAGACATATAGCGCCCCGACACCCTTAGGTCCGTGTATCTTATGCGCGCTGACACTGACAAGGTCCGCTCCGAGTCTTTGAGGGTTAAACGGCACCTTCAAGTATCCCTGCACCGCGTCACAGTGTGTCACCGCATCGGGGTTTATTTTTTTAGCCAATGAAAAAATCTTCTGAACGTCATAGAGCGCGCCCGTCTCGTTGTTGACCATCATCACAGACACAAGCAAAACTCCGCCATCCATTTGTTTTTCAAAGGCTTCGAGATCAAAAACTCCGCCGCGAGTGGATATTCTCACCACCTCAAAGCCGTCGCGCTCAAGTCTCTGCATGACATTTTCAACCGATGGATGCTCCGAGTCTGTGGTGATTATTTTATTTCCGCGGCGCTTATCCTTGGAATAAATACTTCCGAGAATAGCGAGGTTATTCGCCTCCGTACCCGACGACGTGAATATTACTCTCTGAGCATCACTCTTTTTGAGCCCGAGTGAGAGCGCGATATTCTCCCTTGCCTGATCTACATGCTTTTTCGACTCGATTCCCATCGAGTGTCTTGACGAGGGATTGCCGTAAATATCAAGCATCCGCGAGATGCTCTGCTTTGATTCTTCGCAGAGCGCCGTGGTTGCGCTGTTATCAAAATAAATCATTGCAAGAATCCTTATTTTACCTCAAAATTGTCAATCATTTTGTCAACGTCCGAGATGTGCTTGTCATAATTACCCTCGGTTGCCGTATAGGTTATAACGTAATACACCTCTCCCTTGAGGACGATTGCCTGCTTGAATTTGTACTCTACGCCGCCGCTCTTACCCGAGAAGGTACCTACCCAGCTCTCCTCAATACCCGAAACGGTCTTTTGTGAGCTTTCCCCCTCCGAAAAATCAGTCAGTACATTCTGATATTTCTGCATGCATCCCTTCCAGTATGCCTCAGCGGAATGTGTTTCCTCCGCGGGCATGATGAACTGTACCGTAAGATTTGATCTGTCGGGTGCGTACACCGTGGTGATCTGTCCGCTATTGTCCACCTTCCAGCTCTCTGGTGCAAAAAGCAAATACGGTCTTTCCTTGGACGACACAAGCTTCATTTCCTCGGGAGCCTCTTCTTTATCATATTTCTTATTGTCGACACCGTTGTACGCCTCTGCAAACTTAAAGTAGCCGATAATTCCGAGATCCTCCTCGTCGGGGTTTCCGTTCATATCAACAATTCTCTTTTCGTAATCAGCCTCGGGCGCGCAGAAAAGCAGAACATACATCTGCCCGTTATGTATAGCCATTATCTGCATGAACTTGTACGTAACGGGAGTTTTCTGCTCCGAATCACCTACACCCGTATTCTTTTTTGCGGTATAAACGTATTTGCCCGCAGGCTCACCGCCAAGAACCGTTGTTCCGCTCTCTTTTGAAACAAAAGCGTAGCCGTCAAGCTCCTCGGAGAGCTTAACGGTACAGATATTCCAATAATCAGAAACCGTTTCACAGCCCTTTGCGTCGTCAGGCATGTAAACGCTCACAAACGTCGCCGGCTCGCCAGTGGCCTCACTTGAGAGCGAAAAATATGCGCTCGTAACTCCACTGCTCGTGTTTGATGCCCATCCCTGCGTGGGTACATACAAGCGGAACGTGTCACCGTCCCTTGCTATAAGCTGATATCCGTCGGGAACGTCCTTTTTAGAGCATCCCGTAAAAGCCAACGCTGATACAATTATACAGAACGTCAAAATTAAAATTCCAACTCTTTTTTTCAATTTCATATACCTCTTTTTTTATTTCTGTCCGAGCATTGACTCTGCCGCGGACATTATTCCTATCTTACCGCTTTCATAAGTAAGACCGCCCTGGAAATACACAGTATAAGGAGGACGCATAGGTCCGTCCGCCGAAAGCTCAATGGACGAGCCCTGTGTGAACGCTCCTGCCGCCATAATGACCTGGCTTGTATATCCGGGCATCTCCCAAGGCTCGGGAGTGACGAAGGAATCAACAGGCGAGCCCTTCTGTATTCCTCTGCAGAAGGCGCAAAGCAGGTCGGGAGACTGAGTGATGACCGTCTGGATTATGTCCGAGCGCTCCTCATCCCAGGTGGGACTTACCTTGTACCCCATGTTGCCGAATATGTGCGCGGCAAGGTGCGCGGTCTTAAGTGCCTGCGCGGTGGTGTGAGGCGCGTAGAAAAGGCCCTTGTAAAGGCTCTTGTTCTGCCCCATCGTAGCTCCCACCTCAAGTCCGCAGCCAACAGACGTCAGTCTGTAGGACGCAAGCTCAACGGCGCGCGCAGTACCCGCAATATATCCGCCGACCTCTGCCATTCCTCCGCCGGGATTTTTGATAAGCGAGCCTATTATCATATCCGCGCCTACGTGCGTGGGCTCGTATTTTTCCGTAAACTCACCGTAGCAGTTGTCAACCACAACGTATGTCTCGGGAGAAATGCTCTTTACCAGCTTTACAAGCTCACCGATCTCGGCAACCGTCAAGGTGCGTCTGTTAAGATAGCCCTTTGAACGCTGAACGAAGATCACCTTTACAGGCTTGCCTGCGGCAATATTCTCGGAGAGAACACGTCCTATCGCCTCAAAATCCAGAGTTTTTTCATCAATAAGTTCTATCTGTGAGTATCTTACGCCGAAATCCGCAAGCGATCCGTTACCCGCCTCGCCTGCGATACCTATAACCTCCTCAAGAGTGTCATAGGGCTTACCCGCAACCGATACCATAAGGTCGCCCGGACGCAAAAGTCCGAAAAGACCGATAGTGAGCGCCTGTGTTCCGTTTACGATATTATGGCGCACAAAAGCTGCCTCGGCTCCCATCACCTCTGCCCAGATCCTATCCAGAGTATCTCTGCCCCTGTCATCGTATCCGTAACCGCTTGTGGAATCAAACATGGCAGTCGCCACTCTGTTTTCTCTGAACGAGTCCATTATTTTGTTTGTATTGTAAAAGGAAACCTCGTCTATCTTCGCAAATATAGGCGCAAGGTCTGCCTCGGCTCTTGCCGTCAAATCAAGTATTGTCTGTGAAAAATTCATATTGCCTCAATAATCAAATATTTGCGTCAAACACGACCGCAAGCTCAACGCACGCCTGCACGTCGTTCATATCGATCATCTCAACGCCCGTGTGGATATAGCGTGTGGGAATGGAGATAGCCACCGCGCGGGAGCCGCCGCGAGCCATCTGCATGGAGGATGTGTCCGTGCCGCCGTATGTGAGTATCTCGCACTGATGCTCTATGTCATGCTCCTTTGCGAGAGAGATAAGCTTCTGTGTGGTTTCCCAATCGCAAATTACGGAGTTATCCTTGATCTTTATCGCCGCGCCGCCGCCAATAGAGCAAGCCATGGGCTTTGCGCCGGGGACGTCACCCGTTCCCGTCACGTCAAACGCTACGCCGTAGTCGGGCTCAATAGAGTATGCCGCAGTCTTCGAGCCGCGAACACCTACCTCCTCCTGCACGGAGAAGCAGAAATAAAGGTCGTTATTGCAGCCGCTGTCAGCCAGCTTTCTTGCGATCTCAATGAGAATAACGCAGCCGATCCTATCGTCCATGGGACGACCGCATATCTTTCTGCCTATCTTTGTCACGGACGATTCAAGATTAAAGGTATCACCTATCTTTACCTTCTTTTCAGCATCCTTTTTGTCCTTCGCACCGATGTCTATATACACCTTGTCAGCCGCAATATCTGCTGCCTTGACACCCGCGTCGGGAACCATGATTCCCTTAACGCCCGACTCGGATACAACGTATCCGTATGCAACCGCCACAAAGTTGATACCTCCGATGGGACTTACTCTGATAAATCCTCTGTCGTCGATATGAGTGACTATAAAGCCTATTTCGTCCATATGGGCGCAGAGCATTATCTTCTTTTTGTTTTCGCCCTTTCCGTATTTAACGGCGATCAGATTGCCCATAGCGTCCTCCCAGACCTTGTCCGTCAGAGGCGCGATATACGTGAGAATTTTATTTGATACGGAATTTTCTCTGCCCGAAACAGACGAGCAGGAATTCAATGATTTAAGTGTGTTAAGCATTTATATAAGTTCCTTTCTTTATAACTTACCACCTGCTACGAGCGCGTAGACAAGCTCTTTCATGGACTCAACGTCGTCCGCATGGACTACGTTGGATGCGCTGTGGATATATCTTGAGGGCGCGGAGAGGGACAAGACCTTTACTCCCTTGCCGCTTCTCTGAATGTTTGCCGAGTCGTTTCCGCCTGAAATATATCTCTTTATCTGAGCCTTTATGCCCTTTATCTCAGCCACGGAAAGCGCGACCTCAACAATATTTCTGTCATAAATAGTGCTTCTATCCATCAAGGATATCGCCCCGCCGTCACCAAGCCTTGCTACTCGGCTTGCCTCGGGCACGCCGTGAATATCCGCAACCGCTGTGGATTCAAGAACTATCGCCGCATCGGGAGATATTGTATTCGCCGCAACGACCGCTCCCGAAATGCCTATCTCCTCACAGCAGGTAAACGCAAAATAAACGTCATATTCAAGACCCTTACCGTTCTTGTGAAGCTCTCTCATCACGTCTATCATTATCGCGCAGCCGAGTCTGTCGTCAAGCGCCTTGCCCTTGATAAGCTTGTCCCCTGCTCCGAATCTCACAAAATCCGACTCAAACACGCCCACGTCGCCTATCTCGACATACTCTCTTGCCTCTGCCTCACTTGAAGCGCCGATGTCTATATACATCTTGCTTGTGGGTATGACCTTGGCACGCTCCTCGGCGGTCTGCATGTGTATCGCCTTTGAGGATATAATACCGTTTATTCTCTTGTCGCCCTCACCGATAACTACTCTTTTATCAAGCAATACCGTGGGGGATATTCCGCCAACCGTCATAAACTTGAGGTAGCCCTCCTCGGTAATATCGGAGACCATGATTCCTACCTCGTCCATATGAGCGCATATCATGATCTTTTTGGGAGACTCCGCATTATACTCTATTCCTCTGCCCGAGATCTTAGCGATAATATTTCCCACTCTGTCGCGTGCGTAGGAGTCGCAATCTCCATCTATCTGACCCTCTATAAAGTCCGCGACCTCGCCCTCACAGCCCGAAGGACCGAAAATAAGGCTTAATTTTTCAAGAAGCTCAAAGCCTGTGTATTTTTTCATCTTTTGAACACCTCCGAAATTTCCTTGGATTTTATAAATTCGCAAACGAAATCCGAAAGAGCCTGCGCGTCGTCAAGAGACAAAACCTCGTTTGAGGTGTGCATATTGCGCAAGGGAAGGCTTGCAAGCACGGTGGGAATACCGCCACGCGTAATGCCCGTCCTGTTAGCGTCCGTTCCCGTGTTTCCGGGCTCGGCGTGCAGGGTGTACTTTATTCCCTTCTCATCACAAATGGCGCGGGACATCTTCGTCAATACTCTGTTTGTCACCGCAGACACGGAAATGGCAATTCCGCTGCCGATAATACTCCACTTTTTGCCCTCAACGCCGGGCACCCAGGAGTTTGTAACGTCCATAACCAGCGCGTAATCGGGGTTGATGCTGTAAGCTGAGGTAGCCGCTCCAAAGCCGCCGACCTCCTCACGGGTGGTGAACGCAAAATATACGTCTGCCGCAAGCTCGCTTGCATCCGTATTTGCTATGGCATAAACCGCACAGGCACCGCAAGCCTTGTCGTCAAACGCCTTTCCCGCGAGTCTGCCGCCGAGAAGCTCCGTATATTTGGGCTTAAATCCTATAGGCGTGCCGATAGGACAAATTTCTTCAAGCTCCTCTTTTGTCAGTCCCGTATCTATGAGTATTGCGCTGATCTCCTTTGCCTTGTCGGCATCCTTGGGGCTTGTCAGATGCGGAGGAGTGGAGCAAACAACACCGTACACCTCGCGCTTGCCGTATATTATAACCTCAGCCGACTGCAGAATCTTGGAGTCAACTCCTCCAATGTTTGCAACCGAAAGAAAACCACCCTCGTGTATATCGTACACGATAAGTCCTATCTCGTCAAAGTGACAGTCAATCATTATCTTGGGGGCATTTTCCCTGCCGCATCTCTTTATAAAGACGTGGCTTCCTATCTTGTCCGTATAGCACTCGTCAAACATATCTCCGATAAGAGACTTCAGCTTGTCCGCGCTATATCTCTCGTTTCCCGTCACTGACATCAACGACGAGAGAGAGATTATAAGCTCCTTAAGTTCCATTTATATATCCTTTCCTTTTTGTTCGGCGGGAGCAAGCTTATTTGCTTGCAGATCCGCCGTCATTCATTTATTTAAATTCATTTACAATCTTTTTGAAGTAGTTTCCTCGCTCCTCAAAGTTATTGAAGGCATCAAAGCTCGTGCAAGCGGGGGACAGAAGCACTATATCACCCTCATCTGCCAGCTCTCTTGCCGCCAGGACTGCGCCCGCAAAGTCAGGCACAAGTCGAACGGGTAATTCGTTGGGGTTATATTTGGGGCATGCCTCAATATCCCTCTTTATTTCCTCCGCCGTCGCGCCCGTAAGCACAACCGCTTTCACATCCGCACAAAGATTTGCAGCCAACGAGGTGAACGGAATTCCCTTGCCCTTTCCTCCGCAGATAATAACGGGCTTCTTTGGAAGTGCCGAGATAGCCGCGTACGTTCGCGAGGGGCTCGAGTCAATCGAGCTGTTGTAATATTTCACTCCGTTAAGCTCGCGCACAAATTCAAGCCTGTGCTCTACACCGCCGAACTCACGCGCAATATTCGGAATAAGCTCGCGTGATACGTAGCCGTCCGTAATGGCTATCGCCGCCATATAGTTCTCCACGTTATGCCTTCCGGGAAGCTTTATGTCGGATACGTTCAGTATTTTTTCTCTGCCTCCGTAAAGAGATTCCTTTACGATCACTCCGCATCTCTCGTAAATTGCCGAGCAATTTCTCTTGTATGGCGGCACTATTGCGTCATAGGAATTTTTCCTTGATGAAAAATACGTGATCGGCAGGTCGCTGTTTTTGGCTATCTCACAGGTGACGTTATTATCCGCATTTGTCACAAGCGCAGAGATAGGCTTGTGCATACAGATATTTGTTTTTGCCTGTATGTATTCCTCATATCCTCCCTTGTGCCAGTCAAGGTGGTTGGGAGATATGTTTGTAATTATTGCTCTGTCGGGAGATTTGCGCATAGTCATAAGCTGGAATGATGAAAGCTCGACCACCGCAAAGTCGTCGGCTGTCATCTGCTCCACAAGCGGAAGCAGGGGCGTTCCTATATTGCCGCCCACGTACGCGCGCCCTCTGCCGCGCTTTTTGCACTCGGCATCAAGGAACATATACGTAAGAGTTGTGGTGGTGGTCTTTCCGTCAGAGCCCGTAATGCCAAATATTTTAGCATCTGTAAGCTCAAAGAAAAGCTCCATCTCGCTTGTCAGTACCGCGCCGCGCCTTACTGCCTCGGAAATTTCGGGCAGGTCGGGACGAAATCCCGGGGATCGGAAAATGAAGTCTCCGTCAAGCCCCGAAAGATAATTGTCGCCAAGCAGGAATTTTACACCAAGCTCGGAGAGAGCTACTGCCTCCTCACTTTGCAGGAGGGCTTGATTTTTGTCGTGTACCGTGACACTCGCGCCATGCTTCAGAAGAAACGGAACAAGCGGGCGGTTGGATTTTCCAAATCCCAGAACATGACACGACGAATTATATATTTTTTTCAATATCTCAGAATCAGTTTTCAAAGCAACGCCTCCAAACTGTAATTTTATAATAATTTAGTCTGTGCAGACAATACTCATTATATTATATAATATTTATTTCAATCTTGCAAGTACAATCACAAAAAAAATTCAAATTTTCCGAAAAATACCCTTTTCAAAACCAAAAAAATCTGCTATAATGATAGGTGGTGAACTATTTGACTATTAACATAAAGGAGACGACCGAATGGCAAAGGATAAAAATTCGGCAATCGACGTCGGCTACGGCGACCAAAGCATCAGCGCGCTCAAGGGCGCGGACCGTGTAAGAAAAAGACCCGGAGTAATTTTCGGTTCTGACGGTCTTGACGGTTGCGAGCATTCTTATTTTGAGATACTCTCAAACTCCGTCGACGAGGCACGCGAGGGCCACGGCAACGAGATAATAACAACACTTTATAAGGATAAAAGCATCAAGGTAGACGACCACGGACGCGGAGTTCCGCTGGGCTACAACCAAAAGGAAGAGCGTTGGAACTGGGACCTTATTTACTGCGAGCTTTACGCGGGCGGTAAGTATGACAACAACGGCGGCGGCTCGGCATACGAGTTTTCGCTTGGTCTGAACGGTCTGGGCGCTTGCGCAACTCAGTACACCGCAGAGTTTATGGAGGTCTATTCCTATGACGGTGCGTACGAGAGACACATTTCCTTTAGAAAGGGTAATCCCGTCACGGGAATACTTGAGGAAAGACCGCTTGAGCGCCGTGAAAAGCGCACGGGAACGGTCATTCACTGGCGTCCCGACAAGGAAGTCTTCTCGGATATAAACATTCCCGCTGACCATATACGCGATATTCTTCGCCGCCAGGCGGTCGTAAATGCGGGCATTTCCTTCGTGCTCCACGAGGAGCTTGAGGACGGAAGCTTTACCGACGACAAGTATTTTTACGAGAACGGTATATCCGACTACATCAAGGAGATCGTGGGCGACTCCGCAAAGACCGAGCCCGTACTCTGGCACCTTGAAACCCAGGGACGCGACGCGGCGGACAGACCCGAATACAGACTTATTTCCGACTTTTCGTTCTGCATATCCAACACGACCAGCAGACTTGAATATTACCACAACTCAAGCTTCCTTGAGCACGGCGGCTCTCCCGACCGCGCGGTAAAGAGCGCGTTTACGTTCGCTATCGACAAATATCTCAAGTCAAGCGGAAAATACAACAAAAACGAGGCAAAGATCACGTTCGTTGACGTTGCCGACTGTCTTGTATATATAAGCAATAGCTTTTCCACGGTGACGTCCTACGAAAACCAGACTAAAAAGGCTATAACCAATAGCTTTATTTACGAGGCTATGAATGAATTTCTCCGTAAAAATCTGGAGATATTCTTCACCGAGCACCCCATGGAAGCCGACATTATGGCATCACAGGTGCTTGTCAACAAGCGCAGCCGTGAAACTGCGGAGAACACTCGTATAGACATCAAAAAGAAGCTCTCGGGCAAGGTCGATAACGTCGTAAACAGAGTTGAAAAATTCGTAAACTGCCGCTCAAAAGACCCCAACGTGCGCGAGCTATATATAGTTGAGGGTGACTCGGCTCTGGGCTCGTGTAAAATGGGACGCTCGGCTGAATTCCAGGCGATAATCCCCGTGCGAGGTAAGACGCTTAACTGTCTCAAAGCCGACTATGACAGAATTTTCAAGAGTGACATTATTATGGATCTGCTCAAGGTCATTGGCTGCGGAGTTGAGATAAAGGGCAAGGTAAAGGGCAATATTGTTCCCTTTGACCTCAATGCGCTTTCGTGGTCAAAGATAATTATCTGTACCGATGCCGACGAGGACGGCTTCCAGATAAGAACTCTGCTTTTGACTATGTTCTACCGTCTGCTCCCCACTCTTATTCAGGAGCAAAGAGTCTTTATCGCGGAAACACCGCTTTTCGAGATAACCACAAAGGACAAGACCTATTTTGCGTATGATGAGTTTGAAAAATCCGACATTCTCAAGGAAATAGGAAACAAAAAATATACGCTTCAGCGTTCAAAGGGTCTGGGTGAAAACGACCCCGACATGATGTGGGAGACCACCATGAACCCCGAAACGCGCAGACTTATCGCAGTATCCCCCACCGACGCTCAGATGACCGAGGAGATCTTCGATACCCTTCTCGGCGACAACATCGCCGCGAGAAAGCAGTTTATAGCAACTCACGGCAAGGAGTATATGAAGGATATTGACGCGTAAATATAACAAAAAACCGTTGCGATGCAACGGTTTTTTGTTTTTTATCAATCCAAATCAAGCTTATCAAACACCTTATAAATATCGCCGGCTCCCATGACGATAACCATATCGTCCTGCTTTGCGTTGGACTTTATAAGCTGTGCGACGCTGTCAAAATCGCCCGCGTAGATTGCCTTGTCTCCAAGCTTGTCGGCTATAAGATTTGATGAAACATTCTGTGTGTTTGTCTCTCTC
Source organism: Eubacteriales bacterium (assembly GCA_045542075.1). Classification (GTDB taxonomy): domain Bacteria; phylum Bacillota; class Clostridia; order Oscillospirales; family CAG-272; genus SVTX01. The sequence goes on from JAZQKI010000012.1 coordinate 11,502, forward strand.
GCGGCATAAATATCCGCAAGTATCACAAGGTCCGCGTTCTCAAACGCACTCTCAAAGTCATCGATCAGAGCAAGTGTGCGGCTATATGTGTGGGGCTGGAACGCGCATATAAGTCTGCCATCGCAAAATTCCTTTGCGCCCGAAAGGGTCGCCTTGACCTCGGCGGGATGGTGACCGTAATCGTCGTAAACACAAGCGCCGTAAAGGTTTCCGCGGCACTCCATTCTGCGCTTCGCGCCCGTGTATGAGGCAAGTCCGTCCGCTATATCCTCCGCGGGAATTCCACAGATATACGCAGCCGCAAACGCCGCAAGCGCGTTAAGTATGCTATGCTTACCAAACGCGGGCAGGCTGACGCGCACCAAAAGCTCCCCGTTTTTATACACGTCAAATTCCTGAATATCGCAGGAACGCGAAATATTTTTCGCTGTAAAATCCGCATCCGCGTCAAGACCGAAGGTTATAAGCGTTCCCTCATATCCCTCAACGGCTTTCATAATATTTTCGTCGTCCGCACAGGCGATCGCGTATCCGTCCCTGCCCGTCAAAGATGCGTATTTTCCAAAGGAATCTATTATCTGATCCATGCTTTTGAAGTAATCCACGTGCTCAAGATCGACGTTAAGAAGCACCGCAACCGTGGGGTTGAAGTCCAGAAAGCTGTCCATATACTCGCACGCCTCAAAGACAAAATTTTCCTTGTCCCCTATGTAATACGCACCGTCCATAGCGGCGTATTCCGCGCCCGATATTATAGTGGGTCTGTTGCCCGTTCTCTCACCATACTTCAAAAATATCTCCGCGCACATAGACGTACAGCTGCTTTTGCCGTGCATTCCCGCAATACCAACTCTCCGCGAATATCCCGTCATTATGTAGCCGAGATAGTCCGCTCTCGAAATACAAGGAATGCCAAGCTCAGCCGCTCTTACGTACTCGGGATTATCCTCGGATATCGCCACCGTGTACACGAGCGCTGAGCAATCCTTACGGATGTTTTGCGCATCGTGAATGTGACTTATCTCTATCCCTGCGTCCTTGAGCTTTTTTATGAGCGGTCCGTCGCCTCTGTCGGAGCCCGAAACGGAATATCCAAGTTTTAAGGTAAGCAGAGCAAGCGAGGACATCATAATTCCGCCCGCGCCAACAAAATGTATATTCTTCCCCTCAGCATTACTCATTATTCTGCTTATAGCATCAGCGCCGAGATGGGTATTTGGTGTAGACATATCATCACTCCTAACCTTATTCGTCAAAAAAACCTAAAAAATGCGATGTTTTTTATTTTTGGCAGAAAAATTCCCCCGTATCTTCACAAAAAAATGCTAATTCTTTTGATTAGATTTCACACAAGGAAATTATAATAGCATTGTACCATTAAATGGCAAAATCAAATTCACATAAAAATGCAACGGAGGAAATTCAAATGCAGATCACAGACGTTAAAATCAGAAAGCTTTTCAACGACGGACCCATGAAGGCAATCGCATCCGTCACCTTTGACGCTCAGCTTGCGGTACACGACATTAAGGTAATCAATGCCAGAGACAAGTTCTTTATCGTTATGCCAAGCCGCAAAAACCCCGATGATACTTACCGCGACATCGCTCATCCCATCAACGCGCAGTTCAGAGCAGCTCTGGAGTCTGCAGTAATTGCCGCATATGAGGACGCGCTTGAAAATGCCGAGGCATTCGAGGAGCTTGCTGAATAAAAATACATTCAAACCGTCGGTCAACCGACGGTTTTTTTATAGCGATCCGTGGGAAAGCATTATTTCCCCGCGCAGAGTTATGTCAAGGCACCCGAAGGACGCCGAATATCCGCTTATCGATCCCAGATTGAATACGTAAAGCGGTTTTGAGAGCATCGCGCTGTCATCGGTTGTGTATCTGCGCTCAAATCTTTCATGTGTGTGACCGAAAAGCACAATATCAGCCTCCCGCTCCGCAGCGTCGTATATAAGGCTTCCAAGCGACGACTTTACGCCGTGGGCGTGTCCGTGAGTGATGAGAATTTTCTTGTTACCCAAAATTATTTCTCTTTTGTCAGGATATACGTCCGCGCTTGAGTAGAAAATATCGCAATTCCCCTTTACCGCATATACGGGAGCGTCAAAATGACAGTAATCAAGATCTCTTACTCCGTCGCCGAGGAAGAAAACTCCGTCGTATCTCCCCGCACGCTCAAGAACCTTATTTATGTTCTCCGGGTGACCGTGAGAGTCGGAAAATATCAAAAAATGCACAAATATCCCTCCCTCACACAAAATATCTAACAATTATTATACCATTTCTTTGCCGTTTTGTCTATACGCCAAACACACTTTTTTTGTTTTAATCATAAAATATCATTGAAAAACATCGCGGTTTGCACCCTGACGCCGCGATACACCGCGCGAAAAATGAGGTTTGCCTCAAATACAATTTTTCACGCAACTGTATTTGCACAGTATGAAAGGACTTGGTGAATTTATGATCTTAGACAAAAACAGCGTCGAGCTGCTGCTTCGGCTCGGAGACGATCAGCTCATATCGGTAATAAAGAGGCTCGCGGCGAGTGCGGGCGTTGACGTCAGCACTCTGAAAATAACTCCCACACAGCTTGCGGGGATCCGTCAGGCTCTCTCCATAGCTACCGACGAGGACCTACGTCAAGCATCTGAGCTCTTGCAGAATTTCAAGAACTCACAAGGGCAGGGTTGATAGTATAAGGAGGTATTTTTATGTCAGATCAGGCAGATCTTGAGAAAAACATCCCCCCCGATCTCTTTTCTCTGCTCGGCAAATTTATGCAATCAACATCAAGTGAATCCGGTGAGGAACCCTCCGCCACAGGCTCATCCGCAGGGGCGGAGCAAAAAACTGCGGGGGGCGACATTCTCTCCTCCCTGCTGGCAAATCCCGAAATTATTTCAAAGCTTCCGCAGGTTTTGTCAATGCTGAAGCCATTGATGGAGGGCGGCACGACTGTTACGGCATCGGCATCTCCTCCCGAGCCGTCGGTTATTTCCTCCCCGTCAGGCAACGCGACTCAGGCAGGTCTGTTCAGGCCTCACGGAAAAGAATGTGATAACCGCGCGACATTGCTCTACGCACTGAAGCCTTATCTCAAGCGGGAGCGACAGGAAGCCATCGACTATATGGTAAAGCTATCAAAGCTTGGAGATATTCTTAAAAGTCTGTAAGGGGATATTTTTATGTATTCAAGAGGTCCAAGAGCGCGTGAGGCTGTTAAGGTACCTGAAAATTATTCGGGCAATGCCTTTCGCAACAACATTTACACGGATATAGTACCCGAAACACCGCGTCATCCCGAGCATCAAGCAAAAAAAGAGCCCTCAACCGACATTTTGCCTACCGTAATAGAGACAATTGCAGAAGAAAGACCGTCCGATGACAATAATCACAAATCAGTTTTTTCGTCTTTGCTACCGAATTTTTCTTCAAGCTCAAAATTCCCCTTCGGACACGGAATAGGCTCAGAGGAGCTATTCATACTTGGAATAATGCTGCTTATATACACGGCGGGCGACAGTGATCAGCCTATGGATAGCGAGCTGTTATTACTTTTATGCATTCTTCTCTTCTCAGGGTGAAAATTTATAAACGCTTTCATTCACATCCCGAATGAAAGCGTTTATTTTATGTTTTTCGGAAAATTATCTTGAAATATACCGTTTTTCTACACAATAGGTTTATTTTTCAACCTTTTATTTGCGATACTGTGTCAAATTACAAGATATTCCGTGTTTTCAAGAGACTGAGCCGAATCAGGTCTTATATTCAGCGAAAGCTTGTTGTTTTCCGAAAGTACAACAATAGGGGCATTATATCTTTTTGCAACACTCCAGAGCGTATCCTTGCGATTTGGGTAACATACGGTCACCTCGCCCGAATCCTGCGCAAGAGTCTCGCCGAGTCGGTAGGATTGGAGCGCCGTACATTTATTGTTTTCCCACATTCTGCCGCACATAGATATCTCAGCATCTATTCCAACCCGCTCACCGTCAACTCTTGCCCGACAAAAAACAACGCTTGCCTCTGCCTCAAGCTCCGCATTCTCTGCCGCCTCGGGCATATCATATTCGTACTTAAAGGGCATCTCTATTTCCGCGCTTGAATAATCCGAGCCACCAAACAATTGAAGATTGAATTTGCATCTGCCCATCATCTTACACTTCGTGCCCTCTATCCTGTATTCGTCAAATACAGCAACACCGCAGGAATCCATTACTGACATGTTCTCGCCAATTCCCGCCTCGCTCAGTGTCATACTCTCGCTAAAGGTAAAATTGCGGTTGAATCCCGAAATGCCCTTTGGAATATCCATATCTCTGTACTGACATTCGCTCTCGTGTGTTACGGAATAAACGTCTGATATGTACTCAACAGGTACGTTCTTCTGGCAAACGCTCTCAAGAAGCACGCCTGCCTCGATGGCGATCCTGCCCTCGTCGACCGTAAGCGTAAGCTCGGCAAGGCTTCCCTTGGCGTAAGCTGATGAATCGGGTGTCACGCCCTCACAGGGGATAATACTTGAGAAAGGCAATCTTCTGAGCGTGACTGAAGGCATGCTTCCGTTTTCTCGGCTCATAAGCACCTTGAGATGAAGATCGCCGCGGCAGATGACCTCATCCTTGCCCGCGCTGACCTCACCAACAAGAATTTTTCCGTCCGCGCAAACCACGCGGAATTCTCCCTCTCTTGAGTCGGGGATTATTTCGTCGGTAAGGGTGATCATCTCGCCCGCGCCTGTAATAACCCTTGAATTCTGCACCTCTCCCTTGAGCTTTTCGATGCTTCCGTCACATTTTCTGATATTGCTCATCACTCTGCTTCTGCCATAAATTTTGGCGCGAGTCTTGAGTCGGCATTTTATGGTGATATGCCTGGGCGAGGTAACCCTCCCGCTTACAAGGTCGGGGGTGATCTGCGCCACGGTGCAGAGCTCGTCGCCAAGGTCAACATACTCGTCTCTGTCGATCGGTACGCTCACACTGTATTCTCCCGTAAGCGGCGCGCAATATACCTCGTTGTCGCTACCCATATAAAGCACGTAATAATCAATATTTCCCGTAAACTCTGCCTCTCCCGCGCCGAAGTATTTGGACGGAGGAAGCATAGAGGCGGTCACCCTTAAAAGTCTTTTTATCTCTGGCTGATAGTCGGGAAGCGAGAAATCGCTTGACAGCTCGCTAACTGTGTTTTTGTCAACGGCTACAAGCTCAAGCTCCTCATATTCCTCAAAAAAATCATTGTTTTTATCCATAAAATCCTCCTGCGTATGCCTATCGGCTCATTTTTACTAAATATTATGTACGGGTTCTCGGTTTTATTACACATACGCCCGTCTCTTTGCATAGAATGTATTGAAATAATCAAGAATGGAGACAATTTATGTTGGTATACAAAGAGTACAACCGAGCGCGTGCCGTGGAATACGCAAGGACATGGGCTTTTTCAAGAAATCCGCTTTTTATCGACTTTACAGGACGCGGCGGGGACTGCACGAATTTCGTCTCACAGGCTATATATGCCGGCTCGTGCCAGATGAATTTTACAACCGACTTCGGTTGGTATTTCATAACGTCGGAAAACCGCGCGCCCGCCTGGACCAGCGTTGAATATTTTTATGACTTTATCACGGGTGCGCCGAGCTTTATCAGCAGAAACGGCGGTATTGGGCCATATGGAATGGAGGTGGGTGCCGAAGGAGTTGTTGAGGGTGATGTCGTACAGCTCGCAGACTCAAGCGGCGACTTTTATCATACGTTGCTCATAACAGGCTTCCGTGACGGGCAAACGCTGATATCGGCTCACTCCAATGATGCGCTGGATAAGCCTCTTTCGGAATATAATTTCGCAGATCTCAGATATATTCATATAGAGGGTGTTCGTCTGGAGGTAGAGGACGACGCGTGCTTTGAGGGACTTATAAGCGGAGAAAGCCTGAGTCTGCCTCAATAAACACGTAAAGATTATTGGGAAAACCTTGCCAAAAATCCTTGACACGTATCGATCGATATGATAAAATTATTTAGAAGGACTATGTTCTAAGGAGAGTTAATATATGGAGAAGGGCAAAATCAAGAAAATTCTGTTCTACAGTCTTATAATATTCGTAGGACTCGCTCTTACTATTCTGTTTTATTTTATGCTGAATAATCAGACCAGTGCCGAGCCGTGGACGAAGAAGATCGCGCACATCCTGCGTCCGTTCGTCATAGGCGGAGTTATTGCGTATATAATGAAAAGCACCTGTAATTTCTTTGAGAGAATATACAAAAAAGGTCTTCTCAAAAAAGGAAAGCGCAGCGAGGATCGTGCTGAAAGCATAGCTTCCAAGCTTAGTATCGTTACCACGTGTGTTATTTGGACTGCCGCAGTCGTCGGACTTGTCGCTATTATCATAAATCCGCTTATAAACAGCGTGAAAAATCTTTTGACCACACTGTTTGAGAACGTTCCAAAATATGCGGACAGCGCAATAGAATTTGTTCACGATAAGCTATCGGGAAATCCTCAGATCGAAGAGTTTTTTGAAGACGCTATCAACACAGCATCCGACAATTTCAACAAGTGGATAGAACACGATCTTAACAATTATGTCGGTCAGATCGGTTCGGGACTTATATCCGGTGTAACTGACGTCGTCGTGCTTATAAAGGACATTCTTATAGGTCTGGTCGTATCCTGTCTGTTCCTTGCAAGCCGCAAGATCCTTGCGGAAAAGTCCAAAATGATCATCAACAGTCTTTTCAAGGAAAATGCCGCAAACACAATTATCGACGAGTTCAGGTATGCGGATAAAATGTTCTCGGGATTCCTCGAGGGAAAGATCATAGGATCTACGCTGTTGGGAATTGTTTATTATATCACCTTGGTTATAATGGACGTACCTTATGCGCCTCTTATCGCGGTGTTCTGCGGTGTGACCAACATCATACCCATATTCGGTCCTTTTATCGGAGCGATTCCCTCGGCTATAATCATACTCACCGCCGACCCTGTCAAGGTTATACCCTTTATAATATTCGTTTGCATCATGCAATTTATTGACGGCTATATTATAGATCCTCACATTGTAGGAGGAAATATGAATATGTCTGTCTTGGGCGTATTGTTTGCCGTCACTCTGTTCGGAGGACTGTGGGGCTTTGGCGGATTGCTCGTTGGAGTTCCCGTGTTTGCCGTCCTATACGACATTGCTGAAAAGATCGTCATATTCTTCCTCAAAAAGAAGGGCAAGGATGATCTTATAGAGGACTTCAGGAGGAAGTTCCCTGTAAAAAAGGAGCGCAAGAGAAAGAAACTGTTTGCTGCTGCGGGCAATACCAATCAGGATATCGAGTCTGACACAGACGATACAGTCACCGTTGATGAGCAGCCCGATCCCGTTGAGAACGGTGAGAATGAAGCCATCTCGGATGCCGACAGTCAGCAATAAACAAAATTTGATACAGTGAAAGAAACCGAATGCCTAAAAAACATTCGGTTTCTTGTTTTTTATTCAAAAAAACGGGAAAATTCTTCTTGACTTTTATATATTTTCGTGATATTATATTATTATAGAAAATCTTGCCTGATGGGCGTAGTGTTTGTTTTTCACAAAGCTTTTTGGACGGGGTTTATCAAAAAAAATTTGAAAGGAAACACATTTTATGAACAAATGGCTTAAAATCCTGTGTCTTGTGCTCGTTTTGGCGTTTATTCTCCCTGCTCTCGTGGCTTGCGATGATAAAAAGGACCCCAACGAAGGCAATGAAGGCGGCGATGACGGCGTTATTCTGAAGAAGCCCGATAAGCTCGACGGCACTACGTACGACGGCAGCACATTTACCATTTATTCCTTGCCCGATATGTTTACAAAGAAGTACTTCTTTGCTGACAAGACCACGGGTGACGGTATGAACGATACGTTGTATCAGAGACAGCAGACTATCAAAAAGCTTCTCGGAGTTGAGATCGTCTACAAAGAGGCTGAGGCTTCCGGTAACCTTGCTCCCTACGAGCTTTACGGCGACGAGGTCAAGAACGCGATCAAGTCCGGTACTGAAAAGTATCAGCTTGTAGGAACACACACCTACTACTCTGTTCCCGACCTTATCACAACCAACTCCCTCAAGGATTTCAAGGAATTCGGATCCATCGATCTTACAAAGGATTACTGGAATCAGGATATCATGGAACAGGTTGAGTACAAGGGACACTATTACCTCGGTTATAGCGATTACAACCTTGCAACCACATACGTTGTAGGCTTCAACAAGACTCTCTACAACGAATTTGAGAGTGCCTTCAACGGCAACACAATGTACGATTATGTAAAAAATAATCAGTGGACCCTACAGAAGCTCAGCGAGGTAGCTGCTTACGTATACAAGGATGAGGGTGATCCCACAAAGAACACCTACGGCCTCAGCGGCGAATGCTGGGTTCCCTTCTGCGGATTTATTCAGTCCAGCGGAGAGACCATCGTTGCAAAGAACGCAACATCCGGCAAGTACGAGCTCACATGGTACGACAACACCACAATATCCAATAAGCTCAACACCCTTGTTGAAACTATAAAGGATATTCGCGATATGAAGGAAGTACATTTCTGGCTCAACGGCGCACACTCCGCATTCGGTGATACAACTGCCATACAGCTCAACTCCGGAAAGGTATTCATGCAGCTTATGAATACAGGCGAGCTTATCGCAATGAAGGAAACTCAGATCAAGTTTGGCGTAGTTCCTTATCCTATGTACGATGAGGGCCAGGCAAAGACCACAGGCTACAGATCTCTTAACTGGGCAGGATTCATTGCTGTTCCCGCAAACGTTTCCAACACCAAGATGGTCAGTGACGTTCTTGAATGTCTTGCATTCTACAGCGATGACGTTGTTACATACTTCTATGAGAAGCTTCTCGGACTCAAGGTTTCCGAGGCTCCCGATGATGCAGCAATGCTCGATATCGTTTGGGCAGGTGTTTGCTCCGACTTCGGTCTTACATACGGAATGCTCGATCCCAACAACAATCTTGACGCTTTCGTATATTCCGTTCCTAACTGCGTAATGCAGAACTCCACGTTCGCAAAGCTCAACGCATCCAAGCGCCGTGCTGCTCAGAACGTTCTTAACAAGTACATTAACAACTAATAAAAATGGTCGTATCGCGCAAGCGATACGGCCTTTTTGTTTTTTTAACAAAATCTACAAAAAGCTATATATAAAATGAAACAGAAATATTGACTTTGATGGTTTTTCGTGATATTATATTGTTATAGGATGATCTTTCCAATATATGTAATGCATGCCCTTACATATCACTTTGGACAGTGCTTATCAAAATAATCGAAAGGAAATACATTTTATGAACAAATGGCTGAAATTCCTGTGTCTTTTGCTCGTTCTGGCGTTCATTTTCCCCGCTCTCGTGGCTTGTGATAATAACAAAGAACCCAGCGAGAACACCAATGAAGGCGGTCAAGAGGGCGTTACCCTAAAAACTCCCGACAGCCTTGACGGAACCAGATACGACAACACAACGTTTACCATTTATTCCTTGCCCGATATGTTCTACAAAAAGTTCTTCTTTGCTGAAAAGACAACGGGTGACGGTATGAACGACACCATCTATCAGCGACAGCAGCATATCAAGCAGCTTCTCGGAGTTGAGATCGTCTACAAGGAGGCTGAGGCTTCAGGCAGTCTTGCTCCATATCAGTTGTATGCTACTGAAGTCAAGAACGCAGTCAAATCCGGTACTGAAAAGTATCATCTTGTAGGAACACACACCTATTATGCAATTCCGGATCTTATCACGTCAAACTCCCTCAAGGATTTCAAGGAGTTTGAATCCATAGATCTCTCAGAAGACTACTGGAACGAGGATATTATGGAGCAGGTAGAGTACAAGGGACATTATTACCTTGGATATAATGACTACAACCTTGCTACTACCTTCGTTGTAGGCTTCAACAAATCTCTTTATAACGAATTTCAGAGTGCCTTCAACGGCAACACAATGTACGATTACGTAAGAAATAATCAGTGGACTCTTCAGAAGCTCGGTGAGGTAGCTGCTTACGTATTCAAGGACGAGGGTGATTCCTCAAAGAATACCTATGGACTTTCCGGAGAGATCTGGGTTCCGTTCTGCGGACTTATTCATTCCAGTGGCGAGACTATTGTTGCAAAGAATGCAGCCTCCGGCAAGTACGAGCTCACATGGTACGAAAACACCACAATATCCAACAAGCTCAATACTCTTGTTGAAACTATGAAGTCCATCCGAGATATGAAAGAGGTCTACTTCTGGCTTCATACCGAGCATCAGGGACGCGGCGGTGAAACCACGCCTATAAATCTTGACAGCGGTAAAGTGTTTATGGAATTTATAAACACAAGCGACCTTGTTTCTATGAAGGAAACTCAGATAAAGTTCGGTGTGGTTCCTTATCCTATGTATGACGAGGGTCAGGCAAAGACCACAGGCTACAGATCTCTTAACTGGGCAGGATTCATTGCTGTTCCCGCAAACATTTCCAACGCAAAGATGGTCAGCGACGTTCTTGAGTGTCTTGCATTCTACAGCGAAGACGTTGTCACGTACTACTACGAGAAGCTTCTCGGTCTGAAGGTTGCCGAAGCTCCCGATGATGCCGCTATGCTCGATATTGTCTGGGACGGCATCTGCACCGACTTTGGTCTTACCTACGGAATGCTTGACTCCAACAACAGCCTCGACGCATTCGTATATTCGGTCCCCAACTGCCTGATAGATAATTCGACGTTCTCAAGGATCAATGCCTCCAAACGCCGTTCAGCACAGAACGTTCTGAATAGATATATCAACAACGATTAAAATTCATAACAAAAGCCGTATCGCTTGCGCGATACGGCTTTTTATATATACTTTCCGACAATGTGTCGTAATACTTTTCTCCGGGATTCTATGTTAAATATATATAATCCAAAAGGGAAAAAATATCAAGCAGTGTATATAGTCACAATGAATTATTTAGCGTAATCCACCGCTCTGCTTTCTCTGATAAGGTTGATCTTGATGTGACCGGGATACTTGACCTCAGCCTGGATCTTTGCCGCCATTTCTCTGGCTACAACCCTCATGCCCTCGTCATTTACCTCCTCGGGCTTGACCATTACTCTGATCTCGCGTCCTGCCTGAATTGCAAATGCCTTGTCTACTCCGCTAAAGCTCTTTGCGATCTCCTCGAGCTTTTCAAGACGCTTGATGTAGTTTTCCATATCCTCGCGTCTTGCTCCGGGTCTTGCCGCGCTTATTGCGTCCGCCGCCTGAACAAGAATTGCGATTATAGTCTTAGGTTCAACGTCGTTGTGGTGAGCCTCGATAGCATGTACCACTTCGCGATTTTCCTTGTACTTCTTTGCCGCATTCACACCTATCTCAACGTGAGAGCCCTCAACGTCGTGGGGGAATGCCTTACCAATGTCGTGAAGCAAGCCTGCACGTCTTGCGAGTGTGCTGTCCACGCCAAGCTCGTCTGCCATCATACCTGCGAGGAACGCAACCTCAATGGAATGCTGGAGCACGTTCTGTCCGTAGCTCGTTCTGTACTTAAGTCTGCCAAGAAGTCTTACAAGCTCGGGGTTGATACCGTGAATTCCAACCTCAAACGTTGCTCTTTCACCCGCCTGCTTAACAGACGCGTCAACCTCTCTTTGTGCCTTCTCGACCATTTCTTCAATTCTTGCGGGATGAATTCTTCCGTCGGATATGAGTCTTTCAAGAGCAATTCTCGCAACCTCACGTCTTACAGGGTCAAATCCCGACAAGGTTATAGTCTCGGGTGTATCGTCAATGATAAGTTCAACGCCGGTCAAGGTCTCGATCTTCTGAATGTTTCTTCCTTCACGACCGATAATTCTTCCCTTCATCTCATCGCTGGGAAGCGCAACACTGGATACCGTTGCCTCGGAAACGTGATCGGAAGCATATCTTTGAATCGCAAGAGACAAAATGTTTTTAGCCTTTTCATCGGCCTCTTCCTTGAACTGTGCCTCAAGCTCGTCGATCCTCTGCGCAAGCTCGTGCTTAACCTCGGATTCAACCTGATCGATAAGCTCCTGCTTAGCCTCTTCAGCGGTAATGCCCGAAATCTCCTCCAGCTTTTGACGCTGCTTTTCGATAACTTCCTTTATCTGACCTTCAAGAGCCTCGTTGTCCTTAATTTTTCTGTCGAGCTGCTCGCTTTTCTTTTCAAGAGATTCTGTCTTTTTGTCGAGATTTTCTTCCTTTTTCGTGATTCTGTTTTCCATACGGCTGACCTCAGCGCGTCTTTCCTTCATTTCACGTTCAAAGTCGTTTCTCTGTGACATAATATCTTCCTTTGCGGAAATAAGAGCCTCCTTTTTTGCGGATTCTGCTTCTTTTCTCGCGTTGGAAAGAATTTTGGACGCCTCTTCCTCTGCAGAGCCTATTTCAGCCTCGCCAATCACCTTACGGCAAATGACTCCGAGCACAAGACCTACTGCCAAAGCGCCAACTCCGACAATTACATATAACCACCACACACCTAAACACCTCCTTTTTCATATATTTATAAATACCGCCATTTTAATACGATACCATTTTAATTATACAGAAAAACGGGTGATTTGTCAAGGGTTTTTTATCCAAACCCTAACAAATCACTCGTTTTTTTATGCTATAAATATAAAATTTACAAGGAGTTCTCCCGCTTTAGAATTTCTATGACACCCAAAAGGCTGTCACATTCCTCAAATATAATTTTTCGGGTATCCGGATCAAGCCTCTGCCTGTCAAAAACAAACACAGGCATCATTTTTGCCGCGTACGCCCCGCGAAGTCCGTTTATAGAGTCCTCGCAAACTATAGTTTCCTCGGGAACTGCTCCCAACCGTCTGCCCGCCTCAATAAATATATCCGGTGCGGGCTTGCCGTGATCCACCATATCCCCTGTGACTATCACGTCAAAATAATCATAAACTCCCGCACTTCTTATATTCTTTTCCGCGATCCACCTCGGAGTTGACGTTGCAACAGCGCAAGGTATCCCTTGCTCCCGCAAAAATTCAAGAAGCTCAAAGCATCCCGATTTTATTGGTATGCCCTCGGTCTCAAAAAACTCTATCGTCAGCATAGTGCGCTCAAGGAAGAACGTGTCCGGGTCCACTCGGTCGCCGTAATTTTCCCGAAGGAGTTTTTTGGCAACCTCCGCGGGCGCCCCCGCTACTCCCTGATAAACTCTATCGGCATTTTCAAGGCCGTATCTCTCGCTTGTCAGCATCCATGAACGTTCAAACATCTCTTCTGTATCGAAAAGCGTTCCGTCCATATCAAAAATGACATATTTGACCATTTATATTCTGAAATTTATTTTCCGGCAACGCTCATGCCCTTGATAAGCACGTCGGGAGAGCCAAACACGGTAAATCCTCCGGGAATACCCCATTTGACCTCGTTGCCAAGAGAATCAATATCCATAAGAAGCTTGAAGAAGTTGCCCGCAACGGTAAACGACTTAACGGGACCAGCCTTCTTGCCGTTCTTTATCATAAAGCCCTCGCTCTCTACAGAGAAGTCTCCCGTAATGCTGTTTGCGCCTGCGTGCAGTCCCTTCATGCCCGTGACGTAAATGCCGTCCGCAGCCTTTTCAAAAAGGCTCTCCTGCGTGTCCTCTCCTGCGCAGATGCAGAAGTTGTAGGGAGAGATATTTCCACCTCTGCGACCGTTTGCTGTGGTTTCCTTGCCCGTCTTTATAGCGGTTGTAAGGTTGTGCAGCAGAGTCTTAAGTTCGCCATTCTCAACAACATTCTTTCTATACGTCGCAACACCCTCGTCATCAAAGGGAGTCTGTACGGGACAGCCCTCTCTCATAGCATCGTCGGTAATTGTGACGATGTCAGCAGCTACCTTCTGTCCCTCCTTGCCTGCAAGCATGGAAATGCCGAGCAATGCGTTCTTTGCGGAGAATGCGGGAGAGAATGCCGAAAGCAGCGAGCGCATCTGAGCGCCGTCTATAACTATATTGTACTTTCCTGTGTCAACCTCTGCCGCGCCTATCTTATCAAGTGCTCCGTCAACCGCTTTCTTGGGAAGATTTTCGTAATCCTTGCCACTGATTCCCTCAGCAAACTCGAAGTTGTCACGCGCCTCGCCGTCCTTGTTAACGACTGCCGCAACGTAAACACCCGTCATACCAACGCGGTTGGAAAGCTCAAGTCCGTGGGAGTTGTACATATATGTCTCGTCTCTGAAGGAGATAGCGACAGACTGCGTTCCGTCAACAACGGCACTGTCCGTAGCATAGGTCCTGCTCTGAAGCTCAAGAGCCTTGTGCTTAAGCTCTGCCGCATCTACCACGCAAGGCTCAGGGGCAGTAGTTTTCTGATAACTCTCGGAGCCCTTGAATATAACGACGGTATCATTATTCTCAATTGCTCTCGCGTTATCTGCCGCGCGCACTACAAGATCGGCGATCTCATCCTCTTCAAAGAGGCTTGTGGAGGCATATCCCATATGTCCGTCAACTATGCAACGGAAGAATATCTCCGCGCTCTCGCCTGAGCTGAACGCGCTGATGTCGTGAATATAGGTCTCGGCGCTGATATTCTCGCCAACCGTATACGTTACCTCGTATTCCTCTATGCCGTGCGCAACACACGCGGAGGAAACTATATCCTTAATTTGCTTAAAATCCATATCAGCGACCTCCTACGGTAATTTTTGAAACACGGATAAGGGGCTGTCCTACGTCGGTAGGAACGCTACCGCTGGACGAACCGCACATTCCCTGCGCGGTCTCAAGATTCTGTCCGACCATATCAATGTCCATAAGTATCTGAGATCCCGTTCCAACGAGCGACGCTCCGCGCACGGGCTCGCAGATCTTACCCTCTCTTACAATATATCCCTCGCTGACACTGAAGTTAAACTCGCCCGTCAGGGGATTTACGGAGCCTCCGCCCATGCTCTTTGCATAAAGGCCGTATTCAATAGAGGCGATAATGTCCTCGTTCTTGTCGGGTCCGTTTGCGATAAAGGTGTTTGTCATTCTCGACGTGGGCTCGTACATAAAGCTCTCTCGTCTGCCGTTACCCGTCATTTCCATATTCATTCTGCGCGAGCCGAGACGGTCTATCATATAGCTCTTGAGCACACCGTTCTCGATAAGCACGTTTCTCTGTGTCACGTGTCCCTCGTCGTCAATGTTAACGGAGCCCCAAGCGCCGGGGATAGTTCCGTCGTCAATAGCGGTCACCTTTTCGTTTGCTATCTTCTGACCGAGCTTACCTGCCATCTGCGACGTACCCGTTCCAACGCTTGTTGCCTCGAGCGAGTGTCCGCAAGCCTCGTGGAAAATAACTCCGCCAAAGCCGTTTTCAATAGCAACAGGCATCTGTCCTGCGGGACAGTAGTCTGCTCTGAGGTTGACGAGCGCCTGCTCCGCCGCCTTGCGACCAACCTCCTTGGGATCAATAAACTCAAACATCTCAAGTCCCATTCCGCGTCCGGGAGAGGCTGAGCCCGACTGATTTTCAACACCGTTAGATGCGACCGCGCTGCAAGCGATTCTCGTTCTTACATGTCTGTCCGTGGTGTAAAGTCCCTCGGAGTTGGCAATAAGGATATTGTGGTCGGTGGATGCAAGGCTTCCCATTACTTGCTTTATCTTTTCATCGTAGTTCTGCGCAGTAACGCAGGCATCCTTCAAAAGATCAGTTCTGGTCTTTATATCCGCAGTTGCGGGAACTATCTTTACGGGGTGGATATTGGGGAATACTCTCTCCGCAAGACGTATCTGCACCTCTGCCTTGCTCTCTCCGAGCGCATCCGCAACTGCCTTGGCGCAGCGGATAAGTCCCGAGCGTGTAAGGTCGGTAGTTGTCGCGTAAACAGTTCTCGTACCGATAAACGCGCGAATACCTACACCCGACACTACGGTATCGCTTACGGTGTCTATCTTGCCGTCAAGGAAGCGGATACCGTTGTGTCTCGTCTTCTCAGCGTACACCTCGGCAAAGTCCGCGCCCGTGGACATAGCCGCCGCGAGAACGTCCTCAAGTAAAATTCTTGAAATCATAGCGATTTCTCCTTTCTGATATTATGTTTATTGTGTTTTAATCAGGGTTTCGCTCGCCCAGAGCGATATGATATTTCTGATAAAAGCTCTCAAAATATCCGCCGTCAAGCGCTTCTCTTATCTTGCGCGTGAGGTTGTTGTAAAAATAAAGGTTGTGGGTAACTGCAAGTCTCATGCCCAGCGCCTCCTTTGCCTTTATCAGATGTCTTATATAGGATCGGCTGTAGTTTCTGCATGTAGGACAGTTGCAGGACTCGGAAATAGGTCTTGGGTCCTTTGCATACTTTTCATTGCAGATATTCATTTTTCCTTCCCACGTAAAGAGATTTCCGTGGCGCGCGTTACGTGAGGGCATTACGCAGTCAAAAAAGTCAACTCCCATATGCACCGCCTCAAGAATATTGCAGGGTGTACCAACTCCCATAAGGTATCTGGGCTTATCCTTGGGCATAAATGGCTCGACCGCGTCAATAATGCGGTACATCTCCTCTGTCTCCTCGCCCACCGCAAGACCGCCTATAGCGTATCCCTCGCAGTTTATCTCGGCAATTCTCTGCATATGCTCGATACGAAGGTCCTCATAAGTTCCTCCCTGATTTATGCCGAAAAGCATCTGATGTCTGTTGATAGTCTCAGGCATGGAATTGAGTCTGTCCATCTCCGCGCGACAACGCTCAAGCCAGCGAGTCGTTCTGTCGATAGAGTTTCTTACGTACTTGTAGGGCGCGGGGTTCTCAATACATTCATCAAACGCCATAGCAATTGTGGAAGCGAGATTCGACTGTATTTGCATGCTTTCCTCGGGCCCCATAAATATTCTTTTTCCGTCAACGTGGGACTGGAATCTTACTCCCTCCTCGGTTATCTTACGAAGCTGAGCAAGCGAGAACACCTGAAATCCGCCCGAGTCGGTCAAAATCGGCTTATCCCAATTCATAAATTTATGAAGACCGCCCATCTCATAAATAAGCTTGTCTCCGGGACGGATGTGCAAGTGGTAGGTATTTGAAAGCTCCACCTGACAGTCTATCTCTTCAAGCTCAACTGTGGAAACGCCGCCCTTTATCGCGGCACAGGTTCCAACGTTCATAAACACGGGAGTCTGTATATCTCCGTGTACTGTGTGAAGGACTCCGCGGCGTGCGCGTCCGTCCTGCGCTAAAAGTTCAAACATAACTTTGCTCCTTTGAGTTTTTTACTCTCCGCTCCTGCAAAAACAGTGCAAGGCGGTATTTTATTTAAGTTCTTTCAAATTGTCTGTCTATATTCTTTTTGGACAGCTCCATTGCCACGGGACGTCCGTGAGGACATACCGTAATATCGGGTATATTCTTCAGCCGGTCTATTATCCACTGATTGTCCGCGTCGGTATATTCCCTGCCCGCCTTTATAGCCGCCTTGCAGGATGCCTGATAAAGCGCCTTTTCAAACAGTATATTTCTCGTTACACTGATATTACCCGTTCCGCTCTTTATTCTGTCAGCCATAACGGCAAACATATCCGCAACCGCAGACTGCTCTATTCCTACGGGCAGCGCGTTTACGTACACGGTGTTTTTCGAGGTAGTAAATTCAAATCCCACCGCCTCTATCTCCGCGCGGTATTCCTCGACAGTCGATACCTCATCGCTCATAAGCATTATCTCAATGGGAAGCATCAAAAGCTGTGACGCAATATCCGTAGAATACATATTAGCCTTGAGCTTCTCGAAAATTATGCGCTCGTGAGCGGCATGCTTGTCAACAAGAAGCATTTTTTCTCCGATCTCGACTATAATATACGAGTTGAATACCTCGCCCGCAAGCCTCCACGGAAGTGCTGTAGGCTCAGCTGACTGATGTCCTTCAAAGCCCGCATTTTTCTCAGGCACCTTAGGCATTTCGGTCTTGGGTGTCTCGATTGCTTTGGTCTTGAGTGTCTCGGACACGGGCGGCTGAGTCTTTTGCTCATCTGTGGGCTTTTGAATTTCCCTCACAATGTCAACCACCCCTTGAGTCTGGTCTGACTTTTTCTTTGAGCTGTTCTTTATCTCGCTTACATATTTTTCAAGATATTCCCTTGCCGTCATTTTTTCGGGCGGAGCGACCTTTTGCGCATCCACCTTTGCCGTGGCAAAGCCCTTATTGTTTGACGAGTCGGGTGTTATCTGCACGCTCTGCGGAATACTTGCCGCAGGATTTTGCGTATCAATGCTTATTTGCCTTGCCTTGAGGGATTCTCCTCTCTCAACGGGTACGAAAGAATCCGACATTTTCATGCCCGCAGACCTTGACACCTGCATCTGAGGTCGCGCAGTGCTGCCCTCAAGTGCTTGCTTTACTGCGTAATATACCGACTCAAACACGATTTTCTCGTTTGAGAATTTGACCTCAAGCTTTGCGGGATGTACGTTAACGTCCACGCGCCCCGGGTTCATTGAAACAAACAAGACACAAACAGGAAATCTTTCGCTCGGCAAATACGAGGAAAACGCCTGTTCAAGCGCCGCGGATGCGGTCTTGCTCTTGATGTATCGCTTGTTTATGTAGAAATTCTGATAATTTCTGTTACCCTTTACGTTGTCGGAGCGGCCGATAAAGCCTTCAACTCTTATGCCCTCGTATTCCCCGCTGACCGCTATCAGCTTGGACGCGAAATCCCTGCCAAACACGGAATATATCGCGCTCATAAGCCGTCCGTCACCCGCCGTCTCAAGCTTGAGCTGTCCGTCGGTGATAAGCTTGAATGCTATTTCGGGGTGCGACAGCGCAACTCTCTCAACCGAAGCGGTTATTGCCGCGGTCTCGGTCACGTCGCGTTTTAAGAACTTGCGGCGCGCGGGCACGTTAGCAAACAGATCCTCAATGATTATCGTGGTTCCGTCCGAGCAGCCCTGCTCGTAGAGTGCCACTATCTCACCGCAGTCAACCTCAAGCATTGCGCCAAGCTCCGCATCCTTGGTTTTTGAGATTATTCTCATTCGTGACACAGAGGATATAGCCGCCAATGCCTCGCCGCGAAATCCAAGCGTGCATATACCGTCAAGGTCTGCGGCGGTCTCTATTTTGCTTGTCGCATGTCTGCGAATAGCAAGCGGAAGATCCTCGGGCTCCATTCCGCAACCGTCGTCAGACACACGCATAAACGTGCTTCCGCCGTTCTGTACCTCAACAGTGATACGGCGCGCGCCCGCGTCTATCGAATTTTCCATCATTTCCTTTATCGCAGAAGCAGGTCTGTCAACGACCTCGCCCGCCGCGATAAGATTTGCTACCTCAAATGACAGCAGGTTTATTTTACCCATAAAGGCTCCTCCTCTCTCAATTTTTCAAAAATTACCCCAATCGCTTTTTCCAGTCAAACAAAAGTGATATGCACTCGTATGGGGAAAGAGTGTTTATATCTGTATTCTTAATTTCCTGTATGACCCCATCATTGATACAGTCCTCAAAGGTTATAAGGCTATCATCCTTTTCCTCGACCCTTGCCTCCTTGTCAGACAAGCGGAGATTTTTCGCGCTCTCCTCAACTGATGAAAGTATCTCCTTTGCGCGCTTTATTACCTCGCGAGGAAGTCCCGCAAGGTTTGCGACCTCAATACCGTAGCTGTCGTCAGTCGAGCCGCGGACGATCTTGCGAAGAAAGGTGATGTTATCTCCCCTCTTTTTCGCCGCGATGTTGTAGTTGACTATGCCGTCAAATTCCTCCTCCATGCTCGTAAGCTCATGGTAATGAGTTGCGAAAAGCGTTTTTGCGCCTATCTTTTTGCTTGAGGTGTATTCAACTATCGCTCTTGCGATGCTCATTCCATCAAAGGTTGACGTTCCTCTGCCCACCTCGTCGTAAATTATAAGACTGTTTCTGGTCGCGTTTCTCAAAATATACGCGACCTCGTTCATTTCCAGCATAAACGTGGACTGACCTGAAGCAAGATCATCCGATGCGCCCACACGCGTGAATATCTTGTCAACAATGCCAATCTCAGCCTCAACCGCAGGTACGAATGAACCCATCTGTGCCATAAGAACTATAAGCGCGACCTGTCTCATATACGTGGATTTACCCGCCATATTGGGACCTGTTATAAGCATCAATCGTTCGCTCTTTGTGTTTAGTCTCGTATCATTGGGCACAAAATATGTGTCTTTTACAAACTGCTCGACAACGGGATGTCTGCCGTCCTTTATAATAATCGCGTCAGTCTGCGTTATCTGTGGACGGACGTATCTGTTTTTTGCCGCCACACTTGCCAGGCTGTAATAAGAGTCAAGCTCCGAGAGCAGGGTTGCGGTCAGCTGAAGTCTTGCGGAGTTTTCCGCAACTGTCGACCGTATGCCGCAGAATATCTCATACTCAAGCGCGCAGAGCTTGTCCGTAGCTCCAAGCACCCTCGCCTCCATATCCTTAAGCTCCTCGGTGATGTATCGCTCGCAGTTTGAAAGCGTCTGCTTTCTTATGTATCTGTCCGGGACCTGATCTATCTGGGATTTTGTGACCTCAATATAGTAGCCGAAAACCTTATTGTAGCCTATCTTGAGATTCTTTATCCCCGTAGCCTCGCGCTCAGCCTCGGCTATGGCTTCCTTCCATTCACCGCCGCCCTGAATAATGCCGCGGAACTCGTCCACCTGCGCGTTATATCCGTCTGCTATCATACCGCCCTCGCGCACTGACAGGGGCGCATTTTCCTTTATAGAACGGTCGATAAGATCACATATATCCGCCAAAGTGTCCATCTCGCACCATATACGCTTAAGCTCGTCGGACGTGCATCCCTCAAGCATATCGTGAAGCTCGGGCAGAATACGGAGTGTGCTTGCAACGGCATAGAGATCTCTCGCGTTTGCCGTGCCGTAAACTATCTTGGTAACAAGTCGTTCAAGGTCAAGCACCCTGTCAAGAAGCTCAGATATACCCTCGCGGAGCATAAAGTTGTTGTAAAGCTCCTCGATTGCATTTTGTCTGCGAACTATAGCAGACTGTGTCAGCAGCGGATGCTCTATCCATTTGCGGAGCATTCTCGCGCCCATGGAGCTGCGTGTCTTATCGAGGACCCAGAGCAGAGTTCCCCTTTTTTCCTTTGCGCGCATAGACTCTGTAAGCTCAAGATTGCGTCGCGTGTTTATATCCATTTCAAGATACTGACCGTCGGTATAGACGTTGAGCTTTTTGATATACGAAATATCCTTTTTCTGTGTCTCCTCAATATAACCGAGAAGCGCGCCCGCAGCGCAGACTATCGCCTTATTCTCAATATCGCTCTCGCGCAAGGTGTCCGCAAACTGTCTTTTGACCTTCTCAAGCGATTCGGAGTACTCAAAGCGGTGAGGCTGATTGTCAAGCAGCATCGCGTGAGTCCTTCCAATGATAAAATCGGCAGTCGCGCGGAATTTGTTTTTCGAAAGATTTGAGATGACCTCGGCAGGCTCATACGCGCCTATCTCATTTACGAGCGCAGAGTCCATATTGCTTCCGCTTACCGACGTAGCGTACACCTCGGCGGTAGAGACGTCGCAAAAGCACACGCCATACTCAAACTCGTCCATATACACAGCGCAGAGATAATTGTTCTTTTTTTCGTTGAGCAGCTCGGTCTCAATAAGAGTTCCCGGTGTAACTACTCGTATAACGTCTCGCTTGACAATTCCCTTCGCCGTCGCGGGATCCTCTACCTGCTCACAGATGGCGATTTTGAATCCCTTATTTATGAGCTTTCCGATATACTCGTCAGCCGCATGGAAGGGGACGCCGCACATAGGCGCTCTTTCTGCCTCGCCGCAGTCTCTGCCCGTGAGAGTCAGTCCTATCTCGCGGGACGCGATGATAGCATCGTCAAAAAACATCTCGTAGAAATCTCCGAGTCTGTAAAACAGCAGAAAATCCTTATAATTTTTCTTTATTTCAAAGTATTGCTCCATCATCGGAGTCATAGCTTTGTCCTCTCTTTCTCAAACTTGTGAGTGTCTGGTCACACCGCCTCGAAAACGGCGATTATAACCCAAAAGCAACGGTTCTGACTGATTGATTTTGGAGGAAGAATTGTCGTTTTTGAAAGGCATCAGGCGTACGAGCGTACGCCAGCCTCAAAAACGGCGATTATTACCCAAAAGCAACGGTCAGAATTAGTGACAGCCGCCGCAAGTAGAACAGTCGTGCGTACAGTTGCTCGCGCCCGTTGCGTTAAACATAATAGTATTGTTTACAGTCGCCATAAGCTCGTTTACTGCCGCCTGTGCCTCGTCAAGCTCAACAAAGAGCGGATTGTTTGTGATGAGGTCGTATATCTCGTCGATCCTGTCCTGGATCCTTGTGACAACGTCGGTATCTATCTCGTCGCCGTCCCCCATCTGTGTAAGCGCCTCTTGCTGAACGCCGTACTCGGCAAGAAGCTGCAAAATTTCTCCGTCGGACTCGTAAGCTGCCTTTGCCTTTCCCATTCTTATCATTCTCTCGTCTTCTTTAATTGCTTTGCCGAGCTCTGCGGCAAGTGAATAAATGCTCATTTTGTATATCTCCGTTTTGTTTTTATTATAATTTTTCACCGTAAAGCGCAAACGTATCCGCGCGTGTGACTTTTATATTTACAAATTTACCTGTATCCGAGTCATCTCCGTCGAAAAGAACTATCTTGTTCCCCTCGCTTCTGCCCGAAAATACGCTCTCGTTATTTTTACTTCTGCCGTCGCAAAGCACCTTTATTATCTTGTCCTTGAGAGGCTGATTTTTCTCATACGCTATCTGATTCTGAAGCGCGAGCAGACGGTCAAACCGCGCGCTCTTTACCTTGTCGTCAACCTGATTTTCCATTTCCGCGGCGGGCGTGCCGTTTCGGGGAGAATAGATAAAGGAGTAGACCATATCGAATTTCACGCGCGAGAGCATATCAAGCGTGCCTTCAAAATCCTCCTCGGTCTCGCCGGGAAATCCCACGATAATGTCGGATGTCAGCGTCACGTCGGGGATCTTCTCACGCATATAATTGACGGTCTCCATATATTTTGCGGTGTCATAGCGGCGGTTCATACGCTTGAGTATCTCGTCGCTTCCCGACTGCATAGGCAAATGGAACTGATGCGCTATATGCTTGGATGCGGCTATCACGTCGATAAGCTTTTTTGACGCATCCTTTGGGTGGCTCGTCATAAAGCGGATGTAATAGTCACCCTCTATTTTATCGATATCTGCGAGCAGGTCCGCAAAATCATAAACCTCGCCATCATCACCCTTTGCGTCCTTGCCGTAGGAGTTTACGTTCTGTCCGAGCAGGGTTATATCCTTACAGCCCGACGCTACAAGCTCTTTGACCTCGGCTATTATGTCCTCGGGGCGGCGACTCCTCTCGCGTCCGCGGACGTACGGTACGATACAGTACGTGCAGAAATTGTTGCATCCGTACATTACCGAGACCCACGCCTTATAGTCGCTCTCGCGACGGATGGGCAAGCCCTCGGCAACGAGATATTCGGCTTCCTCGGGGCAATAAAGACGCTTTTGCTTCTCAATTCTCTCAACTATAAGCTGAGGCAGACGGAAAAGCGACGATGCGCCGAAGATAAAATCAACGTAGGGGTATCTGAATTTTATGTCGTTGCGGCGGTGCTCCTGGGCGACCATACAGCCGCAAACGGCTATTATAAGCGAGGGCTTTTTTGCCTTTAAGTGCTTGAACTGACCGATAATTGAGAGTGCTCTTTTTTCGGCGTGCTCGCGGATGGCGCAGGTGTTTACGACGATAATGTCGGCGTCCTTTGGCTCGTCGCACATTTTGTAGCCCATAGCCTCGCACATGCCTGCTATTTTTTCGCTGTCAGCGACGTTTTGTTGACATCCAAAGGTCTGAATATATGCGTACTTGTCAGCGCCCGCTTTATCGTTCCACGCCCTGACTTTCTTTATATATTCCGAGTATTTTTGCATTTCACACTCGGGGAGTATTTTGTATTGCTTCATTTTATTATTCCTTTTTTAGACATAGATAGTCAAATTATATTATACTATAAAATAATATAGTTTGTCAAGTTTTTTCGTTTGGTTTTCTTTACGTTACTTTGTCAACAGTGACAAAGTAACCAAAACACCGTTTAAGAGGGGAATGCGTCGTAATTTCACTCCCGTGAAATTTGCTCTGCGAGCACCCGACAACCCCTTCCCCTCTTAAAAATCTTCCCAACCCCTCGCCTTCGGCGCAACAGGATAATAGTTTTCAGAAAACGAATAATCTCCTTCTTAGCCGATACAAGCGACAACCGAGTAGGCGTTTATATTTATCAGAACGGTCATTCTATTACCCCACTGTTTTTTCGAGTTTGCTTGCAAACTCCCGGAGTGGGGTGTTTCTTAAGAGGGGAGAGGGTCGTCCGTTTTGCAAAGCAAAATTTTTTCGGGAGAAAAAATAGGACATTCTCCACTCTTAAGCGGCGGTTTGAATACTTTTCCGCCGTGGGAAAAGTATCAGAAATAAAATCATAAAAGCTCTGCGGTAAACCGCAGAGCTTTATTCAGTCCTTTTTATGTGACAATAGCCACTTGTATGTCTCGTGATTGGTAAACGTCGGTGTCCACGCGTCGTGGTCAGCGTAGTCGTACAAAACAAGCTCGGCTTGTCCGCCCGCGGCGTTTATCTTCTCAACCATGATCTCACTCTCGCGCGGCAGCACTATATCGTCAAGCTTACCGTGATAAGCGCGCACGGGGAAATTCACTCTGAAGCCTGCCCAATACATTCCCGCGCCGCAGCAGATCGCCGCCGCCGTGAAAAGCTCGGGGTGCATTATTGACAGCGCCCACGACGTATATCCACCCATGCTTGAGCCCGAAAGATATACTCTCTTTTCGTCCACGTAGTCGCGAGCAATAATATTTTTGATAAATTCCACAACATTCGGGAAATTCTCAAACCACGTAAAGTCCTGACATGCGGGCGCGACGATGATAAACTCCATATCCTCCGTCATTCTCTCGCGGCGCACAGGACAGTTCTGCGCAATAAACTCCGCGCTCTGACCAACTCCGCCCATTCCGTGAAAATAAAATATCACGGGGTATTTTTGGCTCTTGTCAAAATTTTTTGGGTAATCTATCGCAAAATCAAGCGAATAGTTATTTAACTTGAAATTTTCCGTCACAAACATAGCTTTTCTCCTTTGCAGGTTTGAGTTTATTATAACATTTGGAGGTGTGATTGTCAATAAAAAAGTGTGTTTTGCAAAGCATGGAGAGGTAATTTTAATACGTAAAAAGCAGACTTTGAAAAAGTTAAGAAAATTTTCGAAAAAAGTGTTGACAAAACCCAAAAGTTAGTGTATAATACCATTTGTTGTCACGCAAGCGTGGCGAAATTAAATATGCGAGAGTGGCGGAACTGGCAGACGCGCACGTTTG
>JAZQKI010000013.1:0-11332 GCA_045542075.1 Eubacteriales bacterium
AATGTCATAAATCAACTCCTTGGCTCACAGAACGACATGGCTACGATCCGACTTCCCCCGTCATTCCCACAACAAGTCCTATATCCTGAGCCAGTCGGACAAGTCTGCTCTTGTCCTGAGGAAGCGCACGGGCTAAAACACAAAGACGCGGCAATATTTCCTTGACCTCGCTGTCCGTCATTTGCGCCAGCTCAGCGCTCGTCAAAGCGAGGTCTCTGTCCTTTGTGAGAATACCGCAACCTCTCGCAATACTTATAGCTGTATCCTTGTTATCCCCCGTTATCATAACCACCGCAACTCCCGCATCCCGAAGTGTCCTTACCGACTCCGACGCGGTCTCGCGCAAAAGGTCCTCAAGTATAACAAGCCCGATAAATATAAGCTCGGGAAGTGTTTTTTTCGCAATATCCGAGAGCGGGATATCACTCTCCGACATAGCTATCAGAATCACTCTTTTGCCTTGCTCTGTGGCTTGCTTGCATATCTTTTTGATGACCGACGGAGAAAACTGCAGTCTGTCTCCGCTCCCGGATATGTATTTTTTTACGTATGGCAGCAATTTTTCGGGAGCGCCCTTTATATATATCCTTTTTCTCTCCCCGACAAGCACCTTTGCCGCCGACATTTTGATATCACTGTCAAAAGGTATCTTGTCGATAAGCTGCTCGCTCCTTTTTGCTGTATTCGTCTCGCACAGACCGCAAACAGAGGAAAGTATTGCCCTGTCCGTTGAATTGCCGCCAAGTATCTCAATCTCTCCGGACGAGCTTTTACCAATTTGCGCCTCACTGTTAAAAACACCGCTCGCAGCATACTCCGAAAACACCGCGGGGTAATATCTCTGAAGCGATAACGCACTATCGCAGGTAAGTCCGTCACCAAGAAAAATCTCTCCCGCGCCGAGCTTGCCAACGGTCAATGTACCCGTCTTATCCGTGAAAAGTATATTCATGCTACCCGCACTCTCGATTCCCACAGGCTTTCTTACAAGCACGTTATCCTTTACCATTCTTTTGATATTTGAGGACAGCACCACCGCTATCATCATCGGCAAGCCCTCGGGAACGGCTACAACTATGACTGTCAGTCCCAGAGTCAACGCGCTAAACAAATGCTCAAACAAAAAAGGCAGGCTTGTGATCTTGTATTTTATTATCTCGGCATCAAACGCGGAGTCTATGGCAAACGTCTTGAAAAGGTATGCTACGGCAACCAAAAACGCCGCCACGTACCCAAATATGCTTATCTGCTTTGCGAGTCGGCTCAGACGCACCTTGAGCGGACTCTCTATAGTATCTCCCTGCACCTCCTTTGAGATACCTCCGAGGAAGGTCGCATCCCCGACTCTCTCAACTCGCATATACGCGCTGCCCGACAGCACCGTACATCCGCGAAAGCAAAAATACGGCGAGGTGGGGGTTGTGTCCTCGACGCTGCCGCGCACAGTCTTCTCAACCTCTCTGCTCTCCCCCGTCATAGCCGACTGATCGGCATATATTCTGCCGAAAATTATCTCTCCGTCGGCAGGTATCTGCTCGCCTGCGTAAAGGCTGACTATATCCCCAACAACTATATCCTCTATTGATACCTCTTTAAGCATTCCGTCTCGTATAATTCTGACCAATCCTTGCGAATATTCCGCCTCAAGCCTTGCAAACGCATTCTCTGAGGAATGCTCGGAAAAGGTGGATATCAGGGTGGCGAGTAACACAGACGCGCCTATTCCTATGCACTCGACCCAATTTGAGCTTTTGAACACGAAGAAAAGATTTATTACAAGCGCACCAAGCAATATCTTTATCACGGGATCGGACAGATTGGAGACAAATTTTCGTAAAAAGCTCTTTTTCTTTTTTGGCGTCATTCTGTTTGTTCCGTGAATTTTACGGGACTCCGCAGCCTGACTCTCCGAAAGTCCCATGCTCATTATGTTTTCAACCCCTGTATTTATAAATATCCCTCCCCACAGTCTGCCATAAATATATAATAAATATATGACCGTGGAATTTTTTCTATTACATAAAAAGGCTCGCCCCAACCTGATTGGGGCGAGCCTTTTTGTTTTATATCCTTTCTTCAAGCGAGATGTAGTCCTTTGACTTGGAAATACACTTATATGCGGGACGGATTATCTTACTTGACGTGCAATATTCCTCCATTCTGTGCGCGCACCATCCTGCTACTCGCGCTACCGCAAACAAGGGCGTGTACATCTCTGTGGGTATGCCGAGCATACGGTAAACCAGACCAGAATAAAGGTCAACGTTTGCGCACATGATCTTATCAGTTCCCTTGTACGCATTGAACAGGTCGGGAGTGATCCGCTCTATTCTCTCAAGAAGCTCAAAGTCATCGCCGTAGCCCTTTTCATACGCCAGCTTGCGCGCCGCCTGCTTGAGCATAACCGCTCTCGGGTCTGACTTTGTATATATCGCATGTCCCATGCCGTAGATAAGTCCCGAGCCGTCGTAGGCTTCCTTTCGCAGTATCTTCAAAAGGAAATCCGATACCTCTCCGTCATCCTTTGTGTTGGAAACGTTTTCCTTTATACAGTCGAACATTTCCTGAACCTTGATGTTTGCTCCGCCGTGGCGAGGACCCTTCAAGGCTCCGATCGCCGCTGCCACCGCAGAATACGTATCCGTTCCCGAGCTTGAAAGCGTGCGGCAGGTAAAGGTTGAGCAGTTTCCTCCTCCGTGCTCCGCGTGGATGACCAGGGCAATATCAAGAAGCTTTGCCTCATCGTCGGTGTACCTTGAATCGGGACGAAGTACTCTCAAAAAGTTTTCAGCTGTGGAAAGCTCCTCAAGAGGATTATGTATATTCAGACTCTTATCCATAAAAGCATTCTGATAGACCGCATATGACTGCGCCGCGATAACGGGAAGCCGAGCAACTATCTCCATACTCTGATGCAGCATATTTTCAAGACTCGTATCGTCGGGATTGTCGTCATAAGAGTAGAGCGAAAGCACCGAAGCTGCCATTTTGTTCATTATGGAGCGCGAGGGCGCCTTCATAATTATATCCTCGGTAAAGCGAGGGGGCAGACGGCGGTATGAAGCAAGCAGCTCGTTAAAGTGGTCAAGCTCCTCCCTTGTAGGCAGATAGCCGAAAAACAAAAGATAGGCGCACTCCTCAAAGCCAAAGCGATCCTCCTTGACGAAATTCTGCACGAGCTGGCTCATCTTATAGCCGCGGTACTCAAGCGATCCGTCGTCGGACATCTTTTCGCCCTCGTTGATTACGTATCCGTGAACGTTTCCAACCTTGGTGACACCCGCGCGAACACCCGAGCCGTCATTTTCACGCAGACCGCGCTTTATATGATACTTATCAAAAGCCTCGCGCGGAATAACGTACGCATTCCTGGCATCTGTGAGCATCTCCTGAAATATGTTTTCAATTGTCTCATCGTGATCATTTGAATATTTTTTTGAATTAAGTTGCATTTTCTCACACCTTCAAAATCAAAATATTAGGATAATTATACCACTTGTTTGTTCTTTCCGCAATTAACAAATTGTAAACTTTCACCCGAGCAGGCAAAAACGGGCAAGTTCCTTTGGTTTTTGCAAGAATTAAATTATCATATTGCAAAATTCGCCAAAAATTTCGGGCGGTGAATATCAACACCGCCCGAAACAGATCAATCTTCGTCGCCAACTCCCCAATATTTGCGGTCAAGGCTTCTGAACTGTATTGCCTCAGCTATATGCTCTGCACGAATAAGCTCGCTTTGAGCCAGGTCCGCTATAGTTCTTGCCACACGCATTATGCGGTCATATCCGCGCGCGGACAGACCCATAGTATCATACGCTGCCTTGAGCAGCGCCATGGCGTCATCGTCCGCCTGACAGTACTTGCGTATGCCCGACGCGTCAAGTCTGGAGTTACAGATAATTCCGTCATTCTTCATTCTCTCACGGGCAAACTCTCTCGCCCTTGTGACTCGCTCCCTTACTACCTCGCTTCTCTCAGAGGTAGTCTGCCTGTCTGATATCTCGTCGTACGTCAAAGACGGAAGCTCAATCTGAATATCAATTCTGTCAAGCATAGGGCCGCTTATTCTTGAAATATATCGCTTTACGTCCCCCGGCTTGCAGGTGCATTTGCGGGTGGGATGCCCGAAATATCCGCATCTGCAAGGGTTCATCGCACCGACGAGCATAAACGAGCAGGGGAATGTTACTCGCCCGCTGGCTCTGGTTATAGTTACCTTTCCGTCCTCAAGCGGCTGACGGAGCGCGTCCGTCACCTGCTTTGGAAATTCGGGAAGCTCGTCCAAAAACAGCACTCCGTTGTTCGCCAGTGATACCTCGCCCGGCGTGGGATTTACTCCGCCGCCCACAAGGCTTACCGCGCTCATGGTATGATGCGGAGAGCGGAATGGACGGGTGGAGACAAGAGATACTCCGTCAGGCAGAGTTCCCGCAACCGAATGTACCTTTGTCGTCTCAATAGCCTCGCCAAACGTGAGTGGCGGCAGGATAGTCGAAAGTCTTTTGGCAAGCATAGACTTACCCGTACCGGGAGGGCCTATGAGAAGTATGTTATGACCGCCCGTTGCGGCGATCTCCATAGCTCTTTTTGCCTGCGCCTGACCCTTTACGTCTGAAAAATCTATTCCGTAGTCTCTTGCGGAATTCAAAAACTCGTTTCTGTTATATTTTACGGGCTGAATTACCTCCGTGCCGTTGAGGTGAGACACGAGTTGACGCATATTATCCACCGCGTAGACGGATATACCCTCAACTGCCGCAGCCTCAAGAGCATTTTCCCTGGGCGCGTAAAATTCCGTAAAGCCCGCATCTCTCGCCGCAACGCACATAGAAAGCACGCCGCGTACACTTCGCAACGCGCCCGAAAGAGACAGCTCACCCACAAAGCAAGCCTTGGACAGATCTATATCCGAGCGCACGATACCCGCGCACTTCATGATTCCCAAAAGTATCGCAACGTCATACGCCGAGCCTTCCTTTTTTCTGTCAGCAGGCGCGAGATTGAGCATAAACGACATCTCGGGGAATCTGTAACCACTGTTGATGCACGCCGTCCTGACTCTCTCCTTTGCCTCCTTGACCGCCATGTCGGGCAGTCCGACAAGCTCAAAATTCGGAAGCCTTGGCTGCCCGTCCGCCTCTACCGTGACTATATATCCGTCAATGCCAAAAATTCCTGCGCTGAAAATACAAGATAACATAATCTTTACCTCTTGTCCTGTAAACTGACCTTATTATATCACACATGACAAAAAAATACAATAATATGTTATCCACTTTTTATTTTTTTACAAAGATTTGACTTAATTGGCATTCAATCTATTGACAAAGCCTGTTTTTTATTGTATAATTTTTTTAGATGATGAGTATTATGCCCTTTTATATGCAGGGCGTCTCCATTTACGAATTTTCTGTGGAGGATAACAAAATGAAAAAGCTTTTAGCCGCGCTTCTTTCTCTGGTTCTTTTGTGCTCCGTCTGCTCCCTTGCAGCGTGCAGCAATAAGGACGAGGAGCTTGAAGGCGCAATAACCAACTATACCGAAACAACCACCTTTGAGGTGAAGGATTCCTATGGCAGAATTCTCGGAACAGTCTCGTACAAGGCAAAGGGAACTGACTACGCTATAATTACAGGATATGCTCCCCGTATATCAGGACTTCACTCAATAACCATTCCCGAGATCCTTCCCGGAAGTGGGCGCACTGTTGTTGAGATCGGTGACGAGGCGTTCAGCGCATGCACAACTCTCGTATCCGTAACCCTTCCCGCTACCGTGGAGGCTATAGGCAACTGGTCGTTCTCTCTTTGCACATCCCTGTACCAGGTAAATCTCCCCGCAAACGTAGAGACTATCGGCAAAGGCGCATTCGTGGGATGCGAGGCTCTTACAAATGTAAACTTCGCAAAGGAGAAGTCCCTCCTTACCGAAATCGGTGATTATGCATTCAACGGTTGCTCCTCCATCTCTGACATAACTCTCCCCGAGGGAGTCACAGTTCTTGGCGAGGGAGTGTTCTTTGAATGCTCGGCGCTTAAGACCGCAACCCTTCCCGAATCTCTCACGACCGTCGGCAGAACCGCATTCGCGGCTTGCGACCTGCTCGAAACCCTCAACCTTGGGTCAAACATCGAAAGCCTTGGTGAGTATGCATTCGGCACGCTCGCGTCTGACAAGCCCGAGGTGCTTGTTTACAAGGCAGGCTCAACCACCGACAAGACGATCAACAAAATAGTTGAATAAGCCCGCAAGACAAATTGAAAACAAATAAAAAATTATCCCTGACGCCGCACAAGCGCGTCAGGGATAATTTACTTTATTTTATTTCATTTTCCGCAAATCTCATCTCAACGACCGAAACAACGGTCATCTCCGCCGTGAGGATAGAATCGCAATTGAGCGTGCATCCTGCGGCGCGGGAGTGTCCTCCGCCACCGTACCTGGCGCAAATCTCAGATACGTCAAAATCACTCGATGAGCGCATAGAAACTCTGAATTTATTTTCCTGAGAGAACTGCTTTATAACCGCCGCGACCTCAACGCCCTTGACAGAACGAGCAACGTCTATCAGCGTCTCAAGATTTTCATCTGTTGCGCCGTACTGCTCCTTGAGGCTGTACGGGAAGGTTATCACGGCTATTCTGCCGTCGGCATAGAAATTCATTCTCTCAAAGCCCGCATGCTCGACCTGCATCTGCTTTAACGTCTTTATACCGAACAGACGGTGATTTATATCCGCCGCATCAAGCCCCTGCCCTATAAGATCTGCAGCTATTCTGTGCGCCTTAGGAGTTGTGTTATTATATCGAAAGCACCCCGTATCCGAGCTTATGGCGGCATATAAAAGCTGCTTTACTCTGAAGGGAAGCTCTCGAAGTCCGCATTTTTTCGCCACGCACTCAAGCAATTCGTACAACACCTCACCGCAAGCTGACATTTCAGATGACACGTAATGGTCCGCATAATACGTGCCCTTGCCGTGATGATCTATCATAAGGTCAATTTTATCCTTATATATGTCATACAGTCTGCCGAGCTGAGACGGGGACGCCGTATCCACCGACACTATCCTGTCCGGGATATATCCGTTTGGAATATTCTCGGGTAACACACTGTCCTGTCCATCGCGCGACAGAAAATGCAACCTTTCAGGCACCTCGTCTGCGCACACGCAAAGTGCTTCTCTGCCCGTTTCACATATAAGCGAGCGGAGCGCAAACGCAGAGCCCACCGAGTC
The DNA here is from genome assembly GCA_045542075.1 of Eubacteriales bacterium. GTDB lineage: Bacteria > Bacillota > Clostridia > Oscillospirales > CAG-272 > SVTX01. Next base: position 7,241 of record JAZQKI010000013.1, read on the forward strand.
GCCGTCGGGATGCACGTGGAAAAGTATCAGATATTTCTGTCCGTCACATAAAATATCCGTCGCCTGCTCCACTGTCACCGCCTTATATATCGGTGTATCAGTCATCAACCTCGTCCTCATCTTCTTCAGTATTTCGTTTGGACTTCTTTATATCAACGGGAATTGCGTCAATATCCTCTGTAACGGTTATTCCCTCAAGTATTTTGGATATTTTCGCGCCGTACTCAATAGAACTGTCCTCGATAAAGGTAAGCTCGGGAGTTATACGCAGATTCATGCTCCTTGCGATCTGGCCGCGAATAAAGCCCGAAGCCGCGCGCAATCCCTGTCTTATCTCCTTTTTGTCTCCGTTAAGCGCGGAATAATATATTTTTGCAAACTTCAGATCGGGGGTCACATCCGCTCCCGTAATGCTGATAAACGCACCCGAAACGCGGGGATCCTTGACGTTTCTTATCGCTATCGCGATCTCCTTTTGCATCTCGTCGTTTATTCTTCCACGTCTGTATTTAGGCATATTCTGTCCTTTCCGAATTGTGTCAATTCACATATATAGTTTATTATTTGTATTAAAAAATCATTCCTCTTTTAGCCTTGTGGGATTTTTCACGCCCGTGAGCCCTATATCCATAAAAAACGGGCATATATCAAGCGAGAGGGTGCCTGAGTTATTTAAGCAGACCGCTATATCTCTCTGCTGAGCGATACGCGCGATATAGTCCGTGACTCTCATGATGTCCGCATGATCTGAGCTTGAATTTATACAAAGGCTTATGGAATTTTTGCTTTGGCGCAATATAAGAGTTCTGTCGTCAGATATAATTTTTGCCAAAAAAGCCATAAGCAATACAGACACGGCATATATCGAATTGGCATATATCATTCCCTGCGCAGCAAAGCAACTGCAGTCCATCGCCTCACCCAGAAGCTCTGTTTTGCATCCCATAAAATCACATACAAGAGCGGCTGTTCGCTCAATGTCGCCATCGGTATATTGTTTGTCGCCAAGTACCGAAAGCTCGCGCTCTATCCTCGACATATCAAGATAAGCCTTTGCGCTTTTGCTTGCATCTGCGCCGCTTGCCATAGCCGTGGCTTTGGGTGACATTATCGCTCTGAAAAATTCTCCGTCCGTATATGCGCGGCATACCGCATCCGCGGGATCTTCGGGCTGTATTACACAGCAAATTCCCGTGGAGTAAAGCATTTTGCGGTTAAATATAAGCGCGCCGCTGTCCGAGGCTATTATTATTGGGTCATCTCCGCCCAAAAACAGATTGCGGATCAAAAATCCCCTCTCCTCACTGTCAACTCCGAGCAGATCAAGCGCGTTGTCACCGATATTAAGCTGTCCCCTGTTTGAACGGTATGCGATCATCTCGCAAAAGTTCTCCGCACCGGTGGTTATAAAATATAGGTTTTCGTTAAATATCCTCATAAATTCTACTCTATTATAAATTATTTTTTTATCTTTGTCAAGTTATTGGAGAAGGCAAAACAGATAAAAGAGCAGGAAATCTCTTTTATCTGATCTCCTGCTCCAGATTATCAAACATGGGTGTGTCAAAAAACTCCTTGAGGGTTATCTCAAGCCCATCGCAGATCTTCTTTACTGTGGATACCGTGGGACTGAAATTCCTTCCACTTACAATATTGTGTAGTGTAGATTGAGTTATTCCGCAAATTATTGAAAGCTTATTAACGGTAATAAGCCTTTCTCTGCAAAGCTCAAGTATTCTGAGTCTTACCGCTTCGCCGACAGTCAAAAAATCACCCCTTAACCATATAACGTTAATTATATTTTAACCACATTGGGTTAAAAATATTACCGCTTTTGGGGTTATTGTTTTGAGCGGCAGATGTGATTTGCATAACAATCAAAGAGGTTGTGAAGTGGTGGATGAATGGTTAGCTTGTATTCGGGAACACCTCATCCGTCACCTACGGCGCCACCTCCCCAGCTGGGGAAGGCTATCATACGGGTGATCGAATACCAATTTCATTCGCAGATATCTGAACATCCCATTTTTTCAACTTTTCTATGGACAAATTTCAATTTTTAGTGTATTATATATTTAGTACTTAAAAAGGAGGTCGGACATGAGCGTCAATATTTCTATCAACTCAATCTCCGACAAAAAAATAAAACCCCTACACGGAATATGCAACGCCCCTCTTTTGTGGTCGGACTGCTCTATGTTCCACTATCTGACCGAGGCGGGCATTCCCTTTTCCCGTCTGCACGACACGGGCGGCGAGTTCGGCGGCGGTGTTTTCGTGGATATTGACAACATCTTTCCCAATTTTGATGCGGACGAAAATAATCCCGCGTCCTACGACTTTGCCTTTACAGATCATCTAATAAAGAGTCTTATCTCTGCTGGCGCGCGCCCTATTTACAGACTCGGCTGCAGCATTGAAAATCAGCAGAAGATCATCAAGCCCCGCCGCATATTCCCTCCCCGCGACTTTGAAAAATGGGCGAGAGTTTGCGAGCATATAATATCTCACTACAACCGCGGCTGGGCGGACGGATTTGAGTTTAATATTGAATATTGGGAGATCTGGAACGAGCCCGACAACCAGCCTGATCCCGCGGACAGCCCTATGTGGCTTGGCACGAAGGAGGAATTTTTCAGGCTCTACGAGGTTGCGTCAACCCACCTCAAGGCTTGCTTTCCCGATATAAAGATCGGCGGCTACGGCTCTTGCGGCTTTTACAGCGTGCTGAACACGTCAGCCGCTCAGGCAAATTCCTCACCTCGCACAGACTACTTTATAGAATTTTTCGAGGATTTCCTCAAATACATCTCCAGCCCCGAGCACAGATCCCCGCTTGATTTCTTCTCGTGGCACTCCTATGCGGGCGCGGAGGAAAATGCGGTATTTGCGGCTCACGCAAGAGCCCGCCTTGACGCATACAACTTCACCCATACCGAGAGCATTATTGACGAGTGGAATCCCGATATATCCGTCCGCGGAACACTCACAGACGCGTCAAATCTCGGCAAAATGCTTATAGCTATGCAGCACTCCCCCGTGGACATAATGGCGTATTACGACGGTCAGTGGATAACCCCCTATGGCGGATTGTTCGACCCTATGACGCTTTCGCCCTTCAAGGCGTTCTATACCTTCAAGGCGTACAATATACTTTACCGTCTCGGCGCGCAGATCACTCTTGACGGCGCGGACGAGCTTGGGCGCTTAACTCCAAGCCTTTACGCGCTCGCCGCGACAAACGGCGAAAAAACCGCAGTGTTGCTTGTAAATACGGGTGATGCGCAATATGTCACCTGTCAGCTTGACGGACAGTGGAGCTTATCTCTTGTGGACGACACGCACAGCCTCGACAACCCCACGCAGATTTCCCACGGCGAGAGCTTTGCGCTCGGCGCAAACACCCTTGCGGTGCTTGAATCCAACTAAAAAGCAGGAGCAGAAAACAATGTTTTCTGCTCCTTTTTATTAAGCTATCTCAAATTATTCTTTTCTCTTTTTGCTGATGACAAACGCAACGCCAAGAGCTGCAACCAATGCTATCGAGCCAACCCCAATGATAGAGCCGCATCCGTCGCTCTTTTCCTCGTCCTTGCCGCCCTGCGCATTTCCGTCGGGAGTCTCGCCCTTATTATCGTCATTATCATCTACCGCGGGCTTGTTCTCCTCGGGGAGAGGCTCTCCCTCTGTCTCGCCGCAATTCTTGCAGGTCTTGGGAGCTTCAGTCGTTGCAGCCGCAAAGTCGTGACCTGTCGCCGCTATCTCCTCCTGCGCGGTGAGTATCTCATCACACACGGAGCATTTCACACCGTCGGTAAGACCTGCCTCGGTGCATGTTGCCGCCTTGCCGTCTATAACTTCCTCGGTATGGGCGATCATGGGGATTTCCTCCTGCGCGGTGAGTATCTCATCACACACGGAGCATTTCACGCCGTCGGTAATACCTGTTTCGGTACAGGTTGCCGCCTTGCCGTCTATAATTTCCTCGGTGTGACCAAGCGCGGGGATCTCCTCCTGCGCGGTGAGTATCTCATCACACACGAAGCATTTCACACCGTCGGTAAGACCAAGTCGGAGGCCAAGCGGTCTTAG
>JAZQKI010000014.1:0-4983 GCA_045542075.1 Eubacteriales bacterium
CCTCACAAAGCTGCGCTTTGTAGGTGGTCATCATTGACCACCAGACCTCACCAAACACAAAGAGGAGGCGATTGCCTCCTCTTTGTGTTTGGTGGGGGATGGTGGATTCGGGCCACCGAAGTCAGTGACAACAGATTTACAGTCTGCCCCCTTTGGCCGCTCGGGAAATCCCCCATATGGAGCTGGTGAACGGAGTCGAACCATCAACCTGCTGATTACAAATCAGCTGCTCTGCCATTGAGCCACACCAGCATATTTTGTCTGTCGCTTTCGCAACAGTAGTATTATATCATAAACACTTTTGTTTGTCAACACTTTTTTTCAAAAAAATAAAAAAATATTTTTGGGCAGAAAAAGCATTGAAAAACAAGGAAAAACGGGATGTTTTTGAGTCAGGCATCCCGTTTGGTTACTCTATTTTACCGCAACCACTTGATACACGTCATTTTTCGGTACGCCGCGGTCCTTTGCGGTTTTCTTTATTGCGTCGTTTTTGGACATTCCCGCGTCTATGTAATGTTGAACGTGAGCTTCGACCGAAAGGGAGGTCAAGTCAATTTCATCGGGGCGGAGCGTTCCCTCGGGGCAGCCCTCAAGCACCAGGACGTATTCGCCGCGCGGAGATTTCTCGGAGTAATATTCCAAAGCGCCCGAAAGAGTTGTTCTCATTATCTCCTCGTTGAGCTTTGTAAGCTCACGGCACAAGGAAATTCTGCGGTCGCCGCCAAACGTATTTTGCATATCCTCAAGCGTGTTTATCAGCTTGTGCGGTGCTTCGTGGAATATCATAGTTCTGTCCTCGTACGAGAGCTTTTTGAGCCTTTCTCGGCGGTCCTTTTTATCAACGGGCAAAAAGCCCTCAAAGCAGAATCTACCTGTGGGAAGACCCGAAAGAGTCAGCGAGAGAATTGCCGCGCACGCGCCCGGAATACTCGTCACAGGAATGTTTTTCTCAGCGCAGAGAGAAACTATGTCCTCGCCCGGATCGGATATGGCGGGAGTGCCTGCGTCCGTCACAAGCGCACAGGACTCGCCTGCGAGCAGCCTGTCGCAGATAAGCTGACCGTGGGTTCTTTTGTTATGCTCGAAATAAGATACCATAGGTTTATTTATACCGAGATACCCGAGCAGGCGCATGGTATTTCTCGTGTCCTCAGCGGCGATAAAGTCCACCTCGGAGAGCACCTTCTTTGCGCGCTCAGAGAGGTCGGCGAGATTTCCAACGGGGGTTGCTACAAGATAGAGCATACCGCCGACTATTTTATTTTTTTCTCCCGAATCGCAGGGGGTAGCTAAGCTTTTTTCAGTCATTTCAAAAAATCCTTTCAAGTAATAGCAAATTTATGCTCTGCGGCATAAAATCTAATACAGAGAAGCAAATCAGGGGGTATTTATATGGCTATAAAAATATACGTCGACCAAGGACACAATCCCGTCAATCCCAACGCAGGTGCGGAGGGAAACGGACTGCGTGAGCAGGATATAACCTACAGAATAGGCCAATTGCTTGCAGACAGACTCCGCCGAAGCGGAAACTACGAGGTAAGGCTCTCACGCCCTACGCCCGATACACAGCTGGGCACGTCAAATGCGTCAAGCCTGCGAGTGCGGGTTGAGGACGCGAATTCCTGGGGGGCTGACTATTTTATAAGCCTGCACACAAACGCGTCAAGCAATTCGTCGGCAAACGGTGTGGAGGCGTATGCTTACGCCCGCAACACGCCCGCGTTTGAGCTTGGCGAGGATGTTGTTGAGGGAATAGTTGACGCGGTCGGGGTGCGCGACAGGGGAATGAAAACACGCCCCGGGCTTTACGTCCTCAAGCGCACCGCTATGCCCGCCATACTTGTGGAGCTTGGATTTATTACCAATCCAAGAGAAGCTACGCTTATGAGCGGATCTCCAAATCTTTACGCTGACGGAATTTATAACGGTATAGTGGATTTTACGGGGTTGCGTTAACCGTCATCTTGAGCGAAGTCGAAAGATCCCCGAATTTCTATTGACAAAAATAGTGGAGATTCCTCGACTTGTTGCTTCGCAACTGCTCGGAATGACATTAATTTATTCCTCAATCATCTTAAGCAGGGTTTCCTCGTCGATTACAGTCACTCCGAGGCTTTGTGCCTTGGTAAGCTTTGAGCCTGCCGCCTCGCCCGCAACGACAAAGGAGGTCTTTGAGGACACCGAGCCCGAGACCTTGCCGCCGTTTGCTTTGATCTTAGCCGAAGCCTCGTCACGGGACATAGTGGGGAGCGTACCTGTCAGAACGAAGATAAGTCCCTTGAATTTTTCACCCGTAGGCGCGGCCGTGGACTCGCAAAGGACGCCTGCGTCCTTGAGCTTTTGACAAAGCTCGCGGTTTTGCGGGTGCGAGAAGAAGTTTACCACGCACTCGGCGGTGATAAGGCCGAAATCCTGAATGTCAACAAGCTCATCAACGGTTGCCTGCATACACGCGTCAAGCGTGCGGAATTTTGCGGCTAAAGCCGCAGCCGCGACCTCACCGACGTTGCGTATGCCGAGCGCGGTGAGCAGCCTTTCAAGTCCTGCGGATTTGGAGCTTTCTATTGCGTTGATGAGATTTTGCGCGGATTTTTCGCCCATTCTCTCAAGCGGAGAAATGTCCTCGACCTTTAAGGAATAAAGGTCTGCTGCGTCCTTTATAAGCCCAGATGTTATTAAAAGTTCGATTATCTGCGGTCCGAGACCGTCGATATTCATCGCGCCCTTTGAGACGAAATGCTCAATACCGCGGGATATCTGTGCAGGGCAGGATGCGTTTGTACAACGGACTGCCGCGGCTTCATCGGGGTCGTAAAATACAGGCTCGCCGCATGACGGACAATGCGTGGGCATAAGAAACTGTCTTTGCGTGCCGTCGCGCTTTGCGGGGAGGGCTGTAAGTACCTCGGGAATAATGTCGCCCGCTTTTCTTACGATAACTGTATCTCCGAGCATAATGTCACGCTCGCGGATGAAATCAAGGTTGTGAAGGCTTGCCTTGGATACTGTAGTGCCTGCAAGACGGACGGGGGAAAGCAGAGCCGTGGGAGTAAGGACACCCGTGCGGCCTACCGCTATTGAAATATCAAGAAGGGTAGTCTCCTTTTCTTCGGGAGGGAATTTGTAGGCAACCGCCCATTTGGGTGTGTTTGTGCCTTCGCCAAGCTTCTGACGGTCGGAGATCAGGTCTGCCTTGATAACCACGCCGTCTATGTCGTAGGGAAGATTGTCGCGAGCCCGTCCTATCTTCTCTATGTGGGAGATTATCTCGTCATAGCTATGGGACTTTATTCTCATAGGCACGCAGGGGAATCCAAGCTCGGACAGACGGTCGAGTATCTCGGTGTGAGATGCTGCCTGCCTGCCGCCCATATAAAGCTCACCCTCCTGGAAGTTGAATATGAACACGTCAAGACCTCGGCTTGCGGCGATCTTGGGATCAAGCTGACGGAGTGAGCCTGCAGCGGCGTTTCGGGGATTTGCCATAAGGGGCTGTCCCTCGCGCTCGCGCTTGTCGTTTATTCTGTTGAATACCTCGCGGGGCATATATACCTCGCCGCGCACCGTAAGGTTAAGCGGCTCGGGGAGAGTCATGGGGATAGAGAAGATGGTTTTTATGTTCTGTGTTACGTCCTCGCCAGTGATACCGTCGCCGCGTGTTGCGCCTTGAACAAAAATTCCGTTTTCATATTTGAGGGACACCGAAAGTCCGTCTATTTTAGGCTCGACGGAATATACGCAGTCGGGCAGAGTCTGTCCCACTGAGCTTGTAAATCCGTAAAGCTCCTCAAACGAAAACACGTCCGAGAGCGAGTCCATACGCACGGTATGAGTGACCTTTTGGAACTTGTCGAGCGGCGCGCCTCCAACTCTCTGTGAGGGGGAATCGGGATCAAAAAACTCGGGGTTTTCGTCCTCAAGTCGAAGCAGCTCTGCGTACATCATATCGTACTCGTAGTCGGATATTTCAGGCGCATCATATACGTAATAAAGCTTTGCGTGGTAAGTGAGCTCGGCACGAAGCTTCTCTATTTTTTCTTTAATTTGGGACTTGTTTTGCATGTAAACTCCTCCTCGCGGTAATATAGTATAATTATACCACAAACCGAAGTTTATTTCAAGCAAAAAATAATTGTTTTGAAATTATACTTGATTTTTTATTCCTGTATGGTATAATTGTATTGTAATTTGTTTTTTAGGGAGAATTAAATGAGAATTCTTATTGCGTACGCGACCAGAAACGGCACCACGCGTGAGTGCGCCGAGATGCTTGCGGAGCTGCTTAAAAATCAGGAAGTGACCCTTGTGCGAGTCGGTCACGGCGGCGAGGCTATGCCGAGCGTTGAGGACTACGACGTGGTAGTTTTCGGCTCAAGCATCCGAATGGCTAAAATTGACAAGGCGCTCTCTGAATATTTACGCAAAAATACGGACATGCTTTCGGGTAGACGCTGTGCGTACTTTTTGTGTTGCGGGTTTACAGATTGCTTTGAGGACTATCTATACAAAAACATTCCCGAGCGCTTGATTGAAAATGCCGAGGCGGTGTCCTGCTTTGGCGGAAGTCTTGACAAGAACAGGGCAAAGGGATTTGACAGAATGATAATCTCCGCAGTCCGCTCGGAAATACTCGGAGGCGGACAAAACGGACAGCAGAGAGACGATATCTCGCTGCCTACTGTAATGGAGACGAATATATCTCAATTTGCGGATACAATTCTCGGCAGACGCTGAATTGCAAAATATAACATAAATAGCCTCCCGACTTGCAAGAAAATTGTACACTAACTGTTAAAAAAAGTATTGACAAAGTGATTTTGCTATGATATAATAGTCGGGTAGGCAAAAAAGACCCACTAGCTCAGACGGTAGAGCACTTGACTTTTAATCAAGGGGTCCGGAGTTCGAGTCTCCGGGGGGTGACCAACGCAAAAGGCAACCAATGGTGCCTTTTTTCGTTGGGGGCCCCCCGGGTAA
>JAZQKI010000015.1:0-34803 GCA_045542075.1 Eubacteriales bacterium
GGTGCCTTTTTGCGTTGGTGACCCACCGGGTAACGAGAAATTCAACACATAATTTGCGCAGCAAATTATGTAAGTGTTCGAGTCTCATCAAACTAAAGGACTCGATGTCCTTTAGTTTGATCCTAAACACAAGGCATCACAGATGCCCCCATTTGTATTGGTGATCCACATCCGACTCACAACAAGATATATACAAGAGGTATAAAACTATGACCATACTTTACAACGACATCCAAAACTCCAGAGTCATATATCTCGGATACGATATGAAGCTCTCAAAAAAGGAATATATGATATTTTCTTACATATATCAAAGCGAGGGCTTTGTGTCCGCTGATGAGATAATAGAAAATTGCTATCCCGACAAAAAGCCCCGCCGCAGCGATATTGCGGCGCATATATGCCACATTAATAAAAAAGCAAATAATATCGGCGGAAGAACTCTTATTATATCAAAATACGGAGTTGGCTATAAGCTTACGGACAAGCCGTAATCAAAAAGCCAACCCCGTCAGGGTTTATTTGTATTCGTCAAGTATGCTCCTTATTGCTTCCTCCGCCTCGTCCGCGCGGAGCTTGTCAGCGGCATACGCGTCTCTGAGCAGATCGTGCGGGACGTATGAATCATACTTTTCAAACAACGGTATCTCGCCGCTCTGCACAAGTGAGTGACAGTCTATGCCGTAATTTTCAACATTTTCGCAAAGCGATGAAATGAAGCCAAAGTCGGAGTTGTTCTCCATCTTGAAGAGTATATAGTAGCAACCCTCAAACTCAATGCCCGAGATGTTATGCTCATGGGCATTTTTCTGTATGTACTTGCGGAGCGTTCTGAACGAGCGTGTGCCAAGCCATGGGAACATGCAGTAGGTATATCCACCGAGATTTACTATGGAATGCTCAAGCATACCCGAATTTTTAGCAGTGCGTCTTGCAAGCTCAAGGCGCTTTTTTGCGTTTTCCTTGAGATATGGGTAGTCAGTGTCCTCGATAAGCACCTGCTTCATCCGCTGAAGTATCTTTGTGTGTATCTCGCCAAAGTCTCCCGGCCAGGATATCTCCATTTTTCCGTCGACCTTGTGTACGTATATAAGCTTTCTCTGTACGTCTATCTCCTCAACCTCCCAGACTCGTCCCGCTAAGGCAAATCTGTCGCCGATGGGAGGGGGAGTCGTGATAGTTCCTATCTCCTCGGAGCCTTGACGGACGGTGAAATCCTCGCTGTCCTTAAATACCGCGTAGAACTTGAAGCTCTTAAGCAACCGTTCACCCACAAGACCGATTATCAGTCCCTTTTCTTCGGTCATCTCTATGAGATTATTGTTAAGCATTGAGATGAGCAGAGTCTTGTATGACTCGGGAGAAATGTCTGCAAACGGCGGCAGTGATAAGACTCGCTCGGCAAGTTTTTTCGCCGTAAGCTCGCCGCTCGAGGCAAGCACGCTCAGAGTCTGATGGAACAAAAGACTGTACGGAAGCTTTTTTCTTTGGGCAGGCTCAATAAAACGCTCCTCAATATAAAGCTGGATGATAGCGATCGCGCGGATAAGCTCCCACGGAATAAGCTGGGGAAGCGGCGTGTTGGGGAGAGCCTCCTCCTCTCTGAACACCATCATCATCTCGGAGGGCTGACCTCGTCTGCCCGAGCGTCCGAGACGCTGAAGAAAGCTTGAGACTGTATTTGGCGCTTGCGCCTGTACCACTCGCTCAAGCTGACCTATGTCAATGCCAAGCTCCATTGTGACAGTTGCACAGGTGACGGCAAGCCCGTCGTCGCTCCGCATCTTCATTTCCGCCTCCTCACGCAAGGAAGCGGACAGATTTCCGTGGTGTATGAGAATTTTTGAGTCGTCCTCTCCGCGCTTGCCCGCAATCTGACGCAGGGTGGCGCAGATATACTCGGTCTCCTCACGGGAATTGGAGAAAACTATGGATTTTTTATCTCTTACGCAGTCGTATATGTATTCATATCCCGCGTCGAGCATAGCGCAGCGCTCATCTGCCTTCTCATTAGCTTTATCATCATCTCTGTTGGGTGCAAGAGTTTTATCCGCAAGCTCGGGATTGTCAATATAAAAATGCTCAAGTCCGAGTCTCCAGCGTATCTTTTCCTCTGCAAACTGCGGCACGTCAATGTCTCTGCCTGTGTCTGCGGTGAGCCACTCTGCCGCAGCCTCGGGATTTCCTATGGTTGCGGAAAGTCCTATTCTTCGGGGGTGATAGCCTATCATACGGGCGATGCGGGAAAGCTGACAGATTATCTGATTTCCTCGGTCCGTGCCCGTTAAGGTGTGTATCTCGTCTATGACCACGTATCGCAGGTCTCCAAACAGACGGGGAATATCGTTTGAGCGGTTTATAAGCATTGATTCAAGCGACTCGGGGGTTATCTGCAAAATTCCGCGAGGGGTAGAGAGCAGCTTTTTCTTGTGTGACTGCGCCACGTCGCCGTGCCAGTGCGTGAGGGGCGTGTCGGTCATGTCAAGCAGTTCGGACAGCCTTTCAAACTGGTCGTTTATAAGGCTTTTCAGAGGCGCGATATAAAGCACTCCTATGCTGCTTGGCTTGTCCTCGTAAAGCTCGGACAAAATAGGAAAGAACGCCGCCTCGGTCTTGCCGCTTGCGGTGGACGAGGTGAGCAGAAGATTATTGTCTGTTTCAAATATGGTATGCGCGGCGGCAACCTGTACCGCGCGCAGAGACTCCCACGCGTGAGAGTAGATATACTCCCTTATAAAATCGGGAAATCTCTCAAAAATAAGATCTGCGTCCGTCATAGAAGGCTCCTTTCCTGAGTTGTATCAAAATAATATCAAAATTCAATATCGTTTGCGGTATATTTGCGGTTTGCTTGATGTGTGGGCGTGGGGGTATCGTCGGGCTCCTCGGTTTTGAGTGTTACCGCGCTGCCGACAATGTCCGAAAACTTCGCTTCGGGATTTTGCATAAGAATGTTGAGCACGGTCATATAGTCGCGGAGCATCTCTCGGGGGGTTATCATACTGTCCGCGCCCGCGCGAGAAAGACAGATCTTCAAAAATTCAAGCCTGTCCGTATCTGTGACTGTACATTCCCAGCCGTAATACTGCGAATAAAGTACACTTATTCTCTGAATGAGCGCAAAAAGCTCGTCGTCGGTCAAACGGCGGAGTCTTATTACGGGACCTATGAGGTTTTTGAAGCCGCCGAGCGCAAATTTACTGTCGCACAGACGCGAGCGGAGAGCCTCATAGCTGAAAAGTCCGCGGCGTGTGTCCTCCAAAAACTGCGGGGTTCCGCCAAATATTATGTCAAGCCCGGGCGCACGGCCCTGAAGCGTGTCGTTGAACATTGAGAGGATTTTCTCGTAATTGTTCTCTCGGCTGACACGGTGGGGTATCTTGTAGAGATTCACGCACTCGTCGATAAATACCACGAGTCCGCGATAGCCCATTTTCTTTGCGAGCTGAGCCCAGAGCTTGAGGAAATCATACCAGTTGTCGTCGTCAATTATGACCGACACCGAAAAACCGAGAGATTGCTTTGCCTCGGTCTTGTTTGCAAACTCACCGCGAAGCCATCTCAGGCACGCACTCATTTTGTCCTTTGATGAGTCCTCGTCGGATATGCTTGCCTTGTAATATTCTGTGACGACACGCGAAAAATCAAAGCCACCAACCAGAAATTCAAGCTCGGAGAGCTGGCTTGATACAAGCTTGTTAAGCTCGCGCGAGAAATCCGCGCTATCGGGTGCAAATCCTTGTTCTATAAGGGAATTGCGCAAGGTACCTATCCAACGCGAGATTATTTTTGAGAGCGCGCCGCCGTCGGGAGAGGTCTTTGACGCAAGGTTTTTCATAAGCTCGCGGTAGGTTGCGACACCGCTTCCGCCCGTGCCGTAAAGACGGCGCTCGGGAGACAGATCGCAGTCGGCGGTCAGAAAGTCACGCTCAAGCGCGTATCCGCGAATGAGCTGAATAAGAAAGCTCTTTCCGCTTCCGTATCTGCCTATGAGAAAACGCATAGCACCGCCGCCCTCGTTGACCTGCTCAAGATCGGACAGAAGCGCAGCGATCTCGTCCTGTCTGCCTATGGCTATATAGGGTGCGCCGACTCGCGGGACAACGCCTGCGGAAACGCTTGAAAGCAGAGAAGAAAGTATTCTTCTCGGTACCGCGGGGGAAGTATTTGATATGTTTTTGCTATCTATCATATTTCATTCCTCAAAATAAATTTTTATAATCCTCAAGTATTATGTATCCGTCGCCTGTGTCCTCAAGGAGAATATCTCCTGTAATCTCAAAGGCAAGACTGTTTATTTGTTCGGCAAGCTCGTCAGCCGACACGCCAACACCTCGGGCATAGCGACGCTGACCGTCAAAATCTTCGTCAAGACAAAGCTTCAAAAACGCCGCGTTATCTCCAAGAGATTTGCAAAGGTCTTCGTACAGTGTTGAATTTTCCGCAGTGGCGGGCACTTGCGCTATGGGTTGACTGACCGCAGGCGCTATATGTACCTCGGGTTCAGGCTGTGTGTCATCCTCAAACGCTTCGACCAGGATTTTGGTAGTCTCCCAGGACTTTTTCTCGATTTCAAGCGCCTTTTGGAGCGAAAGCTCTGACTTTGGCACGTCGTAAAGCTTCTCGTATGCCGATTCTGCCTTTCTTTCTGCCGCGAGAGCGAGTCTTTCACGGGATATCGGGGGGCAAAATTCTTCGGCATAAGCGTCTATAGCGCACCTGATATCGGGGTTGACCGTTGTGACGTTGAGCTTTGATTTTATTCCAAGATGCTCGCGTATCTTGTTCTCGGTGTAACGCAGGGCATCCGTTATGGTTGACTGCAAAAATGACAGGGGGTAATAGCTTATCTTGATTTTCGCTTGCTTTGTGGTCATTCCCGCAAGCTTAAAAAACGGCTTGTGGCTTGAAAGCACGTCGCCGTACGCCATATCCGAAAATGCGGAGAGCGATGCGTATGCCTTGTCATCGGAGAAAATTGCCGCCACAGCTCCGCGCATATGAGTGTCAAAAAGAGATTGGTTTGTCAGATAGTGCTTGCTCTTTTTATAATTGTAAACCGATACGCCCGCGATAAGTCTTTGATGCATAGACGGATTGTATCTGTCCGAGATGTCGATGAAAAATTCGGGCAGGCTTGTATATGTGATGAACTCCGAAAATTTATCTCCAAGATATCCGTCGGGCAGGCTCAGATTGTGGAGAATACAAAAGTCTCCTATAAGATTGCCTATGCCGAAATATGCCGCCTGCTTGTCCTTATACTGCGCCGTGTAAAGCCTGCAGAGCATCTTCAGTATCTCACCCTTATCCTCCCCCTCGTCCGCCACGATAAGCTCGTGCGCGTAAAGTATAACGTAGGATATATCACATTCGAGAAATACGCCGCGGCGGATGTTCTCGCGCCACCACAAATAATACGCAAGCTGCGGGCGTGTCATCTGCGAGTATCTCGGCATCATTGAATAAAAGGGAACGTGAGGGACCTCCCTCCCGACTCGGTCAAGCAGAGCCGCTCTCTCGCGCAAAAACAGGTTGCTTTTGGCAAAAACACTGTCGGAGTCAAGGTCTGTAAATATCTGAACCTGCTTGATAAATGGGTTTTGAGGCTGGTATTCGAGAAGTAATTTTCTGTCAGTGTTTGGCTTTTTCTGAGTGGGGGATACAAAGCGCGTTATTGTAGCCTCTGCGGAAAATGACGAGTCCGCGTAGGTGCTTGCTTTTTTGGTGTCTGCGCTTGGCAGATCTATCTCTGTTACCGATACCGACGACCTTTGAGCGCGTGGCTGCACGGGTGGCTTTTGAGCCTTGTAGCCCGACAGATCCCAAAACAAATCGTCGCCGAATGACTTTTTCTTATCATCCTGCATCATATCCGCCTCCTTCCTCAAAAATACGACCAAAGACGACTTAGGTCTTAACACTCTATTATAGCACATTTTTGTTTACTTGTCAAACGAATAAAAGGTCGAATAATATTTTTGTGGTTTTTTTACATTTTGGGTGGGAGTGATTTGTGCATAAATGAAATTTTGGCGGGGCTTATTGACATAGCGGGGCATTATGTGTATAATTAAAGGCGGATAAATACTGTTTTGAGGTGTTAAGACAATGATAAAACAAAGCTGGGAAGTAATTCTTGACGGAGAAGCTCACAAGGTAGAATATATTTTTTCGCGCTTCAGCGGTAAGACCGTGCTTGTGGTTGACGGAGACGAGTTCGCCGTTAAGGGCAAGCCCTTCGGCATCGGCGTGCAGAGAAACGAGCCGGTTATCGTGGGTATGTGTCAGGCGACTCTGAGCGTATCAAAGAACGGCCGCGCGGCTCTTATAGTCAGAGACGCCGATGAGGTCAGGGAGATAAAATAAAAAAACGAGAGCGTCGCTCTCGTTTTTTGTTTGTGTTATCAATCCTTCATAAGTCTGAGTCCCGCAACGTCGGAAACGGGGAGGGAGAAGGCTAAGGGATGGTGGTTTTCGTCGCCGCAATTATGCGAGGCAATTGCCTGCATAATGCTATTTCTTTGCTCTTTTTTAGCAACTATATATATGATCTCCTTCTCGTCGGAGATAGACATACCGAAAAAGGTGTCAAAGCCCTCGCGCGCGGTACCCTTGGCCTTTACTATAGTGCCGCCGGTTGCGCCCGCGCCTCGCGCCGCCTTCATTACGTCTGCGCTGTTGCCCTTGGGGCATATCGAAACTATAAGCTCCATATTAAGCTTCCTTTCGTCATAGAATTTGATTTCATCCTCGCCATGTGTCTTTGGCTCGTGACTCTGTATTTTTTCGCACAGCGCCCTTGACGCTATGCTTGAGAGGGGAATGGCAACGGCAATGCCTCTGTTTGGCAGGTCGATGTCCATTTCATACGTCAGGTCCACCTTGAGTTTTTTGACCTGACCCTCCGTCACGATGGACTGCATAAGCATTTTTTCACTTTTTTCAAACCCGAGGATGCTCAGTGTTTCGGAGTTTGTCGCTCCGTCGCAGAGAGTACTGTATATCGGCGCCACGTTTTCTCTTACGTAAAAATCCGAGAATTCATCCGCGTCGGACTTGTTTACGATGGTTATAAATAGATATAAATTTTGCATCAGCATATTCCTCTGTCTTAATTGAGTTGCGGTGTCAGGATAAGAACCTTGACGTGTCAAATTCAACTATCTCGCAGTCGTATTCAACACACGTCTGGGATCTTGGAGAATCAAATTCCATAATATCCAGCGCATCTGTGTTGATGGTATATTCCTTTTGCGCGTGAGTGAGTCTGTATTTGTAGACAAGTCCCATTATCTGAATGGAAATGGTAGGTGTCATGGCTACCAACGCAATGGTCCCGAAGGAATCGCTCATAACACTCGCGTTGCTGCCTGTTGCCGCCTCGCATACACCTATTGCCAAGGGCAAAAGGAAGGTTGCGGTCATAACTCCCGACGCAACACCGCCCGCGTCAAACGCGATGGAGGTGAATATTCCCGGGGTCACAAATGCGAGAACTATGGCGATTACGTATCCTATTACAAGGAAGGGAAGAAGCGACATTCCCGTGAGCGCGCGGATAAGCGAGATACCCGACGCAACGGCAAGGCCTATCGCCATCATAAGCGGCAGGATCTTTTTTGGGATACTTCCCGAGGTTGCTTCCTCTACCTGCTTTTCAAGCACTCCTACGGCGGGCTCGGCGTAAATAATAAAGAAGCCGAGCAGCATACCGATGGGAACTACCAGCCAGGCAAAATCACTTGAGGCGAGCACTCTTCCGATATAGCTTCCGACGGGCATAAAGCCTACGTTTGCGCCGACAAGGAAAAGGATTATTCCGATGAATGTATATACGGCGCCCATTCCTATCTTGAGCATATTGTTTTTATTGACCTTTTCCGTGTAGTGCTGGAACACAAAAAAGAATGCGAGGATGGGAAGCAGTCCCATCAGCACGTCGCCCATGTATTTTGGCACAGCGGACAAAAATTCAAGTCCCATCTGCTGAGAGTCTGAAAATGAGGGAAGTCCGTGGGGAATATACTCAATGCCCTCAATTCCTATAAGTCCCATAATAAGCACAGAGAGAATAGGTCCTATCGAGCATATCGCCATAAGACCGAAGGTGGAATCCTCACCCGAGCTTTGGTCGGACATAGCCGCAATACCTGCGCCTATAGACATTACAAAGGGCACGGACATAGCGCCTGTGGTCACTCCGCCAGCATCAAATGCGATAGCGAGAGTTTCCTTGGGGACGAGAAACGCAAGAGCAATAATTATGCCGTATCCCGCAAGAAGAATGTATTTGATCTTTACGTTGAAAATTATACGTAAAACCGCGATAACGAGGAATACTCCAAGTCCTATTGCTACTGTGAGGATAAAAATAAATTTCTTGGGTGTATAACCCGCAAGGACGTGCAGGTCGGGCTCTGAGACGGTGATGAGCATACCCACCGCCAGAGAGATAAGCGCGATTATATATAATTTTCGGGATTTTGTAAGATTTGAGCCTATGTGGCTACCTATCTTGGACATGGACATTTCCGCGCCGAGCGAGAAAAGCCCAAGACCTAATATAAGCAGGCATGAGCCTATTATAAATGCAATAAATATGTCATTTGGAAGCGGACAGACGGTGACGGATAAAAGCACGACGATCAGAGCGATCGGCAGGACCGACATGCATGCCTCCTTGACCTTTTCCAAAATTATAGTTTTTCTGTTTTTCATTTTCACCTGAATTAAATATAATTATATATTTATTATAACTTAAATAACGGCGATTGTCAAGCGTATAAAGGCAATTATAAATTCATTCCAAGCTCGTAAAAATAAATAAAATGTAGAAAAATAAACCCTTTGTTTGCTTTTTGGCGATGCTTTGCAGCTATAAAAAATACTTGACAATTATTGTAATATATGATAAAATATATAATTGGATTGATATTGATATTTGCCGACTCTCTTTTGTCGGCAGGGAGGTTTAATATATGAAAAACACAGAAAAGACAATGGACAAAATAGTTGCCCTCTCAAAAAACAGAGGCTTTATATTCCCCGGCTCTGAAATTTACGGCGGACTTGCGAACACCTGGGACTACGGTCCTCTCGGAGTTGAGCTCAAGAACAACGTAAAGAAGGCTTGGTGGAAAAAATTTGTTCAGGAAAACAAATATAACGTAGGCCTTGATGCCGCTATTCTTATGAACCCTCAGACGTGGGTAGCGTCGGGTCACCTTGCGGGCTTCTCCGACCCCCTTATGGACTGCCGCGAATGTCACGAGAGATTCCGTGCGGACAAGCTTATTGAGGACTATTGCGCAGAGACGGGATTTGTGCTTCCTAAGCCCATCGACGCGTTCACAAACGCGGAGATGAAGGACTTTGTTGAGGAGCATAATATTCCTTGTCCTACCTGCGGAAAGCACAATTTTACCGACATTCGTCAGTTTAACCTTATGTTCAAGACATTCCAGGGTGTTACCGAGGACGCAAAGAACACTGTATATCTCCGTCCCGAGACGGCTCAGGGTATCTTTACGAACTTTGTAAACGTTCAGAGAACCACACGTAAGAAGCTTCCTTTCGGAATAGGACAGATCGGTAAGTCCTTCCGTAATGAGATAACTCCCGGTAACTTTATCTTCCGTGTGCGTGAATTTGAGCAGATGGAGCTTGAATTTTTCTGCAAGCCCGGAACAGACCTTGAGTGGTTTGCATATTGGAGAAATTTCTGCCACAATTGGCTTCTTTCTATCGGTCTTAAGGACGAAAATATCCGTCTTCGTGACCATGATCCGGAGGAGCTTTGCTTCTATTCCAAGGCAACTACTGACTTTGAGTTCCTTTTCCCGTTTGGTTGGGGCGAGCTTTGGGGCGTAGCTGACCGTACGGATTATGACCTTACACAGCATCAGAATGAGTCCAAGAAGGATCTCACCTATTTTGATCCCGAGACGAATGAGAGATATACTCCCTACGTTATCGAGCCCTCGCTCGGCGTTGAGAGAAGCGTGCTTGCGCTCCTTTGCGACGCTTACGACGAGGAGGTTGTGGACGCGGAAAAGGGAGACGTCAGAACCGTTCTTCATTTCCACCCTGCGATAGCTCCCGTTAAGGCGGCAATTTTGCCTTTGTCCAAAAAGCTTTCCGAGCGCGCGGGCGAGGTTTATGACGAGCTTTGTAAGTATTATAACGTAGAGTTTGACGAGACAGGCTCTATCGGTAAGAGATATCGCCGCCAGGACGAGATCGGTACTCCCATCTGTATCACCTACGACTTTGACTCCGAGGTCGACGGCTGCGTGACCGTACGAGACAGAGATACCATGGAGCAGGTAAGAATTCCGATTTCCGAGCTTAAGAATTACATCGAAAATCTCCTTCAGTTCTGATAAAAATGAGTGATTTCAAGCTTTTTGGCACCCTCGTTAACGTCATAACGGTTATTGTGGGTTCTCTTATTGGCTTGCTTATTATGTGGATTACCCACAAAAAGGGAAGAAGCATTGAGAAGACCCAGAGAATAACCGATTCCATACTCAAGGCCCTGGGGCTTTGCGCTATATTTATAGGTCTTGGCGGCGCTATTGAGGGTAGTGTAAATGGGCGAATAATAAGTGCGCTTGACGGCAACGTCGGCATATCATTCGGAGATATTGCAACCGAAAGAACTCTTGTAATTATAATATCCATGGCGCTTGGAACGCTTATCGGAGAGCTTATTGACATTGATAAATGGGTAAACAGGCTCGGAGATAAGATACAGGCTGTCACGGGAGGAAGATTTGGCAACGTCA
This sequence comes from Eubacteriales bacterium, assembly GCA_045542075.1. GTDB lineage: Bacteria > Bacillota > Clostridia > Oscillospirales > CAG-272 > SVTX01. The sequence goes on from JAZQKI010000015.1 coordinate 10,791, forward strand.
CACAGGGCTTTGTCACCTCGTCGCTCTTGCTTTGCGTTGGATCTATGACCATAGTAGGATCGCTCAACAGCGGTCTGAAGGGGGATCACACGCTTCAGCTGACAAAGGCGGCGATGGACTTTGTGTCCACTATCGCGCTTGCGTCAACTATGGGTGTGGGAGTGTTGTTTTCCGCGGCGTTTGTGCTTGTATATCAGGGTGCGCTTACACTTCTTGCGGGAGCCGTGTCGGGATTTCTAAGCACCGACGTTGTTACCTGTATGACTGCGGTGGGCTCGCTTGTGATAATTGGACTTGGAGTGAACATCGTCACAAACTCCAAGCTCAAGACGACTAACTTTCTGCCCGCTATGTTTTTGCCGATAGCGCTTGTGCCGCTTTACGACTGGATAGTGAGCTTGTTCGCATGAAAAAACGGGATCCGAGGATCCCGTTTTTTCTTTTGTTTACAAGGGATATTAAGCAAACAAGCCGAAAGAGCCTGAGCTCCTTCGGCTTGTTCTGTTTATTATCCAAATTAACAGACAGCTATTTGTTTTTTGAAAAGTTAGCTTGCGGTAAAAATTACTTGATTTCTACGGAAGCGCCAGCTGCCTCGAGGTCAGCCTTAACCTTTTCAGCCTCATCCTTGGAGATGCCTTCCTTAACAGCCTTAGGACAACCCTCAACGAGGTCCTTTGCTTCCTTAAGGCCGAGACCAGTGATCTCACGGATAGCCTTGATAACGTTAAGCTTCTTGTCGCCGAAGCCTGTGAGAACTACGTCGAACTCTGTCTTCTCTTCTGCTGCGGGAGCTGCTGCGCCTGCAACTGCAACTACGCCTACGGGAGCTGCTGCGGATACGCCGAATTCCTCTTCAACTGCCTTTACGAGGTCAGCGAGCTCGAGGATTGTAAGTGTCTTGATTTCTTCAAGAATATTTGTGATCTTTTCGGATGCCATTGTGATATACCTCCTGAAATGGATATTTTAATTTTTTTGTTTGCGTGATTTCACGCGCTTATGTTTTCTTTGTGTTTTGCTTGATATTCAAGCGGTTTGAATTGGTTTACACCAATTATTCTGCAGCGGGAGCTTCCTCTGCTGCGGGTGCCTCTGCAGGTGCTTCTTCGGTTGCGGGTGCTTCTTCTGCTGCTGCAGGAGCTGCCTCCTCGCCCTTGTCGATAACTGCCTGGAGAGCATATGCGAAGTTGTAAAGAGGGGACTTGATGGAGCCGAGGAACTTTGCGATGAGCACTTCCTTGGAGGGAATGCTTGCGAGCTCGTTTACACCTGCTGCATCAATTACGCCGCCGTCTACGTAACCTGCCAAAATATTGAAGGACTCGATCTTATCTGCATATTCCTTGAGGATCTTTGCAGGAGCGATGGGGTCGTTCTGGCTGATTGCGATAGCAGTCATGCCGTTGAGATACTGCTTCATGTCGCCGTAGCCGCACATGTCGCAAGCTCTGCCTGTAAGAGTGTTCTTCATAACAACGTACTTAACGCCTGCTTCACGAAGAGCCTTACGAAGCTTTGTGTCGTTCTCAACAGTAATACCCTGATAGTTAACAACTACGCCCGAAGCACTTGTCTTGATCTGCTCTGCGAGATCAGCTACAACTTGCTTCTTCTGTTCAAGTATTGCATTGCTGGGCATTTTGTTTTTACCTCCCGTAGTAATTTAGTAATAAAAAAATCTTTCTTCCCGACGTACACGCGCGCTCAAGGAAGAAAGATTCTGATAAGCCCAAATAGGCTAAACAATATTCTTTTCACACTTCCTCGGCAGGGTGGCATACGCTTTTACGGGAACCTGCTGTCTTTGGATAAAGGGATTTATTTTCCCTCACTGCGATATTATACTACAAAGAATTTTGTTTGTCAATAGGTTTTGGAAAAAAATCTGAAATTTTTTATTTATTATTTTTTATGATGTTTTCAGCGAGCTTAACAAGTCTTTCGCGCATCCAGAATGGCTCAATGATCTTGAAATCTGTCTGGAGAGTCATAAGCACGCTTAAGAACTGCTCGACGTTGTTGAATTCGCAAAGATAGCGGCTGCGGGACTCCTTAGATATAATGTAGCTTTTGAGTGAGAGCGCGGAGAGCTTATTGGGGATCTCCACGAGCGCCGTATAGGGGACCTGCATCTGGATCACTGTGCTTTCCGCGTACGTCTCCGCCCCGGTTATGTTGTCGACCACCTCGGAGAGCGGATCGTCGTTATCGGTCGCGAGAACGAGAGGCAGGGAATACTGCTCGGTGTAATAATATCCCTTGTGCTCCATACTGTATTCGAGGGGAGCGCCGAGCTGACGCTTGAGATAATCAACGTCTCTCTGCGCCTGCCTGTGAGAAATTCCGAACTTCTCTGCAAGACGCATGGCGTTGGGATAGTACATGTTTGCTATTTTTTTGTGAAGCCACTGTATTCTTATAACAGAGGAGGAGTTAATTGACGTTTTCATCTGTGTCTGTTCCTTTCTCATCCGGAGTTGTGTCGGTGTCTGGCGCCTCTATCGTGGATTTAGAACGGGCGAAGAATATCCTTGCGGAGTAAATTGCCATAACGGCGCAGGGAATAAAGCAGTAATTTATGTTTTTTGCGTCCAATATAACGAGTGCGATGCCTGCCGCTACGGCTGAAATATTCAAAATAAAGGTTAAAGCGGAGACGAGCCTGTATGAAGCGGGCTTGCCGCCGTCAAGGTCAAATCTGAGCTCGTTTGCTATCAAAAGCATGGAGATCGCCATTCCAAGCTGGCACAATAGTTTATAGGGTGAGTTGACCGCAATACTGTAATCAAAGTATGTCTGCGCTATGCATACCCCGCAGAACAGGACTGCGCCTATGCCCAATGCCGTGTTTGCGGCGTAATGTCTGTTAAAGAGTCCGATGAAATAGGCTATCGCTATAAGCGAAAAAATAACAAGCCAGATGCTTCTGTCCATTATGGACTGTAAAAAGAGCAAAAACAAAGTGATCGCACTGAGATATTGGAGCAGGGTGGTGCCCTTACGCCTTACGGGAGATAAATTGGCTTTTAATATGATTGAGAGAACTGCCATTCCCGCGACTGCTATTGTCATAACTGCGCCAAGAATATATGACGATGAGGCGCTCCTGAAATACATAGACTCTACATCGAAGTCGAAGCCAAAGAAAATTCCCGTGAATGCGGCAAGGAGAGCAGAGATGCAGGCGAGGCAGAGCTTGAAAATTCCTTCCTTATTATATATAGGGCGTGTGGAGGAGGATCTGGTGCCCTCAGATGTATTTTGATTCATTTATGCTTGTCCTCCGTTAATTTACGTTTGCTTACAGTATTATTATATATCGTAAATGTTAACATTTGTTATACAAAACACAAAAATTACAAATTTTTTATGTATTTTTGAAAAATTGTGCAAATTTTTTTGAAAATATAACCCAAAATAGCTCTCACAAGTGGGTTTTTGAGCTAAAAAAGGCTATAATTTGTATATGTTGCATAAAATAAAGCTAAAAAATTCTGTAAAGTTCTACATTCAGGACACAGTAATTCTATTGACATTTGAACCGATATAGTGTATAATAGTGGAGCTTGATGTGCGATGAAGCGAGAGGTTGCTTTCGTTTGAACGAAAGGGAATTTTCGTGGAGTATGTCCGTAGAGCAAAGAAAACCCCGGTTTTTGATGCTCGGCAAACGGGCGACAACACTTTCGTCCACAGCACAATGCAACATGCGGCATTGATGCCGAGCGTTTCTCCAAACCCCTTATATTCTCGGAATTTGTTTGAATATGCTGAAGAAAACAAATTTCGTTTTTAATGGAGAGAAAAAGGAACGCACGGGGCGGTGTACGAAAGAAAACGCCCCCAAAATCCTCAAGTCAGCCATGGCTTGAGCGAAATCTAAAAAGGAGGCAACAAAAAAATGGCAGTTAAAGAGAAGATCAGAGTACGTCTTAAGAGCTACGACCACACACTTATCGATACAGCAGCAGAGAAGATCGTTGCAGTAGCGAAGGCAAACGGTTCCGAAGTTTCCGGTCCTATTCCGCTTCCTACCGAGAGAGAGATAGTTACTATCCTCCGCGCGGTACACAAGTACAAGGATAGCCGTGAGCAGTTCGAAATGCGTACACACAAGAGACTCATCGATATCGTAAAGCCCAATCAGAAGACGATTGACGCTCTTATGAACGTTGAGCTTCCCGCAGGCGTTGAGATCGAGGTTAAGCTTTAATATAATAATTGAAGCTTTTATCAAGCAACTCGAAGCTGATGCTTGCAAAACAAAGACAACAGCCGGTAGCACAAAAGCTATGTCGGTAACTTTGTAAGTCATGTTGGACGGACAAGAGCCGATCCAACCAATAATTTACAGGAGGAAAAACAAATGAACAAGGGTATTATCGGTAGAAAAATCGGTATGACTCAGATCTTCGATGAAAAGGGAAACGTAATTCCCGTAACAGTAATCGAGGTTGGTCCCTGCGCAGTAGTGCAGAAAAAGACAGTTGAAAAGGACGGTTATGACGCCCTTCAGCTCGGCTTCTCCGAAAAGAAGGAAAAGCACACAACAAAGGCTGAGAAAGGTCATTTTGAAAAGGCAGGCGTTTCCTACAAGAGACACCTCAAGGAGTTCCGTCTTAACGATTGCTCCGCGTATAACGTTGGCGATGTTATTACAGTCGATACCTTCGCTGCAGGTGAAAAGGTCGACGTTACAGGTATGACAAAGGGCCGCGGATACACAGGTTGCGTTAAGAGATGGAATCACCACGTACTTCGTATGACACACGGTACAGGTCCTATCCACCGTCAGCCCGGTTCCATGGGAACCATTGACCCCGCAAGAGTCTTCAAGAACAAGAAGATGCCCGGTCAGTACGGTAATGAGCAGGTAACCGTGCTCAATCTTAGAGTAGTTAAGATCGACAGCGAAAAGAACCTTCTCGCAGTTAAGGGCGCGATCCCCGGTGCAAAGAACGGTATCGTATTCGTTCGCGACTCGATCAAGGCATAATCGGAAGGAGGAAATAAGTAATGGCAAACATTAATGTATACAATATGGCCGGCGAAGTAGTCGGAACCATGGAGCTTTCCGATGTATTGTTTGCTGCTGAGAAGGTAAACGAAGCAGTTCTTCACGCAGCAGTAAGAGCATATTTGCTCAACCAGAGACAGGGCACACAGTCCACACTCACTCGTTCCGAGGTATCCGGTGGCGGCAGAAAGCCCTGGAGACAGAAGGGAACAGGCAGAGCTCGTCAGGGTTCGACACGTTCTCCTCAGTGGACACACGGCGGTATCGCTCTTGGTCCTAAGCCCAGAAGCTATCGCACAGGTCTCAACAAGAAGCAGAAGAGAGTCGCTCTTATCAGCGCTCTTACAGATAAGTTCAACAACGGCAAGATCGTAGTTGTTGACGATATCGCACTTGATACCTACAAGACAAAGACCATGGTCAACATGCTCTCCGCTCTTGGCGCAGGTAAAAAGTCCCTCGTAGTTCTTCCCGAGGTTAACAACTTCGTAGTTAAGAGCTGCGCTAACATCCCCGGTGTAAAGACAAGCCTCTACAACACCATCAACGTTTACGACATTCTGAATGCTGATACATTCGTAGTAACCGTTGCGGCAGTTAAAATGCTCGAGGAGGTATACGCATAATGAGAAGAATTGAAGACGTAATTATCAAGCCCGTCATTTCCGAAGCAAGTATGGATATGATCGCTCAGAGAAAGTATACTTTCGAGGTAGCGAAGAAGGCTGACAAGGCTGAGATTGCAAAGGCAGTTGAGGCTATGTTCCCCGGCACAAAGGTTGAGGCCGTTAACACAATCAACATGAAGAAAAAGCCCAAGAGATACGGTGTACACTTCGGTTACACAAGCGCTTGGAAGAAGGCAATCGTTACCTTGACTGCTGACTCCAAGACTATCGAATTCTTTGAAGGCATGAACTAAGAGGGAGGTCGAATAGAATGGCAACATTAAAGTATAAACCTACGACACCCGCGAGAAGACATATGTCCGTGCCTGTATATAAGGACACGATTACAAAGGATACTCCCGAAAAGAGTCTCGTAGTAACAAAGAAGAAGCACTCCGGTAGAAACAGCTACGGTCGTATCACAGTTCGTCACAGAGGCGGCGGAAACAAGGTTAAGTACAGAATCATCGATTTCAAGCGCTTGAGCGAGGTTCCCGCAACTGTAGTTGCAATCGAGTACGACCCCAACAGAACAGCATTCATCGCACTCCTTGAGAATGACAACGGTGTTAAGAGCTATATCGTAGCTCCCGAAGGCCTCAAGGTTGGCGACAGAGTTTACTCCGGTGCGGATGCGGATATCAAGCCCGGTAACGCGCTTCCTCTCGCAAACATCCCCGTAGGTACACTCATCAACAATATCGAACTTAAGCCCGGTAAGGGTTCTCAGCTCGTAAGAAGTGCTGGCGCATTTGCTCAGCTCCTTTCCAAGGAAGCAAACGGCATGGCTCAGGTAAGACTTCCCTCGGGCGAGGTAAGATTCATTCGTCTTGACTGTAAGGCAGTTATCGGTCAGGTTGGTAACATCGACCACGACCAGGTAAAGGTCGGTAAGGCAGGTAAGACAAGACACAAGGGCATTCGTCCTACAGTCCGCGGTTCCGTAATGAACCCCTGCGATCACCCCCACGGTGGTGGTGAAGGTAGATCTCCCATCGGTCATGCTAATCCTATGACTCCTTGGGGCAAGCCTGCTCTCGGTCTTAAGACCAGAAACAAGAAGGCTCGTACAGACAAGTTCATCGTAAGACGCAGAAACGCTAAATAAGGAGGGAATATATAATGAGCAGAAGCCTTAAAAAAGCACCTTTCGTGGAAGAAAAGCTCTATACACGTATTTGTGCAATGAATGAAAAGGGCGAAAAGAAAGTCCTCAAGACATGGTCTCGTTCGTCCACAATATTCCCGGAATTTGTCGGTCACACAATCGCTGTTTATGACGGTAGAAAGCACGTTCCGGTATATGTAGTAGAAGATATGGTAGGTCACAAGCTCGGTGAGTTTGCTCCTACAAGAACATTCAAGGGACATGCCGGTTCCAAGACATCTAACAACGGTAAGTAATAAGAGGAGGTAATTTATAATGCAGAAGACAGCAGTAGCATATCTTAAGTACGCAAGAATTTCCCCTCGTAAGGTTAAGATCGTTCTCGACCTCATCAGAGGTAAGGATGTAGGAACAGCAATGGCTATCCTTAAGAACACCCCCAAGGGTGCTTCCGAGTATCTTATCAAGTTGTTGGGAAGTGCAATCGCAAATGCGGAAAACAATTTCCAGATGGATTCTTCCAAGCTCTACGTTTCCGAGTGCTTCGTAACACCCGGTCCCACGCTCAAGAGAATTATGCCCAGAGCAAAGGGAAGCGCAGACAGAATCCTTAAGAGAACCAGCCACGTAACAATGGTAGTGGCAGAGAAAGACTAAGAGAGGAGACAAGAGTATGGGTCAGAAGGTTAATCCCCACGGACTTCGCGTGGGCGTAATTAAAAACTGGGATTCAAGATGGTTCGCTAAGGACGAAGTGTTCGGCGACACTCTTGTATCCGACTACAATATCAGAAAGTTCCTCAAGAAGGAGCTTCAGGACGCAGGCGTACCCAAGATCGAGATCGAGCGTGACAGCCGCAGAGTGAGAGTATTCATCCACTGCGCAAAGCCCGGTATGGTAATCGGTAAGGGCGGCGTTGAAATCGAAAAGTACAAGGCAAAGCTTGAAAAGATGGTTGGCATGCCCGTTTCCCTCAACGTTGTTGAGGTCAGACAGCCCGACCTCAACGCTCAGCTCGTTGCAGAGAACATTTGCTCTCAGCTCGAGAAGCGTGTATCCTTCCGCCGCGCTATGAAGATGGCTCTCAGAAACACAATGAGACTTGGCGCAAAGGGTATCAAGATCATGGTAAGCGGACGCCTTGGCGGCGCAGAAATCGCAAGAAGCGAGACATACCACGAGGGTACTATCCCGCTTCAGACACTCAGAGCTGACATTGAGTACGGCTTCTGGGAGGCAAACACAACCTACGGTAAGATCGGTGTTAAGGTATGGATTTACAAGGGTGAGGTTCTCAACGAGGTAAACCGTCCCGCACAGAACGACCGCAGAGACAACCGCGGAGATCGTAAGCCCGCAGGTGACAGACGCGACAACAGAAGAGGCGGCAACCGCCGTCCCGATGGACGCACAGACAGAGCTCCCAGAGCTCCCAGAACACCCAGAGACGGAGGTGCTAAATAATGTTAATGCCTAAGAGAGTTAAGTACCGCCGTGTTCACCGCGGTAGACTTACAGGTAAGGCTATGAGAGGTAATACCATTACAAACGGTAGCTACGGTCTTGTAGCAACAGAGCCCGCTTGGATCACAAGCAATCAGATAGAAGCAGCCCGTATCGCAATGACACGTTACATCAAGCGTGGCGGTAAGGTCTGGATCAAGATATTCCCCGACAAGCCTATCACAGAGAAGCCCGCTGAAACTCGAATGGGTTCAGGTAAGGGTTCGCCCGAATACTGGGTAGCTGTAGTTAAGCCCGGTCGAGTAATGTTTGAGATGGACGGCGTAAATGAGGAAGTAGCTCGTGAGGCTATGCGTCTTGCAAGCCACAAGCTTCCCATCAAGACAAAGTTCATGGTAAAAGAAAACAAGGAGGTATAAGAGCTCATGAAAGCAACAGAACTCAGAGCAATGACAGTTGAACAGCTCAACACAAAACTCACTGAACTTAAGAAAGAGCTTTTCAACCTCCGTTTCCAGCACGCGATCAATCAGCTCGAAAACACTCACAAGCTTGAGGAAGTTAAGAGAGATATCGCTCGCGTAATGACAGTTCTTAACGAGAAGAACGCATAAGGAGGGACAGTCATGACAGAAGAAAGAACACTCAGAAAAGTAAGAGTTGGCATGGTTGTCAGCGACAAGATGGATAAGACCGTTGTGATTGCTATCGAAGACAACGTAAAGCATCCTGTGTACGGCAAGATCATCAAGCACACTCTTAAGGTTCACGCTCACGATGAAAAGAACGAGTGCGGCGTAGGCGACAAGGTAAAGATTATGGAAACAAGACCTCTTTCCAAGACAAAGAGATGGAGAGTTGTTGAAATAATCGAAAAAGCTAAATAATTTAGGAATTCGAATAGTAGGTACGTTGAAGCGTACACGAAACAGTAGGAGGAAAAAACATGATTCAGCAGCAGTCATTAATGAAGGTAGCCGATAATACCGGTGCCAAGGAATTGATGTGCATCCGTGTTCTCGGTGGTACAGGCCGCAGATACGGAAACATCGGAGATGTCGTTGTTTGTGCAGTCAAGAAGGCTACACCCGGCGGCATGGTTAAGAAAGGTGATGTAGTAAAGGCTGTTATCGTAAGATCCGTTCACGGCGTAAAGAGAGCTGACGGTTCTTACATCAAGTTCGACGAGAACGCAGCAGTTATCATCAAGGAAGATAAGACACCCAAGGGAACACGTATTTTTGGTCCCGTAGCAAGAGAGCTTCGTGAGAAGGATTATCTTAAGATCCTCTCCCTCGCTCCCGAAGTACTTTAATTTGGAGGTATCGCGAAAATGGCAAATCTTAATATTAAGACCGGCGACACAGTAGTGGTACTTTCCGGTAACTCCAAGGGCGTTAAGGGCGAGGTTATCGCTGTTTCCCCCAAGGAAGGTAAGGTAATCGTTAAGGGCGCACACATGATCCACAAGCACGTTAAGCCCCGCAGACAGGGCGACGTTGGCGGTATCGTTGACGCAGAGGGCGCGATCTACGCGTCCAAGGTAGCACTCTACTGCCCCAAGTGCGACAAGGGTGTAAGAGTTCACCACGCCGTAGTAGACGGCAAGAAGGTTCGCGTTTGCAAGTGCGGACATCAGTTTAACTAAGGAGGGAATTGACAATGGCAAGACTTAATGATATGTACAAGGCCGAGGTTGCTCCCGCCCTTATGAAGAAGTACGCTTACAAGAGCGTAATGCAGATCCCCAAGTTCGACAAGATCGTTATCAACATCGGCGCGGGCGACGCAAAGGATAACTCCAAGGTTATCGATTCTATCATCAATGACCTTACAATTATTTCCGGTCAGAAGGCAGTTCCCACATACGCTAAGAAGTCGGTTGCAAACTTCAAGCTCCGTGAGGGTATGAAGATCGGTGCGAAGGTAACACTCCGCGGCGAGAAGATGTACGAGTTCATGGACAGACTTTTCAACTTCGCACTTCCCAGAGTACGTGACTTCAAGGGTATCAACCCCAACGCTTTCGATGGTCGTGGAAACTACTCTCTCGGTCTTAAGGAACAGCTTATATTCCCTGAAATCGAGTACGATAAGGTTGACAAGATCCGCGGTATGGACATCTGCTTCGTAACAACGGCGCAGACAGACGACGAGGCAAGAGAGCTCCTTAAGCTTATGGGCGCTCCCTTCGCAAAATAATCGGAGGTAAGATAGAATGGCTAAAACAGCAATGATACTCAAGCAGCAGAAGCCCCAGAAGTACTCCACACGTGAGTACAACAGATGTAAGATCTGTGGCCGTCCCCACGCTTACATGCGTAAGTACGGTATCTGCCGTATCTGCTTCAGAAATCTCGCGTATAAGGGTGAGATCCCCGGCGTTAAGAAATCTTCTTGGTGATAATTTTTGGTTATAATCGCCGATCTTGGTCGGCTCGGCTTACGCCTTGTAAGCCTTGAGCCTCCCGATCGACGATTCTACCTCAAAAATTCTCTACCAAGCAAGTTGGTGATAATTTTTGGTTATATCCGCCGATCTTGGTTGGTTCGTCTTGCGCCTTGTAAGTCTTGAACCTCCCAATCGACGATTCTATCTCCAAAATTCTCTACCAATAGAGAATACGCTGATATGAGATTTGAAAAAATCTCGAAATTAAGTGAATTTGCTCTGAAAAGAGCTTTTCAAAAACAATCCTAACTATCGGAAGGAAGTTAAACTTGCGGTGCCTTACCGGGTTGGACTTAACCGCCGATACGCCGCCACGCAGGGCGTGGCAGCAAGAAAAAATCATACTTGCATCAGGAGGAAAATTAAAATGCAGATGTCAGACGTAATTGCAGATATGCTCACAAGAATTCGTAACGCTAGCAACGCTAAGCACGCGACTGTGGACATTCCTGCATCCAACATGAAGGAATCCATAGCTAAGATCCTTGTTGAAGAGGGTTATGTAAAGAGCTATGAGATCATCGAAGATGACAAGCAGGGTACAATCAGAGTTACCCTCAAGTACATCGGCAAGCAGAAGGTTATCAGAGGACTCAAGAGAGTTTCCAAGCCCGGTCTTCGTATCTACGCAGGTTACGAGGATATGCCTAAGGTAATGAACGGTCTCGGAATCGCTATCGTGTCCACATCTAAGGGAATCATGACAGACAAGAAGGCTCGCGCACTTAAGGTTGGCGGCGAAGTCCTCGCGTTTGTATGGTAATTTAACGGGAGGTATATACTATGTCAAGAATTGGTAGAATGCCTGTCGAAATACCCGCAGGTGTTACAGTAACTATTAACGGTAACGTTGTAACTGTTAAGGGCCCCAAGGGTACTCTTACAGAGAGCTTCAGCGAGAGAATGACAATCGCTCTCGAGGGCAATCAGGTTATCGTATCTCGTCCCACAGACGAAAAGGAAGACAGAAGCGTACACGGTCTTACACGTGCTCTTATCCAGAACATGGTAACAGGTGTATCCACTGGCTTCAGAAAGATCCTTATAATCAGCGGTGTTGGTTACAAGGCAGTTAAGAAGGGCAAGGAGCTTCACCTTTACATGGGTCACTCCCTTATGCCTAAGACCGGTCTTCCCCAGGCTAAGTTCATCATCAGCGATACAGCAGAAGTAACTATCTCTGTTCCCGATGAGAATGGAATCAAGGCTCAGGGAATTGACAAGATGGTTACAGAAAAGATCAACGGCGGTCTCGTAATCGTTGTTGAAGGTGCAAATAAGCAGGCGGTTGGTCAGATGGCAGCAGTCATCAGAGGCAAGCGTCCTCCCGAGCCCTACCACGGCAAGGGAATCCGTTACGTTGACGAAAAGGTTCGTCGTAAGGCCGGAAAGACCGGTAAATAATTGAAAGGAGTGGAGTAAAATGGTATCAAGAAAAGACAGTAACAAGGCTCGTCTTAAGAGACATAAGAGAGTCAGAGCAAAGATCTCGGGCACAGCAGCTCGTCCTCGTCTTTGCGTATATCGTTCTAACGCTAACATCTCGGCACAGATCATCGACGATGTTGCAGGTAAGACATTGGTTTCCGCTTCGACTTACGGTCAGTCCTTTGAGGGCAACGGCGGAAACAAGGAAGCAGCTCGTCAGGTAGGCAAGACACTTGCTGAGAAGGCAGTTGCAATGGGTATTACAGAGGTCGTATTCGACAGAGGCGGGTATCTTTATCACGGACGTGTATCGGAATTGGCTGAAGGCGCTCGCGAGGGCGGCCTGAAGTTCTAATCCATTTGGATTAGTAACCGGTTTGTACACTGTTCAAACAATTATTTGAACAATTCAGGAGGAAACCAGAAATGGCACAGAAAATCAATCCGGCAGAGCTCGAGCTCACAGAAAAGCTCGTCTCGCTGAACCGTGTTTCCAAGACAGTTAAGGGCGGACGTATTGCACGTTTCGCAGCTCTCATGGTTGTCGGTGACGGCAATGGTCATGTAGGCGTAGGTCTCGGAAAGGCCGCAGAAGTTCCCGAAGCAATCCGCAAGGGAATTGAAGATGCGAAGAAAAATATGATCACAGTTTCCCTTAAGGGAACAACAATCCCCCACGAGGTAGTAGGTGTATTCGGCGCAGGTAAGGTTCTTCTTAAGCCTGCTGCACTCGGTACAGGTATTATCGCGGGTGGTAAGGTAAGAGCAGTTCTTGAGGCTGCAGGTATTTCCAACATCAGAGCAAAGTGCCTCCGTTCCAACAATCCTACAAACGTTGTTAAGGCAACTATTGAAGGACTCAAGGAGCTCCGCACAGCTGAGGAAGTTGCGAAAATCCGTGAAATCAGCGTAGATCAGGTTAAAGGTTAAGGAGGAGCAGAAAGATGAAAAAGGTAACACTTATTAAGAGTCTTATCTGCGCAAAGCCCAACCAGAAGGCAACAGCTAAGTCCCTCGGTCTTAACAAGATCGGTGACAGCATCGTTCACGCAGATGACGCAGTTCTTGCAGGCAAGATCAAAGTAATCTCTCACCTCGTAGCAGTTGAGACTGTAGAAGCTTAATAGGAGGTAATTGAGAATGAAACTTAACGAACTTCGCCCCGCAGAAGGCTCCGCAAAGGCACCCTACAGAAAGGGTAGAGGAGCAGGCTCAGGTAACGGCAAAACAGCAGGTAAGGGTCACAAGGGCCAGAACGCACGTTCCGGCGGCGGTGTAAGACCCGGCTTTGAGGGAGGTCAGCTTCCTCTTTACAGAAAGCTTCCCAAGAGAGGCTTCAAGAATCATTTTGCAACAAATTATGCAATTGTTAACGTGTGCGACCTTAACAAGTTTGAGGACGGCGCAGTTGTTGACATCAATACTCTTCTCGCAGAGAGAATTATCCGCAAGCCCATGGATGGACTTAAGGTCCTCGGTAACGGTGAGCTTACAAAGAAAATAACTGTTAAAGCAACCGTCTTTTCGGCAACAGCTAAGGAAAAGATAACAGCAGCAGGTGGACAGGCAGAGGAGGTATAAGGATGTTTAAGACGTTCAAAAACGCTTGGAATACTCCCGAGCTCAAAACGAAACTCCTCTTTACTCTTCTTATCATAATGATCTACCGTCTTGGCTGCTCGGTCATGGTTCCTTGGATCAGCTCTGATGCAGTTGAATACTTTGAAGCGCTTAACTCCGGTTCTATTTTCGGATTTATGAATCTTCTTTCGGGTGGTGCGTTTGCACAGGCAACCTTGTTTGCTCTCGGCGTATCTCCTTACATTACGTCTTCGATCGTAATTCAGCTTCTTACAATCGTTATTCCTAAGCTCGAGCAGTGGTCTAAGGAAGGCGAGGAGGGAAGAAAGAAGATCTCCGCGCTCACAAGAGCAGTAACTATACTCCTTGCAATAATCACGTCTATCGGTTACTCGCTTTACGTTATTAACGCAGGTATGACCACGATCGACACCTCCAAGAATTACGCATTCCAGGTTGTCGTAATGGTAGCCGTTTACTGCGCAGGCGCATCCATAGTTATGTGGATGGCAGAAAAGATCAATGACCACGGTATCGGAAACGGTATCTCCATCATCCTTTTCGCAGGTATTATCTCCAGCCTCCCCGGTGGAGTGATTGGATTTATCCAGAAGATATACAACAAGCAGGATGGATTTAACCCCTGGTGGATCCTCTGGTGTGTTGTTATCCTTGTTATTGTACTCGCAGCGGTATTCTTCATTGTTTGGTTTACAAATTCCGAGCGCCGCATTCCCGTACAGTACGCAAAGAGAGTTGTAGGACGCAAGATGTACGGCGGTCAGTCCTCCAACCTTCCTCTCCAGCTGAATATGTCCGGCGTTATGCCCGTAATCTTTGCTAACGCTATAGTTACTATTCCCGCAACCATTGCAAGCTTTGCAAACATGGACGGTAAGAGCAGCTTCTGGAACACAGTTGTAAACATATTCGCTAACACAAAGCCTTTGTATATAGTACTCTTCATGATCCTTCTTGTAGCATTTGCTTACTTCTATATTATGATCTCCTTCAACCCTGTTGAGGTAGCTAATAATATCAAGAATAACGGTGGAGCTATCCCCGGTATTCGTCCCGGTAAGCCTACCAAGGACTATATCCAGAAGACTTTGAACCGTATAACCTTTATAGGCGCACTCTTCCTGTGTACTATCTCCGGGCTTCCCATGATCATAAACGCGATCTGCGTAGCTTGCGGACAGTACTCCTTCCAGGCTCTTGCACTCTCCGGAACCTCCGTGCTCATCGTAGTAGGTGTTGTTCTTGAGACAGAGCGTGAGATCGAGGCACAGCTCACAATGCGTAACTATAAGGGATTCCTTGATTGATCCACACCTAAAATTTTATCGGAGGAACAATATGAAACTGATATTGTTGGGTGCGCCCGGCGCGGGCAAAGGCACACAGTCGGCAAGAATTTCTGAAAAGTATAATATTCCTGCAATCGCAACCGGAGACATTCTCCGCGGCGCGATCAAGGAAGGCACAGAGCTTGGTCTCTCTGCCAAGAGCTATATGGACGCAGGAAAGCTTGTTCCCGATGACGTTGTCGTTGGTATCATAAAGGATTATCTTTCGACGGATGCTTGCAAGAATGGATTTATTCTTGACGGTTTCCCCCGTTCGATCCCTCAGGCAGAGGCTCTTGACGCTATGGGCGTTAAGATCGACGTTGTTCTCAGCATCGAGGTTCCCGACGAGAAGATCATTTCCCGTATGAGCGGCAGACGAGTTTGCCGTTGCGGAGCTTCCTACCACGTTGACTACATTCCTCCCAAGGTAGAGGGTGTATGTGACAAGTGCGGAGATACGCTCTACATCAGAGAGGACGACAGGGCGGAGACAGTAGCAAACAGACTTAAGACTTTCCACACTCAGACCGAGCCGCTTAAGGAATTCTATGCGGCAAAGGGAATCCTTGCGACAGTCGAGGGACAGGAGGAGGTCGCTGATACGACAGCTCTTGTTTTTGAGGCTCTCTCCAAGGTTGAGGCATAAATCTGAGGTTTACGGATGATACAGCTGAAAAATTCTGCGCAACTCAAAGAAATGCGAGAAGCAGGAAGAATCACGGGCGAGGCATTGCTCGTCGCCCGTGATAGCATCCGTGAGGGTATGAGCACCTATGAGCTTGACACGATAATACGCAAGTATATCGAGTCGCAGGGTGCGAAGCCTTCCTTCCTCGGATACGGCGGATTTCCCGGAAGCGCTTGTATAAGCATAAACGACCAGGTAATTCACGGAATCCCCTCCAAGAAGGTATTCTTCAAGGAAGGCGATATCGTAAAGATAGACGTCGGAGCTTATAAAAACGGCTTTCACGGTGACGCCGCAAGAACGGTTGCCATTGGACGTGCAAGCGACGAGGCAAAAAAGCTTATTGAGGTAACGAGAGACAGCTTTTTTTGCGGAGTTGAGCAGTTCAAGATAGGTAACAGACTCGGAGATATAGGTCACGCCATTGACGCACACGTCGTGGCAAACGGCTTTACCACAGTCAAGAGATATATCGGACACGGCATTGGTCGCGAGCTTCACGAATCTCCCGACGTACCGAATTACGGAACGCAGGGCAGAGGAGCGAGACTTTGCGCGGGAATGGTGCTCGCCATCGAGCCGATGGTAAATATCGGCGGTGAGGGTGTCAGAGAAATGTCGGATGGCTGGACGGTAAAGACCGCAGACGGCTCTCTCTCGGCGCATTATGAAAACACGGTCGCCCTCACAGCTGACGGTGTACAGATAATGACGCTTATCGAATCGGATTTTTGAGTAATTGAAAGGAACAGGTTATATGCCGAAGGATGATGTTATTGAATTTGAAGGCGAAGTAGTTGAGGTGCTTCCCAATGCCGTCTTCAAGGTAAAGCTTCCCAATGGGCACATAGTTACAGCCCATCTCTCGGGAAAGCTCAGAATGAATTATATTAGAATTTTGCAGGGTGACCACGTAACCGTTGAGGTTTCGGTATACGATCTTACAAAGGGTCGTATCACATGGCGCTCCAAATAAGATTTTACTAAAAATACTCTAAAGAAAGGTAGGTTTACAGAGATGAAAGTTAAACCGTCCGTTAAGAAGATCTGCGAAAAATGCAAGATCATAAAGAGAAAAGGTAAAGTCATGGTAATCTGCGAGAACCCCAAGCACAAGCAGAAGCAGGGTTAATCGCACACCGACGACTAACCAAATCAACTCATTTTAACAGAGAGGTAAAACAGAATGGCACGTATAGCAGGTGTTGATATTCCTAATAACAAGCGCGTTGAGATCGCCCTTACCTACATTTACGGTATCGGCCGCAAGAGCGCAAACGATATCCTTGCTGCTACAGGTATCAATCCCGATACCAGAGCAAAGGATCTTACAGAGGAAGAAATTGCAAAACTCCGTGACGTTATCGAAAACTCTTACACCGTTGAAGGTGACCTTCGCAGAGAGGTTTCCCTTAACATCAAGAGATTGGTAGAGGTTAACTGCTACCGCGGTATCAGACACAGAAAAGGTCTTCCCGTAAGAGGACAGAGAACAAAGACAAATGCGAGAACAAGAAAAGGTCCCGCAAAGACAATCGCTAACAAGAAGAAGTAAAGGAGTGGCATAAAGATGGCAAAAGCAACAGCAAAAAAGGTTGTTAGAAAGCGCCGCGAAAGAAAGAATATTGAAAAGGGCGTAGTACACATTCAGTCCACTTTCAATAACACTATCGTTACAATCACGGACGTTAACGGCAACGCAATTTCTTGGGCTTCCGCAGGTGAGCTCGGCTTTAAGGGCTCCAGAAAGTCCACCCCCTTTGCAGCACAGTCCGCTTCCGAGACTGCAGCTCGCGCAGCAGTTGAGCATGGACTCAAGTCTGTTGAAGTATATGTAAAGGGCCCCGGTTCGGGACGTGAATCCGCAATCCGTGCGCTTGAGACAGTAGGTCTTCAGATAACGCTCATCAAGGACGTTACTCCTATCCCTCACAACGGTTGCAGACCCCCCAAGCGCAGACGCGTATAATCTAAAAGGAGGAACTGAAAAATGGCAAGATATACAGGACCCTCATGCAAGCTTTGCCGCAGAGAAGGTAAGAAGCTTTACCTCAAGGGCGAAAGATGCACAAGTGGTAAGTGCGCACTCGACCGCAGAAGCACAGCTCCCGGTCAGCACGGCGCAGCTAAGAAGAAGATGGGCGAATATGGCGTTCAGCTTCGTGAAAAGCAGACAACAAGAAGATACTATGGCGTTCTTGAAAAGCAGTTCAAGAACTACTATGAAGAGGCAGCTCGTAAGGAAGGTATGACAGGTGAAAACCTCCTCGTTCTTCTCGAGAGACGTCTTGACAACACAGTTTACAGAATGGGCCTCGCAGAGTCTCACAAGGAAGCTCGTCAGCTCGTTCTCCACGCACACTTCACACTCAACGGCAAGAAGGTTAACATTCCTTCACTCCTCGTAAAGCCCGGTGACGTTATTTCCGTTAAGGAATCCAGCCGTTCTTCCGAGAAGTTCAAGGCTCTTGCTGAGTCTCTTGAGTCGAAGACTGCTCCCAAGTGGCTTGACCTCAACAAGGCAGATCTCTCTGCTAAGGTTGTTGCATTCCCCGCAAGAGAAGACATCGACTTTGATTTCAACGAGCAGCTTATCGTCGAGCTTTATTCCAAGTAATACCGCATAATTGGGAAGTTGTGCGGTGTTACCGCTCAATTTTCGCTCAATTACAAGAAATTTATATTTGAAATTTTAATAGGAGGTTATTTGGAATGATAGAGATAGAGAAGCCTAATATAACTACAGTAGAGACGAGTGATGACGGTTCTCATGGAACGTTCGTTGTCGAGCCCCTTGAAAGAGGCTTTGGCATTACACTCGGTAACTCGCTTCGCAGAGTTCTTTTGAGCTCGCTCCCCGGCTATGCTGTAACAAGCATAAAGATCGACGGTATTCTCCACGAGTTCAGCACTATCCCCGGTGTAACGGAAGACGTTACCGAGATAGTTCTTAACGTAAAGGGAATCATCGCAAAGCTCAACTGCCACGGTCCCAAGACTGTGTACATTGACGTCCTCGGAGAGCATGACGTAACTGCGGGAGATATCAAGCAGGATAGCGACATTGAAATTCTTAACCCCGATCACCACATAGCAACAGTAGCAGAGAACGAGAGATTCTACATGGAGCTTACGTTCAACTGCGACAGAGGCTACGTTTCGCAGGAGCGCAACAAGCAGCTTCACAGCGATTTCCTCGGCATGAATGCTTCAATGCCTATCAACACTATATTCACTGACTCGATATACACCCCCGTTTACAAGGTGAACTATGAAGTCGAAAATACACGTTCCGGTAGCAACACTGACCTTGACAAGCTCACGCTTGAGGTAGTGACAAACGGTACTATTTCGGCTAAGGAAGCGATTTCTCTCGGAGCCAAGATTCTCAATGAGCATCTCAACTTGTTTGTGGATCTTTCAGATGACGCAAAGAAGGCTGAGATTATGATCGAGAGTAAGGAAACCAAGAAGGAAAAGGTTCTTGAGATGACCATTGAGGAACTTGACATGTCTGTTCGTAGCTTCAACTGCTTGAAGCGCGCAGGCATTGACACAGTTGAAGATCTTACTAACCGCACTGAAGAGGATATGATCAAGGTGCGTAATCTCGGTAAGAAGTCGCTTGACGAAGTTATTCAGAAACTCCATTCGCTCGGACTTGACCTCAAGCGCGACGAGGAGTAAAAATTATTTGATAATACAGTAATATATCAGAAGGAGGGAATCAGAGATGCCCGCAAATAGAAAGCTCGGCAGAACCACCGCGCACAGAAACGCAATGCTTCGCGGCATGGTTACACTTTTGCTTGAGAACGGACAGGTTGAGACAACTCTCACAAGAGCAAAGGAAGTTCGTTCCATCGCAGAAAAGATGATCACACTTGGCAAGAAGAACACTCTTGCAAGCTATAGAGCAGCTCTTTCCTACATTACGAAGGAAGACGTTGCAAAGAAGTTGTTTGACGAGATCGCTCCCAAGTACGCTAACCGTAACGGCGGTTACACACAGATCCTCAAGATCGGTGTTCGCCGCGGTGACGCAGCTGAAATGGCTATCGTCAGACTCATTGACGAGGACGCTAAGGCTGAATAATTGTCAATGACATAAAAAAACAGGTTGCAGTAATGCAACCTGTTTTTTGTTTGTAATTACTTGATTTTTGATAACCGCTTTTTATAAATTAAGTTTTTCTGCAAGCATACATAAGTTGTTTTGCCATGACTCGTCATTAGAGCTTTTCGCTCTGTCTAAACAAATATTTATCGCACTATTGATTGTGCAATTATCTGAATACTTTTGCAGCCTATCGAAGATGCAAAATGCTCCTGGCCAATTCAGATCTTGTATCCATTCCAGCAATTCAATTAAATAAGGATCTAATTCTCCATCACTTTTCGTGGATACAATTATAGCACAATTACCCCAAACATTTTTATTGTGTTTAGGGGTTAATGGTTGGATGAATGGCTTAATATCTTTATTGCTTTTGGCTAATTCAATGCCCGCAGATTGAATTTCAGCAGGCATATTCCAATCAAGCATATCTAAAACTTCAAAAACATCGGTCATTATATATCCTCCATTCAGTTGACATTAATCGATTGATAAGCTTCTATTAAGTGAAATCAGAACCCAAGAATTTTTGAAGCTATCGCGAAATATACGATAAGTGTCAGTGTGTCAACGATAGTTGCGATAAGGGGAGTTGCCATGACGGCGGGGTCAAGTCCTATGCGCTTTGCGCCTATAGGGAGGCACGCGCCGATAAGCTTGGCGATAACTATCGCGCAGATAACGGTGACGCTGACTATCAATGCGACCTCGACGTTTTCCCACGTAAAGTCAAGCTTGAAATCCACAAGCATGGTCTTGATAAAGCAAGCGACTGCAATACAAGCTCCGCAGAGCAGGGAAACGCGGAATTCCTTCCAGATGATCTTGAATATGTCGCCCATTGATATTTCGTCAAGCGAGAGCGCGCGGATTATAGCAACGGATGCCTGGCTTCCCGCATTACCGCCCGTATTCATAAGCATAGGCACGAATACTGCAAGAATAGCATAGGTTCCGAGAGCGGCTTCATATTTTGCCATTATCATACCCGTAAATATTGCGGATATCATGATGATAAGCAGCCAGGGGAATCGCTTGCGCCAAGTCTCCCACACGCCCGTTCTCATATAAGGCTTGTCGGTAGGCGCCATACCTGCGAGCATTTCGATATCCTCGGTAGCCTCCTCGGTGATGACGTCAAGCGCGTCGTCGACCGTAACGATACCTACGAGTCGGTTTTCCTTATCAACGATAGGGAGAGCCAAAAGGTCGTACTTTGAAATGGTGTCCGCGACGGTTTCCTGGTCGTCAAGAGTTGACGCGCAGATTATCTGATCGCTCATTACGTCGGCTATAAGGGCGTCGGGCTCTGCGTAGAGAAGGTCCTTGAAGGAAATGATACCCTGAAGCACACGTCTGTTGTCTGTGACGTACGCATAGTACACGGTTTCCTTGTCAATACCTGTTATTCGTATATGCTCTATCGCCTGAGTACAGGTCATTTCTGCGCGCAGGTCGATAAATTCGGCGGTCATGACACTTCCCGCACTGTCGTCGGGGTAAGCGAGGAACTTGTTTATCTCCGCGCGGGTTTCGGGGGTTGCGGTTTTGAGGACTCGGCGCACGATGTTTGCGGGGAGCTCCTCGAGCATGTCAACCGCGTCGTCGACGGAAAGCTCTTCGATAATGATAGAAAGCTCTCGGTCGGTCATCGCGGTGATGATCTTGTGCTGTACGTCGCTCTCAAGCTCGGCAAAAACCTCCGCTGCCGTGTCTTTCTTGAGAAGCTTGAAGACTGCCGGTATACGCTGGGAAGGAAGCTCAGAGAAGAAATCTGCGGCGTCTACGGGGTTTAGCTCCTCAAGGCCCTGCATAAACTCGGTATATTTCTTATCGTCAAGCAGCTCTACGAGCATGTCGAACTTATTTTCAAGCTCTTCCTCGTATGCCTCGGTTGCGGAGTCCTCGTTCTTGTCCTCCTCAAGCTCCTTTTTTATCTCTTCGATCTCGGCATAGTCTGTGTTCTCGTCGATATCGTCAATGTCTATTTCCTTGTCATCGGACTCTTTTGTGTTATCAGACTCCTTGACTTCCTCCTCGGAGGGACTTGGGGCGGGGGCACCGTCAATTTCATCTTTGATCATTTCATCATTTTCGAGTTTGTCGATGTCGGAATCCTGAAGATCATCCTTCTTGTTTTCTGCCATGATAAGCCCTCCTTTCTAAAAAAATAAACATTATTCCACTATAAATCAGTATAGCATTTATGCGGGATTTTGTCAACAAAAATATTTTTCTCAAAAGTGAATATTTATAATATAATATTATCTTATATACGTGAGGGATATTCAGGTCAAAAAAATTCCGCAGGTTTATTCCTGCGGAATTTTCGGTTATGCCATAATGGTGCCGGGTGTTGAAGTTATAACGTCCGAATATGCCTTTGAGAAGGTATATATAAATATGGAATTTGCCGAATAATTAAATGCAATTATTACATATTCACACGTATTTTTGGTTGATGGGAGCTGATTGTACGTACCCTCGGTAAGATTGACGATCATAAACGGATCGTTATAGGGGGAATAACTGTTGCCGATAAAGTATTCCATCTCCTCGGTCATTTCGGTTATCCACAAATCACTTTTCACGACCTGGGATTTCAGATATTCGCTGTTCTCTTCGGTAAGAGAGCAATCCATATACGTATATGTGACGTAGGATTTGGTCTGTGAGTCATAGAATTGATTTTCGTTAAGGTATACGTTATAAACGTCAGGAAAATCCACGTGCGTAAATTCAGCTGTTCTGTCAAGAATATTGTTTGCCGCTGCTTCGTCCTCATCGACATAGGCTTCGTCATACACACCTGTAGCTGCTACAAAGGAAACAAATAGCGCCAATATAAGAATTATACACGTCGCTATAATCAGTCCCTTTCCACGAGCTCTCCAACCGCCTATAAAGGCAAGAGAAATAATAGGGAGAGAGATAGAGAAGAACGACAGAAATGCAAACGGTATAGCCGCCAAGGGCGCGAATATGGAAACAATTATAGTTGCCGTAAGAACCGTCACCGCCGATGCGAGAAGCCAGATTATAGCGGTCTGACGCTTTGTGCGAGAACGAGTCTTACACGCCTTTTTGTCCTTTTCTGACAACACTGCCTTGTAAATAAGGCTGTCACGTCCCAAATCTCGGCAGGGGATCATAAAGCAAACTCCCTCGTGAACAAAGACGAGGGTATTTTGCAGAAGCTTTGCCTTTGTGATCTTCTTGGGGTCTATTCTGTAAAATGTGTAGAGGTCGCCGCCGACTCTGTACTCGTACTCTATTCTGTTATAGAAAACGCGGTAGGTAACGTCACCTTTTTTATCAAATTGCGCCTTGGCGTTTATTTTTATACTCTTTTTTACAATGAAAAACAGGAAGAACAGTATAAATGAAATAATAATCCCGCTTCCGCCCTCTGCAAAGCCGCCGTATCTTATACAATTGGACACAGTCCAGAATACAGACAAAATAAGGGCATAGAGTATTAGGCGCGTTGTGTTTTTATATATGTACTTGTATTGATCAAGAACATCATTGAAGGTTATTCTCGGGGAAATTTCTTCCAAGGGAGCGCTGATATCAGGCTCTGCATCACTTGTGACGGGCTCGTTCATATCTTCATTTGGAGCTACGGCTTGATCGATTGCCTCGTCATTTGGAATTTGAGTGAAGTTATTATCCATACTGACCTCCTTATAAGTTTATATAATTATTTTATCACAAAACAGAAAAAATGTCAATAAAGTATAGAAAGTGCTGTAAATTAAGCGAGGTTAAGAAAATTATTCGGTAAAGTTTTTGAAGGGAGCTGTCACTTGCGGGCAAGTGACGCGAGTTTTTTGCCTTCAGCATAAAACTCCGCTATGCGAGTATGAGGAAGAGGGAAACTTTTTCAAAAAGTTCCCCTCTTCCTCATATATCCAAATATCTATCAATACATACCGCCCATGCCGCCTGCGGGAGCTGCAGGTTCGGGCTCGGGAATATCGGCAACCACAGACTCGGTAGTAAGAATTACCGATGCGATAGAAGCCGCGTTCTGAAGCGCGGAGCGTGTAACCTTCTTAGGAAGTCGGAGGCCAAGCGGTCTTAGGAAGACAATGTCATAAATCAACTCCTTGGCTCACAGAACGACATGGC
>JAZQKI010000016.1:0-56651 GCA_045542075.1 Eubacteriales bacterium
CTCGAACATATACGAGGAATATTTTTTGCCGTTGAGTGTAAAGGACAAAATCTCAAAGCTGTCGGGGTTGGATATGTGTACGGTGATATAAATGTCCTGACTCGGATTTGCATAGTACATCTGCTGCTCGGGAATAGTCAGACTTGAGGAGAACTCGTCGTCCACAATATCTTCAACGGGCTTTTTGTTGTGTCCGTTATGGTTGCCGTTGTCGTCCTTAAGGAAGCTGATTTGCGATCCGCCCGAGCCACTTGCCGAAAGCATAGTCACTCCACCGCTTGAGGCGGTGTTTTTGCTCGGCTGATATGTAGTTGAAACCGTCATTCCCTCATAAACAGGCACCTGCTTTGAAAACAGCACGATAAACAGAGGGATCATTATTGCGATAAGCGTGATTATGGCGACAAGCAGCAAAACGAGTTTTTTGTTATTTCTCCTGCCCTTACCCGCAATCAGTCTTGCTCTTTTCACGGTATTTTTTTCTATTATTTCATCATCGATTCTCGATACTATATCGAGATTCATTTGCTGTCTCTTGTTCACGGTTCAACTCCCTCCTTTTCAAGCTCATCGCGGAGTCTGTCTCGCATGCTATGTAATGCTCTGGACACCGTCTTCTCGCTCACGCCCATCATTTTTGCGATATCCGCTATGCGATCCGCATAATAATATCTGCAAACAAATATAAGCTGCTCGCGCTCGTCAAGTCCCTTGACGTATCTGTTTAGAGCCTCGGCGACTGCCGCAACGGTCGCATCCTCGCTTGAGGTGTCCTCGTATATCATCGCCTCATCAAGCTCGTCCAAGGATACGATAAGCTCGGATGGGACTCTGCCCGCCGCATGATTTTTCCTGTATTTGTCTACCGCAACGTTGCGCATAATTCTCGCAAGAAACGCTTGCAGTATATTGGGTCTGGTTGGGGGGATAGAGTTCCACGTACCAAGATACGTATCGTTGAGACATTCCTCGCAGTCAAGTCTGTCGTGAACGATATTGTATGCTATCGTGTGGAGATAGTTGCGGTATTTTCTGTCCGTTTCGTCTATCGCGCGCTCATCTCTGTCCCAATATAGCTCTACTATCTTGTCGTCATCAAGCAACGTCCTTTGATTGTTGTTATTTTGTGCCATGTGCCTGTCCTTTCGTATTTGGTTTAGGGTCGCTATAAGTATAGGTCGTAAAGCGAGACCGAAAACGGACATGTTTTTCTCAAAATATTTGATTTTTTATATAAGCTTCACCAAATTTTCAATAATATTATATCCCTTTGACAGTTTAATGTCAACATAAAAAGGAACAGTCGTGCTGTTCCTTTTTTGTGGGATATTTCCGCATAAATATTGTGCGGAGCTTTAGTTAACCTTCAAGCTAAACGCGGGCGCGGGGAGATTGTTTCCGCCGCGGAGGGTCGCGTTTTCGGGTGTGATTATTGAAAAATAAGCGTAATTTACGAGCGCGACAGCATCTGCGTCGACATCCTCGGGCAGCTCGACTGTCACACGGCAACGGCTGCTTATAGTTGCCCTGCAAGGTATCTGTGAATCACGCTCGCCTATTGAGAAACCGTGTACTTCCTTTTCAAGACTGCTCACGGGATCAAGTCCGCTTGCGCAAAGCCCCGCCGAGACATTTATAAAATCAATCTCGATCTTGCTCTTATTCGCGGAAAGCCTTGCGGATATGGGCATAGGCGAGGAGACCTCGCTCTCCTTTCCGACTCCGTACTCGCGCGCAAGAATGAGAGAGGCAAGTCTCTCGGCAAGCTCCAGCTTGCGGGGAGAATGTGCCCAGTCTCCGTAGTCCTCGGGCGAACCCAGGTCCATTGAGACGGAAAGCGTGGAATTGGGGATAAGCTTTAACGCGTCAAACTGCTTTACACGAACTATGTCAAGCCACGGGAAAAACTTTTTTCCGTCCTCGCCGTAGCTTGATATCTGCACGTTATAGAACGGAAAATCTCTGCCGAATCTTATGCGCTCGTCAGCCACGAGCATAGCAAGCTCGCAGTCGTATCTCGGTGCAAAATTGGGGTCGCAGCCCTCGCTCTCACCCTGGAAATACATCATTCCCTTAAAGGCAAGCTTCAAAAACGGATGAATTAGGGTGTTGTAGTAGCCCGACATCCGCACGTTGTTACCGTATGTATAGCCCATCTCGGCAGCCAACGCCTCGGGGACAAGCTCGCGCACACAAGCGCCGCCCGCGCACATCATTATAAGTCCTATCGGCACGTCGGTCTTCTTTATCATTTCACGGCCGAAATAGTAGCCAAGAGCCGAGAAGGACAAGGATGCCGCCTCGTCGGGACGCTTCCAACACCACTCGGGATTTATGACGTCCGGCTGA
The DNA here is from genome assembly GCA_045542075.1 of Eubacteriales bacterium. GTDB lineage: Bacteria > Bacillota > Clostridia > Oscillospirales > CAG-272 > SVTX01. The sequence continues at coordinate 2,350 of JAZQKI010000016.1, forward strand.
GTCTGCTCGCAATACTGCTGATTCATATAGACGTACGCCTGTGTCTGAGAGAACAGGCGGAAGTTATCGCCGTCGTAAAAGTCAACGCTGGGGGTGAGCACCATACAGGGCGCGAGGTTAAGCTCGGCGTTTGACTGACCGCCGATAAGCCATACGTCGCCTACAAGTATGTCCTCAAATATGACCTCGTGTCCGAGATCGTCGTATATTTTCATTGTCTGTCCCTCGTAAACGCAGAGGTGGGGCAAAAATTTAAGTGTCCAGGTGTTGTCCTCGCCAACGGTCGTAAAGCTTCCCTCTCCCATAAATTCGCCCTTGACCGTGCTTCCGACGGCTGTTGAGAAGCCCCATACCACGATGGGCTGCTCTCTTTGGAGTACCATATGTGAGGAGAAAGCTCCCGAGACCTTGAATTCGGGGCAGACCCAAGTGTTTTTTATGCTTGTGTCGGCAAGCTTTTTCTCGCTTGACGGTAATGCTACGGTGTTTGCTGACATAATTATATTTCCTTTGCTTGGATTTTCTTTAAGTTGATTATAGCATTTTTGAGGTGGGGTGTCAATTGTTTTTTTCTGTGACTTTGCCAATAGCTGCAAAGTCACCAAAAAGCCACAAGAGGAAAGGGAGGTTGCGATTCCTCCCTTTCCTCTTGACTCCTATCCTACACAAACGCTTACTCATAAATCGTTTGTTTTTGTTAGGACGCCATTCTCTTATAAATCCAAAACCCACCGTTTCCGATTACGATGGGTAGGTAATAAGTATATTTTCGGAAAAGTTTTTTAGGAAGGGTGCGGGAAACCCTTTTTTTTAAAAAATGGTTTCCCGCAAATTCCTCTCCTTACGATAACAACGCGCGGTCGTTTGCAAATTCTGCGCCAGAAGCCTTGGAGAAGGCGTCAAGGAGCATATCGACTGTGAGGTTTTTCTTTTCCTCGCCGCTGATGTCAAGAATTATCTTACCCGCGTTCATCATAATAAGTCGGTTTCCGTGGGTTATAGCGTCACGCATATTGTGTGTGACCATAAGAGTTGTAAGATGGTTTTCGCGAACAAGTCTGTCGGTTATCTCAAGCACCTTAGCTGCGGTCTTGGGATCAAGCGCGGCAGTATGCTCGTCAAGCAGGAGAAGCTGAGGCTTTCTCATAGTCGCCATAAGCAGCGTCACCGCCTGACGCTGACCGCCCGAGAACTGTCCCATTTTAGTGGAAAGTCTGTCCTCAAGTCCGAGGTCAAGCTCGCGGAGTATCTCTCTGTATCTTATTCTGTCGGACCTCTTGAGCGCCCAGCCAAGGCCTCTGCGTGTGCCGCGGCACTCCGCGATTGCAAGGTTGTCCTCAAGCCACATATCAGTAGCCGTACCCATTCTGGGGTCCTGGAAAACCCGTCCAATATATTTTGCTCTTTTGTGCTCGGGGAGCTTCGTTACGTCAACTCCGCCTATTTTTATATGCCCCTCGTCAACGGGGTACACGCCCGCGACAAGATTGAGCATCGTGGATTTTCCCGCGCCGTTTCCGCCAATGACGGTCACAAAGTCGCCCTCGTTAAGAGTGAGGGAAAGTCCGTCAAACACCATCTTCTCGTTTGCAGTGCCAACGTTAAAGGTCTTGGAAATGTTTGATATTTCAAGCATTCTTGTGTCCCTCCTTCTTCTTGGCCTTGGAAAAATACGTCTTTTTAATATAGGGCAAGCCGAGGAACAGCGCGACCACGATAGCGGAAAGCATCTTGAAGTATTCCGTGGGCAGACCTATAAAGATTACAGTCTGATATACGAACCAATATATAATACCGCCGCAGATAACGCATATCTGCTTTACGACGTATGGGGTATTGAAGCGTGCGCAAAGCGCCTCGCCTATAACTATCGCCGCAAGTCCGTAAACTATCGCGCCGCGTCCCATATCAACCGATGCACCGCCCTGCTGCTGAACTAAGAGCGAGCCTGCGAGAGCAACCACGCCGTTGGAAATAGCAAGACCAACTACCTTTGTGAGATTGGTGTTTATTCCCTGAGCGCGGCTCATATTGAGGTTATTACCCGTAGCTCTTACCGCGGCGCCGAATTTTGTACCGAGGAAAAGGTACAGCGCAAGTATAACCACCGCGCACACTGCGGCAAGTATTCCGAGCGTGACGAATATTTTTCCGTTTGATACCGCAACGTCCGAGGAGATAAGAAGCTTGTCTCCGAACTTGAGTCTTGGCAGACCGAGGTTTGCCTTACCGCCAAGTATGAGAAGGTTAGCTGACCAGAGCATGAGCTGTGTCAGAATTCCCGAAAGTATTGCGGGGATCCCGAAAAACACGTGTATGAGCCCTGTGACCGTTCCCGCGAGAATTCCCGCCAGCAGCGCGCAAAGCATCGCTACCCAAATATTCACTCCGTTTGTAACAAGCACCGCGCACACCGCCGCGCCTGTTGCTATTGAGCCGTCGACCGTAAGGTCTGCGACGTCAAGTATCTTGTACGTCATATATACGCCGACCGCCATCAAGCCCCACACAAGCCCCTGCGCCGCCGCGCCGGGCAACGTGCCAAGCCAAGACATAATATCCATCTGTTAAGATTTCCTTTCGTTGTATGTTTGCTTAAAAATTCTTTTTGTTAAATTAACAATTTGTGCCTTACCCTGCGGTAAAGCACAAATTTCATTATTTCAAATTGGATTATCCGATAGCAACGTAGCCTGCCGCTTCAAGAGCATCGGTATCTATACCGAGCTGCTCGCACTTTTCGGGATTATACATCTTTGTAAAGCTTGCGGCACTCTCAACGGGCATAGTTGAAATATCAGCCTCGCCCTTGAGTATCTTCACAGCCATTTTACCTGTGATCTGACCAAGCTCGTAATAGTCGATAGAAAGTGTGGCAACTCCGCATCCCGAGCAAATACCCGACTCACCCGCGATAAGAGGAGTGTCTCCGATTGCGCCGTCAATAACATCGGGAGAGTTTGCGGCAAGGTTATCGGTGGGAACGTAAAGAACGTCTGCCCATGCCGCAGCCGTTGCGGAAACAGAGCCCATCTCGGTCGCGTCCGTATATCCGAACTTCTGGCACTCAATGCTCTTGCCCTCAAGATATTCCTTTACAATAGATACCTGATACTCGGAATTAGGCTCGGACGCGCAGTAAAGAAGTCCAACCTTATTTGTGTCGGGGAAAAGCTCAAGGATCATATCCGCCTGCTTATCAAGGGGAGCAAGGTCAGTGGTTCCCGACACGTTGCCGCCGATGGTTCCGTTAAAGGAATCAAGCTGAAGCGCGGTCATATAGTCCGTAATGGACGTTCCAAGAACAGGAATATCGGACGTGCCGTTAACAGCCGCCTGAAGCGCCGCGGTAGCGTTACCGAGGATGAGGTCGACCTTTTTGTTTACAAGGTCGGTGACTATGGTCGTACAAACAGACGCTTCGCCGTTTGCGTTGCTTTCAATAAATTCCACGTTTTCTTCGCCAAGCTCCGCAACTATAGCATCCTTAAAGCCCTGTGTTGCTGCGTCAAGAGCAACGTGAGGAATAAGCTGGCATATTCCTATGGTATATTTTCCGTCGTCCTTTGTCTGATCGCAGGAAGCAAAAACAAGTGTCATGCTTGCCACAACGCAAAGGATAAGTGTGAGAGAAATAAGCTTTTTGAGTTTCATAACTATGTCTCCGTGTTCCAAAAGATTTTGCTATTATTTACTTTAATAAAGTAAAAACATACACCAATTATATCACTATGCCTCTACGTTGTCAATAAAATTCTGCAAATTTTATTCGTACATCCTGCAAAAAACAAAAATTTGGACGGTGTTCACAAAAAACACCGTCCTAACATTCTTAATACAAATTATCCTTTGGCTATATCGACAATAATATCAACACATTTGTCAATTCCGATCTTCGCGGAATCGAGTGAAATGTCGTAATTCTCGCAAAGCCCCCAATCGCGCATGGTAAACGAGCGATAGAAAACCTTTCTCTTTGTGTCCTTATCTATGAGTCGGTCCTCTATCCTTTTATCTGTTTCTCCGTAAAGCTTTACAACCCTCTCGGCACGGCTCTTGAGATCAGCATGGATAAAGACGTGCAAGCAGTCCTCTCTGTCACGGAGTATGTAATCCGCTCCGCGTCCAACTATAACGCAATTTCCTTCATCCGCTATTGCCTTGATGACGTTTGACTGAGCTATCTGGACCTGATTCGCAAAGGAAAGCCCTCCGTACGCGTCTCCGCCCGCATTGACCGCGATGGAGTACAAAAAGCTGTTTTTGTGAGTTGCGTACTCATCGTATTTTTCAACTATCTCCTTGGAAAGTCCGCTCTGCTCGGCGACCTGCATAATGATCTCCTGATCGTAAAACCTATATCCGAGTTTGTCTGCAACCGCGCGGCCTATGCTTCTGCCTCCGCTTCCGAATTCACGGCTTATCGTAATGATTGTTTTTGCCATACAAGTTCTCCTTTCCAATATGTGAAAATACCCATCTGCACTTATATTTTATCATATATAAGTCGGATTGTCAATGATTTAACGGCACCTCGCGAAGTTTTTTTGGCATATCCGTGTTGACAAAATTTCCATTTAGTGATATTATTATATGAACATGATATCAGGAGGTGAAAATATGAGCAGCACACGAAAAATAATACTTCCTTACAGACTGAGCCTGACAATACCCGCGGCGTCATTTGCCGTGACGGCATTGGTATTGCTTGTCGTATCCGTTGCCGCGTCATACGCCTTTCTCGTCCCACTGTCCGTTGCCCTTTTAATTTCCGCGGCGGCTATAATGATACAGAATAAAAGAATATTGCTTGAAAACAACATCATCACCGTACAGCACTTTTTCGGCATCGTCAAGGATATACGCATCACACCGGTGGAATGCGGACTTTTCGTGAGTGACAGCATGCCTCTCCAAAAGCCCGTCTATCTTGACAGGCGAGTCATCCGCACAGGCATTTCGCCAAATTCAAGAAAATATATTTATATATCCGAATACGTGCTGTCCAAGGAGGAGCAGGAGGGCTCACAGTATATCCACGGAGAGCCTATACTGATCCTGCCCTACTCAAAGGAGCTATACTCAGCGCTTGTCAAGGCGTTTGAGTTTAACTGCGAGCCCTTTGCTGAGTAAAAAATTTTAATGATGAACTAATTTTTAGAGGATAATAATGGGAATAACCGAACTTTTTATTACCGCCCTCGCTCTCGCTATGGATGCATTTGCCGTATCCGTCTGCAAGGGCTTGTCGGCAGGTAAAGCAACACTAAAAAACACCGTCACCGCCGGGCTTTATTTCGGCGGATTTCAGGCACTGATGCCCCTTTTGGGTTATTTTTTAGGAAAGACCTTCTCATCACTCATATCAAATATCGCACCGCTGGTAGCATTTGCATTACTGCTTCTGATAGGCGCAAATATGATCCGCGAATCCTTTGGATGCGATGACTGTACCGACGCGGATTTCTCCTTTAAGGCAATGTTTCCCCTTGCGATCGCCACAAGCATCGACGCGCTCGCGGTCGGCGTCAGCTTTTCTATGCTCCAGAACACAAATATTTTTCTCGCAATAGCGCTTATAGGCATCATAACCTTTATCATGTGCGTGATAGGTGTCAAGATCGGAGCGGTATTCGGAGCAAAATTTCAACACGTGGCGGAGCGCGCGGGAGGAATCGTGCTCATTGTTATGAGCCTTAAGATCCTGCTTGAATACATTTTTGAAAAAACACTTTCCGCAAGCGGACTTATAGACGGCTTCAAACTGCTTTTTGAAAGAATTTTTTCATAAGATCAGAATATAGAAGAGGTTGCCTGTGCAGCCTCTTTTTTATGTTCCGCAAAACAGAGATTTTTCGACGGAATATCCCGTCGCTATCTTATCATTTGTCGAAAACTTTTTTTCGTCGAAAAGGGGCAGGTAAGATCAAAGCGGCTCGGTTTGACTCGCCGCGTGTTTTTCCTTGTGCGCAAAGGGGTTTTTATGTCAATGAGTTTTTGTTGACTGTTTGGGTATGGCTTGATATAATTGGTTCACCAACAAAAACGAAAGGACGTTGAAAAATGAAAAAAAACATCTTTACCGCTTTGCTCGCAGGTGTGCTTGCGTTGACACTTATTCTGTCGATGAGCGCCTGCTCCAAAAGGAAAGCAAAGAATGAAACCCCCTCAAATACTCTTGAGACGCCTACATATCTTGAAGGCGAGACTCCCTCAGATAACACCTCAGATCAGACTCCCACCGAAAGCCACACACCCACTCCCACAGAAAAGCCCTCGACCGCTCCCACAGAGCAACCTACAGAGCAGCCCACCGAAACTCCCGCCGAGCCCTCGCTTGAATACAAGTCCTTTGGCAACGGCACATGCACGGTGGTCGGCATAGGCGATATTGACGACTTGTACGTCGTTATCCCCGAAAAAAGCCCCTCGGGTGACGTTGTCACCACCATTGAGGCAGGCGCGTTCAAGGGAAATCCCGACATCACCGTGGTTCAGATATCCTCCACGGTCTACTCCATAGGAGATATGGCATTTGCAGATTGCAAGAGCCTTGTGCATATCGCCGTGGATGAGAAAAACACGCATTACAGCGATGTTGACGGCGTTCTGTTCGACATAGACAAGACTACTCTTATCTGCTACCCCTCGGCTAAGGCGGCGACCTCGCTTCTCCTCCCCGACAGCATAACAACAATAGGCAATATGGCGCTCTATGGCTGCGACAACCTCAAAATGATCAAATTCGAGGGGTCAGTCGAGGTATGGGCAAGCATAGCTATCGGTGAGAAAAACTACGGACTTTATACCGCGTCGCTGGTTTTCGGAGAATAAACACTCTTGACGGCGGGCAAAAACCGTGATATACTTTATTTATAAAACAATTTATGTGAGGTATATCTTATGTACGGAAAAAACACCTGGCTTATCCCCGATGGCTTTATGAGCAGCACGGCAAAGGGTGACTACGTCAGCCACGAGGCTGTTTGCGTTCTCAACCTCTCGGGCGAGACGGCAAAAATAAAGCTTACAGTATTTTTTGAGGACTCGGAGCCCCTGCGTGGTTTTGAGGCAGAGTGCGCGCATGAGCGCACACACCACATCCGTCTTGATAAGATCAAGAATGCAGACGGAGTCTCTATCCCCAAGGAAAAGCCCTATGCTGTCCTTGTTGAAAGCGACAGACCTATCGTGGTTCAGGCATCCCGTCTTGACGTCTCCCAGCCCGAATACTCGCTTATGACCACTATCGCATATTGATAAGGAAGCTTTCGCCTCCTTTTGAAAATACGGCATGCCTCCGGTGAGGTGTGCCGTATTTTTCTCGACAAGTAAATATAAGTTCGTCAAAACTGTCAAAAATTGCTATTTATTTTGGCAATATCGCCAAAATATGCAATATTTCGCAGCTAAGACTGCAAAAAGTCTTGAAATTTTCGGCTTTGTATGGTACAATACCATATACTATTTATAGCAAAGGAGAACAGCTATGAAAAAAATAATTTCGCTTATATTAGTTTTAATGCTTCTACTGTCGATGGCACTCAACGCCGTCGGATGCAACCTTAATCACGCACACGAATTCGTGCTTTCCGAGTCCGACTCGACCCCCGCCACCTGCACGGAAGACGGAGTTGAGGTAAAGATCTGCTCCTGCGGAGAAAAGCAGGAAACTGTGATCAAGGCTACAGGCCACGATATGCAGGTCACAATGGAGACAAAGCCCGACTGCCTGCGTCCCGGCTCAACCGACTACAGATGCGCCAACTGCGGCAAGATGGAATATAACAACGTTGACGCTTTGGGACACAATTATGCAGAATCCTCCTCCGAGCCCTCCAGAGTTATCCCCTGCACAAACGAGAACTGCACGAGCTGCCTGTGGGGTGAGTCCAACAACATCCATAAGGATGCCCTTACCTTCAGCTTTACCAAGGATGACGAAGCGGCTATCGACGCAAAGTATGATGAGGTCCTCGCATTGATCGAGGCTGCGGACAAATACGATCCCGAGCTTCACGGATACGCAGAGGAAGGCGCGCTTGCTGACGAATACGCGGTAGTTGACGCTATCCACACAGAGCTCTATGAGATGGTAGAGAATGCTATCTCTCAGAAGCAGCTTGCTGAGATCGCTTATTACTGTGATATGAAAAACGACGAGCTCAAGGAAACTCACGAGTATATGATGGAGTACCAGACCGCCGTTATAGCAAAGTTCTACACCCTTTCCCGTCCCTTCTATGATTCCTGCTACCGTGATTTCTATTACTACGGCATGACAGAAGAGGAGATCAACGCATATCTCTTTGATTCCGATACTATCTCTAACCCCGAATATACCGCTCTCAAGGACAGAAACAGCGCTATTGAGGCAGAGTTTCTGGCGCTTTCCAGCTCCGAGCAGATAAAGCAGCTCCCCGCTCTTTACGCCGAGTTTGCCGAGAACAATAACAAGATGGCAGAGCTTATGGGCTATGAAAACTATCTTGAATACGCCTACGAGAACGTTTACGGCAGAGATTATTCCTATGAGGAGGCAGCTGCCCTTTCCGAGTACGTAAAGGAGCATATCTCCCCCGTATTCAACGCGATCTATTCGAGATACAGAGGCGTCGCTTCCTCTGCCAACGAAGCGGAAAAGAGCGAATATTTCAGCCAGGCAACCCGCTCCTTCTTTGAGGACCTCGCAGGAAACACACACGTAAACGACTACATAGACCTTATGGCATTTACCTCCAATCCCGAAAAGAACATCTCCTTCTCCGATGAGTTCAACAAGCTTATGGGCGACGGAAATATGTTCAGAGGAGATTACGAGGGCGCGTTCGTCACAACTATCCACTCCGCAAAGCTTCCTATCGCGTATTTCGGAAAGGGATACGACAGCGCATTTACTATTGTTCACGAGTTCGGTCACTTTATGAACGAAATTTACAGCGCTGACGTTGCTGAGGAAAATCCCGAGTTTACACAGTCCTATGACCTGCTTGAAATGCATTCTCAGGGAAATGAGCTTCTCTACCTTGCTTACCTTGAGGAAAACGCTGATCTTTCGAGCACCGGATATGCACTTATCGAGAGCTATTCTCTTGTAAATATGCTCTACGTGGTAATGGCCGGTATGACCATAGATACCTTTGAGCAGGCGATATATCTCAACGAATACGATGGCACTTACGCCGATGACATCATGGCTGACGGTCAGATCACATCGGATGAGTACAGCCTTCTTTACACAGGTATTTGTATTGACTACGGTGTTGAGGATTCTATTGACGGCTATTGGGAATACGGTATGACCATCACCTCTCCCTGCTACTACGTTTCCTACAGCGTATCAGCGATCGCGGTCCTCCAGATCTACGAGATGGCACAGACAGACGGATTTGACGTAGCAAAGGATGCATACCTCAAGCTCTTTACGTACGTTGACGAAAATCCCGAAATGACCATGGAAGAAATTCTTGCATACGCGGGAATGCTCTCGTTTGACGACGAGCAGCTCTACATAAACCTCAAGGAATCCTTGGGTTAAGTAATAAACAAAAAAGACTGCCTCACTGAGGCAGTCTTTTTATTTTACCATCTCTTGAACTCCGAAAGCTCAAGACCTTGGTTGTTTTCAAGCGCAAAATTTATTGACCACGTGCCGGGGAATATCAAAAGATCATTTCCCTTTACGTCACAGACGTGTCTTGTATCTCCCGCAAAGCGAAGCTTTGATATTTCAACGGGGGTTTTCTCCACGTATCTGATCTGCTCGTGAGGCAGATCCATTCTCGAATAACCCACGCCGTATTCACTCTGCATTCTGAACTTGAGTACGTCAAACTGAAGCATACCGACAACACCCACGATAACTCTCTCCATACCTGCGTCGGGAATAAAGAATATCTGTATCGCGCCCTCCTCGGCTATCTGCTCCATTCCCTTCTGGAACTGCTTGCGCTTCATAGAATCTATCTGCTCGATTACCGCGAAATGCTCGGGAGCAAAGGTGGGTATTCCCTTGAATTTCACCTTGAGCGAGGGATCGGCAATAGTGTCGCCTATTGAGAAAATGCCCGGGTCAAACACACCGATAATATCTCCCGCATACGCCTCGTCAATAACCGCTCTATCCTGCGCCATCATCTGCTGAGGCTGCGAGAGCTTTATCATTTTGCCCTGACGCATATGCATATATTCCTTACCGCGCTCAAATTTACCCGAGCAGATGCGCATAAACGCGATCCTGTCACGGTGAGCCTTGTTCATATTCGCCTGGATCTTGAACACGAATGCCGAGAATTTTTCGTCAAACGGACTGACCTCACCCTCGACCGCTTCTCTTGCAAGCGGGGGTGTAGTCATCTTGAGAAAGCTCTCAAGGAAGGGCTCAATGCCAAAGTTGTTGAGCGCCGAGCCGAAAAACACGGGGGTGAGCTTACCGAGGCGGACCTTTTCAAGGTCAAAGTCAAAGCAAGCACCGTCAAGAAGCTCAACATGCTCCACAAGAGTTTCGCGAAGATCGTCTCCTATAAGGCTGTCCAGCTTTTCCGTGTCAGTAATGTCGCACTCGATAGCTCGGAGTCTTTCTCTGCCGCCGTGGAAGTTGTCAAAGGTCAGAATTGCCTTTTTCTCGCGGTCGTAAACTCCCTTAAACGTCTGTCCGCAGGAGATGGGCCAGTTCATAGGATAAGTACCTATGCCAAATTCTGTCTCAAGCTCGTCCATCAGATCAAACGGATCCTGCGCTTCGCGGTCAAGCTTGTTTATAAACGTAAAGATAGGTATATTTCTCGCCGCGACGACGTGGAAAAGCTTACGTGTCTGGGGCTCGATGCCCTTTGCCGCGTCGATGACCATTACCACCGAGTCCGCCGCCATGAGCGTACGGTAGGTATCCTCGGAGAAGTCCTGGTGACCGGGGGTATCAAGGATATTGATACAGTACCCCTCGTATTCAAACTGCATTACGGACGAAGTCACGGAAATTCCTCTCTGCTTTTCAAGCTCCATCCAGTCGGATACCGCGTGCTTGTCCCCCTGCTTGCCCTTTACCGAGCCCGCAGACTGTATTGCGCCACCGTAAAGCAAAAACTTCTCGGTCAGGGTAGTCTTACCCGCGTCGGGATGCGAGATTATCGCAAAGGTTCGTCTTCTTTCAATTTCATTTCTAAAATCTGCCACTTTTCTTCCTCAAATAAATTAATGCATTAAAAGTTTTTGCGTCTCCTTTTTCAAAAAGAGACCGCCCTCCAAGGAGCGAAGCCTTGGTCATCTGTCGCAACGGGCGAAATATCCAAACGCTCGTTAGCACACGAAGGGGTGGATTTTGACCTCTTAGGTCAAAATTCAGGGGAAACCACAAGTTGGGTTTCCCCTTTTTTATAGTATTTATTTTTCGCTTAAAGTCAATATCCGTCAGTCACAAATTTCATACGACATACGGTAAAGTCTTTCCATCTTTGCCTGTCTGTATGCGCAAACGGACTTCATCTCCGCAATAGAGTCGGGACTGTAGCGGTCAAGATCTCCGTCCTGAAGCTTGCCCTTATACATGTGGTCGAGCGTGAGCGCGTAGTTTATATCCACCGCGCTTATCTTTCCGTGTGTCATGCACATAACGACGTTGCTCTTGCCTGCGAGCAGATTGGATACCGCATTTGCTCCCATCTGCGTAGCGTTGAGTCTGTCACGAAGTGTGGGTGAACCACCGCGTACAACGTGTCCGAGACGCGCAAATCTTGTGTCAATATCACTGTTAGCTCTGAGCTTTTCAACAAATCTTTCGCTGAAGCCCTCGCCATATTTTTTGGACATACCCTCACTGAATACGCAAACAAGACCTCTTTTGCCGTTCGCTCTCGCATTCTTGAGTCTTGCTATAGCGTAGTCCTCGTCAAAATCCACCTCGGGGATCGCGATAGCCATAGCTCCCGCGGATATACCCGCGTAAAGCGCGATCATTCCGCAGTCGCGGCCCATTACCTCAACGACGTTACATCTCGCGTGGGACTCACAAGTCTCGCGCAAGCTGTCTACAAGTCCAAGGACCGTGTTCATCGCCGTATCAAAGCCTATAGTATATTCCGTTGCGGTAATATCGTTATCTATCGTACAGGGGATGCCTATTGAGGGGATTCCGTTGTTTGTTAGGTCGGTAGCTCCTCTGAACGTACCGTCTCCGCCAAGCGCGACTATTGCGTCTATGTGGTTTTCCTTACAGGTCTTTATTGCCTTCGCGATACCCGCCTCGGTCTTGAACTCGGGGCAACGGGAGGAATAAAGTATAGTTCCGCCTGTTGTGATTATATTGGACACCTCGCGTGTGTCAAGAATTGTGAGGTTGCCGTTTATAAGTCCGTTATATCCTTCCTGGATACCTACGACCTCAATGCCCTCAGACATTGCCTTTCTTGCCGCCGCTCTTATTGCGGCGTTCATACCCGGAGCGTCACCGCCCGAGGAAAGAATACCTATTCTCTTAAACTTTGCCATTGTGTTAACCTTTCGCTATGTAAAAATGCTCAATGAATATATTTTAATACATTTTTATGACTAAATCAAGAACTTTTGCCAAAAAATTTGTCAAAAGCTGTAATTTATCCTATGCTTTTTGCATATTACGTGCCGTTATACGACTTTCTCGATCATCGCAAATATTACGTGAGCCGCTGTTCTGCGGATTTCCGCTCTGTCAAGCTCACTATCAAGTGAGAGCCGCAGGACAACGGATCTATCCGCTGTCGCGACAGCGATATACACGGTGCCAACGGGGTCCGAATGAGTGCCTCCGTCGGGGCCCGCAAAGCCTGTTACGGACACGCCTATATCCGACGAGAATTTTTCTCTGACGCGCTCCGCCATCTCCAACGCCGTCTCCGCGCTCACCTCGGTATATTTCTCTATAGTTCTCTCCGATACACCCAGCACGTTTATTTTTATCTCGTTTGTGTAGCTGATAACTCCGCCGTGATACACGGAGGACACCCCGGGCACGTCGGTCAAAAGCTTACCTACCAGACCTCCCGTGCATGACTCCGCAGTTGCGAGCGTAAGATTTTTTTCCCTGAGAGCTGCCACAAATCCCAAAAGCCTTTGCTCACCCATAACACAGATAAGCTCGGCTGCCGTTTTATCAAGGCTGACGCTTTTGTATTTTTCCATTATTATTCGTCCTTTTTAATGTGAATATCCATCTGCTGATAGGGTACGTGTATTCCCTCTTTTTCAAGACTGTCATAAAAGTCCTCAAGCAGATTGAAGTTCAACGTCCAATAATCCTCGCTCTTACACCATACTCTGACCTTGAAAATTATACCGTGGTCGCCCATTTCGGTCATTCTTATAAAGGGCGCGGGCTCAGAAAGCACCTCTCCGTGTCTCTCAAGCACGCCTCTTATTATTCCCTTTGCAAGCTCAAGATCCGTTCCGTACGCCATATCAAGAGCGATCTCAAGACGTCTGGTGGATTTCGCGGAGTAGTTCGTAAGCACGTTGGAGGCTACCGTTCCGTTAGGTATGACCACCTTTTTGTTGTCGGGTGTGTAAAGCGTGGTGTAGAATATTCCAAGCTCATCCACGGTGCCGCCGACACCATCCGATTCTATATAGTCTCCCTCCTTGAAGGGGCGGAAAACAAGAAGCATGATTCCCGAAGCAAGATTTGTAAGTGTGCCTTGCACCGCCAATGAAATGGCAAGTCCCACGCTACCTACCGCAGCGACTATTGACGCCATATTTACTCCCAGCGCGGCGACGATAAGCAGCGCAAGAATTACGTATACGGATATCTTTACAAATGCGACGAAAAATCCGTGAACGGTTTCATCCATTCTGGCGAAAACACGCCCGTGCTTAACTCTTTTTATAACAAATTTAGCAAGCAAGCTGCCTATTATCAAAATGAGCGCCGCCGCTACGAGTCTCCATGCTACCTCAACTATTTTCGGAAATAGCACCGTACTCCAAAACTCATCCCAGGTCATTTTATATTCTCCTTTTATTTTTACTCGAATTTTGACATCAGCCTATTATATCACATCTTTCAGGTTATGTAAATACAGATTTATAACAATTTTATGTTGAAATTACGGAGTTTTTGCTGTATAATGGAAATAACTCAGTCAAGGAGGGGATTTTGTGGGAGCTTGCAGCTTGTGTCCTAAAAACTGTCTTGTTGACCGCGAGAGCACTCGCGGCTTTTGTGGCGTCACCGCGGATATCTACATCGCAAAGACCATGCTCCATCGCTGGGAAGAGCCCTGCATCTGTGACGGCGCGGGCGCGGGAACGATATTTTTTTCGGGATGCAATCTACATTGCGTCTATTGTCAGAATTGTAAAATAAGCCGTGGAGGATACGGACGATTGGTCTGCTCGGAGCAGCTGAAAAAGGAAATCTTCTCACTTGCGGAGCAGAACACGTCGTGTATAGAATTTGTGACTCCCACTCACTATACCGATCAGCTTGCGAAAATTCTTAAGGAGATCAAGCCTCAGCTCGATATTCCCGTTGTCTGGAACAGCGGAGGATACGAAAAGGTCGAGACACTGAAGCTGCTCGACGGACTTGTTAATATATATATGCCCGATCTCAAGTACTTTTCGGGCGAGCTCTCAGAAAAATATTCCCACGCGGGCGACTATTTTCCCGTTGCGATAACCGCGATAAAGGAAATGCTTTCGCAGGTGGGTCCTCCGAAATTTGATAATCGCGGCAGACTTTTGTCGGGAGTTATAGTGCGACATCTCGTTCTTCCCGACTGCCGCCGTGATTCAATAGACCTTCTTTCACAGCTTGCCGAGCAGGTTGGCTCGGGTAACGTGATCCTGAGTCTTATGAGCCAATACACACCCGATTTTTATATTCAGGAGCATCCGGGCTGCGAATATAAAAATCTTACGCGACGTCTGACGTCGTTTGAATACAACAGTGTACTTAAAAAAGCGCGGGAGCTGGGCTTTGATGGATATTTTCAGGGCATCTCGTCAGCAAACGCGATATATACCCCCAACTTCTGATTTTCGAGGATAAAATGACACCTTCAAGACCATCCATTCTGAGCGGAAATGCGCTCAAGCTAATAGGCGCGGCATTTATGGTATGCGACCATATAGGGATGATGCTGCTTCCTGAGGTAATTATATTAAGAATACTCGGCAGAATTGCCTTCCCGATATTTGCGTTCCTTATTGCCGAGGGGTGCAGATATACAAAAAATAAGCTTCGGTATTTTCTCACGCTGTTTTTGTGCGGAGCTGTCTGCCAGACGGTATTTTACTTCTACGGGGGAAGTCTGGAAATGTGCGTTTTCGTTACGTTTTCTCTCTCCGTACTGAACATTTATGCCCTGCAGCTTTTCAAAAACACACTTTGCTCCGCCGCTTCTCCCATAAAAAAGATACTTTCTGTTCTGCCCTTTATCACGGCATTGTGCGTCACCTGGGTCCTCAATATTATTCTTGACATTGATTATGGCTTTTTTGGATGTATTCTCCCCGTGTTTGCGGCAATATTACATACACCCAAAAGCTCGTCGACAAGGGCTTTTCAGATTCTCGACAAAATACCGTTTCATGCGCTGATGACTGCTATCGGTATGATCCCTCTCGCCGTTGAGCGCGGCGGAATACAGATATTTGCCCTGCTCGCCGTACCGTTTTTGCTTTTGTATTCGGGCAAACGCGGAAAACTTAAAATGAAATATTTCTTTTACATATTTTACCCCGCTCATCTGGTGATCATTGAGCTTGTCGGGGTGCTTGTATTAAAGTGCTTATAAAAAATCCGCTTATGCGGATTTTTTTGTTGAAAAATTCACACAACTTTCACTTGACAACGCATATAAACCGGTGCTATAATAGAAAACAGTTAACGTGTTAATTGTTAAAATGTTAATTTAATTAACCGAATATTAAAAATATTACGAAAGGGGCTATAAAAAATGGAAAAAGCTTGTGACAGCACCGAGATAAAAACTCCCCGTCAAGCTATCCACCTACTCATACAGACAAACCATACTCACAAACGAATAATCGAACGAAGAACTACAATGACCGAGCTTCACCGCTCACAGCACCGCATGCTCATGCATATTGCAAAATACGACAACATCCCCTCCCAGAAGGATATTGCCAAGCATTTTGACATAAGCCCCGCGGCGGTCGCGGTCACACTCAAAAAGCTCGAAGCGGAGGGCTATATCGAGCGCACGCGCGGAGCTGACGGCGACACACGTCAGAATACCATAAGCATCACTCAAAAAGGCCGCCGCGAAATTACAGACACGTGTGAATTCTTTGATTACGTTGACAATACTATGTTTAAGGATTTCACAGACGAGGAGTTTTCCACCTTCGTCTCGCTTCTTAAAAAAGCAAACAACAACCTCCGCGAGCTTGACGCTCCGTGCGAGGACTAAAGCAAAATCACGCAATACTCACAGAAAGGAAACCCTACCTTGAAAAAATGGCTCAAGTACGTTAAACCGTACACACTTTATTTTATACTCGGCCCGCTTTGTATGATAGTCGAGGTCATCGGCGAGATACTTATGCCTCTGTTCCTTGGAAACATAATTCAGGCATACTCCGACGGCAGGCTGACCGAGGGCTACAGCCTGGGCACCATGGGTGCAATGATCGCCGTCGCCCTCATGATGATGCTTGGCGGAGTCGGCGGATCTTATTTTGGCGCTAAGGCATCCGTAAACTTTGCCGCAGATGTCCGTAACGACGTCTACCGCAAGGTGCAGGCATTCAGCTTCGCAAACATAGACAAATTCTCCACGGGCTCGCTCGTGACCCGACTCACCAACGACGTCACACAGGTGCAGAACTTCGTCAACATGATGCTCCGTATGATGCTCCGCTCCCCCGGTATGCTCATCGGCGCGCTTATCATGGCAATACGTCTCTCCCCCAACCTCTCGGTCGTGCTTGCGATAATTATCCCCGTAATGCTCTTCTTTATCCTGCTCATAGTCAAGACCGGCTTCCCGCGCTTTGGCATAATGCAGAAAAAGATAGATAAGCTCAACTCCACGGTTCAGGAAAATATAACAAACGTCCGCGTTGTAAAATCCTTTGTGCGCGAGGAGACAGAGAACGAGAAATTCTCCGCGGCAAACTCGGACCTTAAAAATTCGGGTATGTCGGCTATGAAGGTCATGATATTCATGTCCCCCGTAATGACTATATTTATGAATATCGCGACAGTCTCCGTCATCTGGTTCGGAAGCCAGCTTGCAATAAACAACATAGGCATTGAGGGTGCGTTTAACGTCGGCAACCTTTCATCCTTTATCCTTTACGTTTCGCAGATACTCTTCTCTCTTATGATGGTAACAATGATGCTTATGATGTCCTCCCGTGCGCTTGCATCAGCAAAGAGAATACAGGAGGTACTTCAGGAGGATATTGATATCAAGGACAGTGGCGAGGCAGACCGGAGTGCTGTCGTGACAAACGGCAAGATAGAATTCCGCAACGTCATCTTCCGCTATTATAAAAACAGTGAGGACGCAGTCCTTGACAATATAAATCTCACAATTGACGCAGGCTCGACCGTTGGAATCATTGGCTCGACGGGCTGCGGTAAGACCACACTCGTTTCAATGATTGCACGTCTTTACGACGTAGACTCGGGCGAGGTGCTCGTGGACGGCAGAAACGTAAAGGATTATACCCTTTATAATCTCCGCGAGGGCGTTGGAATGGTGCTTCAGAAGAACGTCTTGTTCGCGGGCACTATTGAGGAAAATCTCCGCTGGGGTGACGAGAACGCCACAAACGAGGAGCTTTTTGCCGCCGCAGAGTACGCGCAGGCAGACAAATTTGTAAAGAACTTCACAAATGGCTATAACACCGAGCTCGGTCAGGGCGGCGTAAACGTCTCGGGCGGTCAGAAGCAGAGACTTTGTATTGCCCGCGCGCTTCTGAAAAAGCCCAAGATTCTCGTACTTGACGACTCCACCTCGGCAGTCGATACCGCGACCGAGGCGCAGATAAGACGCGCCTTCCGCGAGGAGCTTTCGGGCTCGACAAAGATAATCATAGCGCAGAGAATCTCCTCTGTTATGGACGCAGACAAAATAGTCGTTATGGACGACGGAAGAATAACCGGCGTCGGTACTCACGATGAGCTTCTTGAGAGCAACACCGAGTATCAGGAGATATATTACTCCCAGAACGATAGAAAGGGGGCTTAAGCTATGGCAAGAAATCTTGAAGAACTCAGAAAGCAATATAACAGCTCCGCCTCCGCATCCAAGGGTATGGGCAGAGGTCCCGGCGGCCCGGGCCGTCCCGGAAAAGGAGGTCCCCGCGGCGGTATGGGCGGCAAGCCTAAAAAGATTGGTCCCACCATCAAGCGCATACTCTCGTATATCGGAAAATATAAGATACTTCTGCTTGTCGTATTCCTGTTTATGATAGTCAATACACTGACGTCTCTTATCGGCGGATATATGACAAGACCTATTATCAACCACCTTTTCGACTACGTCGGAGAGTCAAACGTGGGTGAGGAAAGTCAGGGCATACTCTACAGGTTTGCCGACAACGCGATAGAATGGTTCAGAGGTGTTGCAAGTCCCCTTATTGAAAGGATAGTGCAGAATACGACCGCTTCGGACATAATGTCCTATATCGCGGCGGCGCTCATTCTTCTCGTCTCTATCTATCTTATAGGAGTTGTGACCAACTACCTTCAGGCAAGAATAATGCTCAAAATTTCCCAGAGCTCTATCGAAAAGATAAGAAACGATCTTTTCCGCAAGCTCCAGAAGCTTCCCGTGCGCTACTTTGACACACACCCCACGGGCGAAGTCATGTCCCGCTTTACAAACGACGTTGACAACATCGACGTAATGCTCAATAACTCCCTGACAAGCATAGTTTCGGGTGTCATCTCGCTTATCGGTACGTTTGTGTTTATGGTGACAACGAACATCTGGCTGACGCTTATCACAGTCTGCTTTATACCGATATTCTTCTTTGGCGGTCAGAAGATAGCCAAGGCGTCCAGAAAATATTACTCCGGTCAGCAGGCGGCTCTCGGCGCGGCAAA
Organism: Eubacteriales bacterium; assembly: GCA_045542075.1. GTDB lineage: Bacteria > Bacillota > Clostridia > Oscillospirales > CAG-272 > SVTX01. Next base: position 21,410 of record JAZQKI010000016.1, read on the forward strand.
CGGCTATATTGAAGAGACGGTTGCAGGTCAGAAGGTAATTAAGGTGTTCAATCACGAGCCTACCTGCATTGAGGAATTTCAGCTTCTCAACGAGGATCTCCGCGACAAGCAATTCAAGTCTCAATTCTTTGGCGGAATTATGGGTCCCATTATGGGTAACACCAGCCAGATAAGCTACGCCGTCACAATAGGCGTGGGCGGAATCCTGATGTGCATGGGCAGACTTGACCCCGGTGCGCTTCAACTTTTCGCACAGTACTCAAAGCAGTTCAGCATGCCAATAAACAACATCTCTCAGCAGACCGCTACTATCTTCTCTGCCCTTGCGGGCGCGGAGCGTGTGTTTGCTGTTATGGATGAGCTTCCCGAAATGCCCGACGGCGACGATGCGATAATAATGCCCAACATGAAGGGCGAGGTAGTATTCACCAACGTCACGTTTGGCTACAATCCCGACAAGGTAATCCTCAAGAACCTCTCGCTTTACGCAAAGGCAGGTCAGAAGATAGCCTTCGTAGGTTCAACAGGCGCGGGAAAGACCACAGTCACAAATCTGCTCTCACGTTTCTATGACATAAACGATGGAACTATTACAATAGACGGCGTAAACATCAAGGACATCAAGCGCGACGTCCTCCGCTCCAATATCGCAATGGTACTTCAGGACACACATCTGTTCACGGGTACGGTTATGGAGAATATCCGCTACGGCCGTCTTGACGCGACTGACGAGGAGGTCATCGCGGCGGCGAAAACGGCAAGCGCGCACAGCTTTATAATGCGTCTTTCCGACGGATATAACACTCTTCTTGAGGGCGACGGCTCAAACCTCTCTCAAGGTCAGCGTCAGCTTCTCAACATCGCGAGAGCGGCTCTCTCGAAGGCTCCCATTCTCGTGCTTGACGAGGCGACGAGCTCGGTAGATACGAGAACAGAGCGTCACATCGAGCGCGGTATGGACAGACTTATGAAGGACAGAACAACCTTCGTAATAGCTCACCGACTCTCAACAGTCCGTAACTCCAACGCCATTATGGTACTTGAGGCGGGCGAGATAATCGAGCGCGGAACTCACGACCAGCTTCTTGAGCTCGGCGGCAGATACTACGAGCTTTACACAGGTAAAAAAGAGCTTGACTAACTTAATAACCACAAAAAAATCCTTGCGGATAACCGCAAGGATTTTTTCCCTGTAGGAGACATTCCATATGCTCCCGAAAACATTCGGTAATCATTTACAAACGGGACGTCGAGGACGTCGTCCCCTACGTAATAAACATTTCTTTTTTATTCCGCTTCTACAAGCGTTGCGATAAGCTCTCTGAACTCCTCTCTTTCGGGATAGTCCGAAAGGTCAAGAGTGTTGAGTGTGTCAAGCACATCAGCGAGTGTTCTCTCACCGATATACTCACTCTTGTGGAGTATCATACATGTCTCGATTACACAGGTGAGGAATATTGTGTCCTCATTTTCTTCCTCGCAGGAGCCTCCTATCGCGTAATCGTTAGGACGGCTTATAGTCTCGCCGGGGTTTTTGTATCTGACCGCAAGTGTCACAAGCCCCTCTGTTCCTATCAAAACTCCCTCGCGCAGCTTTATCTCGTAGCATACGGTGACCTGATGTCCGGCGCCGACCTCGCCCGCGTCCTTTGTGTCGTCCTCAAAATCCTCGTTGTCAAGGACTCTGTTTTCATAACCGATAAGTCTGTATTCGGATATATAGTCTGCGTTAAAGGTGAGCTGAAGCTTTACGTCCTCAGCTACCGTGTAGAGTGTACCGAGAAGGTCTGTACCAAGCACTCTCTCCGCCTCGCTCTCGCCGTCGATGTAGTAGTAAACGCCGTTGCCGTTGTCAGCTATGGCTTCCATCTTCGCGTCGCGGTAATTGCCCGTACCAAAGCCGAGAACCGATATATAAACGCCCTGATCTCTCTTTTCGGAGATGTATTTTTCAAGCTGCTCTGCCGAGGAGATACCGACGTTAAGGTCGCCGTCCGACGCCATGATTATTCTGTTGTTTCCACCCTCGATATAATGCTTTTCGGCTATTCTGTAAGCCTCGGTAAGGCCCGCCTCGCCGTTTGTTGAGCCTGACGCCGTAAGGTTATTTATAGCCTGCATTATCATCTCGTCCTTGTTGCCTGCGCAGCCATCAAGCACAACTGCCTCTCTGCCCGAATAGGTTACGATGGATATAACGTCGTTCTCGTCAAGATTTCCAACAAGATGAGAGAACGCGGTCTTAAGCAGAGGAAGCTTGTCTCTGGAGTTCATAGAGCCTGAAACGTCTATAAGGAACACAAGGTTATTTCCCTTGCTCTCTACGGCACACTCTGCCTGCAGAGTCAGTCTGAGCAGCATAGACTCACTGTTCCAAGGGCAGTCAACTATTGACGAGGTAACACCGAAAAGCTCGCCGTCCCCGGGCTGATTTACTCTGTACTTAAAGTAATTTATAAATTCCTCGGTCCTGAATGACGTACCCGCGCCAATAAGCTCTGTGAGTGAATATCCCGAATTTACAAGCTTGCGGAAATACGTATACGACGCGGTGTCGACGTCTGCCGAGAAGGTGGACGTGTCCTCCTGCTCTGTGGATATAAATCCGTTTTCAACAAACGAAGGTCCCTGCTCTTCCTGGTTTCCGCCGGGAATTATTCCGTCGATTATGTCTCCCTCAGCACCGTACGAAAAATTGGGGGCTTTATTAGGTTCGCCGGGCGCGAATGCAGTACCCTGCGTGGGCTTCTCGGTGGGGGCATCACCGGGCTTTTCCGCTTCCGCGTTGGGTGGAACAGCATCAAAGTTCATATCTCCCTTCGCGTCGCAAGCGACAAGGGATATCAGCATAAACGCCGCTAAAATTCCGCATAAAATTTTCATTTTAATTTTCATAGCCGTAATTCCTTTCCTCAAATTATTGGATTATAGCCGAAACGTAATTTATGAAGTCTTGTGTGGGATATATCTCCGCGCAGTAGTCAAACACGGATATTCCTATATTGCCGTACGTGTCCTTGAGATAGGGGGAGATCACTTCTCCGTCACCCGTCACTATCCAGACCATGCACTCAAGCTCGGGCGAGGTCTGTCCGACCTCCTCACCGCCAAGCTTTTTCTCAAGAGCGGTAAGCTCTGCTGCCGTCAACGAGCTTACGTAATACTCATCCTCGCCAACGTACTGCCAGACGATATATGCGCCGCCGTCTCTGTAGGGAATTTCACTTTCCGAGGAAAGCTTTATATGTCCCTTATTTCTTGCATCCGCCAGCACGTCGTCAAGCGAAAGAGGCTCGTTGCTTTCAGGCGGCGCGGCATTCGGAGCATTGTTTACGGAGTTGTCAAAAATGTTGTCCATCTTGAGAAAAACTCTATTGAGCATTACCGCCGAGCTTATAACAAACACTATCGAAAGCGCAATGCAAGCGGCTATAAGAACAAACCTCGGCGCGTGGCGCGCAGGTCTGTACGAGACTGCCTCCGCAAGCAACTTATCGTCTATCTCGCCGATCTCGTCGAGTAAATACTCGGCTTTTTTCAATTTATCAATCACAGCATCCCCTCCTTCTCCAAATACTCCTTAAGACTTTTTCTGATACGGAAAAGCGTCGTCTTTACCTTCGCGACACTTATATTCATCTGCCCGGATATCTGCTCTATCGAGTGAGAATAAAAATATCTGCGCACGAACATCACCCGCTTTTCCTTATCAAGCGAATACAGAAAGCTGTCTAAAGCCTCCTTGAGCCTTCCGTTTTCATACTCGCTCTCAACGCTCTCGCCCGACGGAATACAATCCAGAAGCTCAAGCGTGAGATTGTCAATTCCTCCTCTTTTTTGTCTGTGCCTTTCCCGGAATCTGTCAATGGAGATACGTCTCGTTATTTTCGAGAGAAACGCGCCGAGATTGTCGGGGCGTGCCACAGGCATTGCGTTCCACGCATCAATATATGTGTCGTTGACGCATTCCTCCGCGTCCTCGCGAGACGAGAGCAGCGCAAAGGAAAGCGAATTAAGCATACGTCCGTACTTTTTGTCGGACTCCGCTATCGCCCCCTCGTCTCTGTCCCAATACATATCAACGATCCTGTAATCTTCCATTCTACTGTCCTTCCGATAACTGTCGACTTCAAGTTTCGGCATAGGGGTCTTATCCCCCGTCACCCTATAAGTCGACGGATTTTTGTTATGGTTACATTTTTTCGAAATTTTTTCAAAATTTTTTCTGTACCTTAATTATAACACAAACACCGCAGGGGCGCAATATCCCTGCGGTGTTTTATTCGTATTATCTTACTCTTTCGCCAAGAGGTGTGTCTTTGTCAAGGAACACAACTCTGACAGTCTCCTCGCCCGAAGCAAGTATCATGCCGTTGGACTCAATTCCGCAAAGTGTTGCGGGCTTGAGGTTCGCCACGATTATGACCTTCTTGCCGATAAGAGCATCAGGCTCGTACCATTTTGCGATGCCCGAAACTACCTGTCTCTGCTCGTAGCCGAGGTCGACCTTGAGCTTAAGAAGCTTTTTCGCCTTCGGAACCTTCTCGCACTCAATAATCTTTGCGGTGCGGAGCTCCACTCCCATAAAGTCCTCAATTCCTATAAGAGCGCAGCCCTCGGGCTTTTCTACAGGCGCGTCCGCCTTTGCCGCAGCCTCCGCGGCAGCCTTCTTTGCCGCCATTTCAGCCTCAAGCTCAGCGAGCATCTTTGCCTCGTCAACTCTTGCGAACATAACTCTGGACTCGCCTACCGACTGTCCCGCGGACATACCGCCAAAGCAGTCTAGACAACCGACCGTATCATAACCCGTCTTGTCCGTGCCGAATCGCTCAAGCATTTCCGCAGACGTGTCGGGAATAATGGGCGCGAGCATTACAGCTCCCCAGCGGATAGTCTCAAGCAGGTTGTAAAGCACAGTGCCGAGTCGCTCGGTCTTTGCTTCGTCCTTTGCAAGCACCCAGGGAGTCGTTTCATCTATATACTTGTTGGCTCTGTTGAACATAGCGAATACGCAGTCAAGCGCGTCTGCGATATGGTAGGAATCCATATTCTTTATAAAGCCGTTGTAAGCCTCAACGCAAGCCGACTTAAGCTCGTCGTCAAGAGTCTCGGGTGCTGTGGGAGCCTGAATAACACTGCCAAAATACTTCTTCTGCATATCAAGAGTTCTCTTGAACAGATTGCCCATATTGTTTACAAGGTCTGTGTTGAATCTCTTGATAACGTTCTCGTAGGTTATAGAGCCGTCGTTTGCATAGGGCATTTCGGAGAGCGCGTAGTATCTGACTCCGTCAACTCCGAAGCGATCCGCAAGCTCGTCGGCATATATCACGTTACCCTTTGACTTTGACATCTTGTCCATACCGAAATTGAACCAAGGATGGCCGAATATCTTTTTGGGAAGCGGAATGTCAAGTGCCATAAGGAATATAGGCCAATAGATGGTATGGAAACGGAGAATATCCTTTCCTATTACGTGTACGTCCGCAGGCCAATATTTTCTGAACTGCTCAGACTGCTCCTCATAGGACTTGTCGGGGTCATATCCTATAGCTGTGATATAGTTTGTAAGTGCGTCAAGCCAGACGTAGGTGACGTGCTTTTTGTCAAACTCAACAGGTATTCCCCACGTAAACGAGGTTCTGGAAACACAAAGGTCCTGAAGTCCCGCCTTGAGGAAGTTGTTGACCATTTCCTTCTTTCTGGACTCGGGCTCGATAAACTCGGGGTGAGACTCGATATGCTCCATAAGCTTGTCGGCATACTTGCTCATCTTGAAGAAGTAAGCCTCCTCGGATGCCTTCTGCACGGGTCTGCCGCAGTCGGGACACTTTCCGCCCTCCGCCTGTGTGTCGGTAAAGAAGGATTCGCAGGGAGTGCAGTACCAGCCCTCGTATGTGCTCTTGTATATGTCGCCCTGATTGTAAAATTTCGTAAATATCTTCTGAACAGCCGCCTCGTGATAGTCGTCTGTGGTACGGATAAAGTAGTCGTGGCTGGAGTTCATCTTGTTCCATACGCCCTTTATCTCGTCAGCCACGCCGTCAACGTACGCCTTGGGGGTAATTCCCGCCTCGGCGGCAAGGTTCTCTATCTTCTGTCCGTGCTCGTCAGTACCCGTACAGAAGAACACGTCGTATCCGCGGGCTCTCTTATATCTTGCTATCGCGTCGGTGGCTATTACCTCATAGGTATTACCGAAATGGGGCTTTCTCGACGCGTAGGCAATCGCTGTCGTTATATAGAACTTTTCTCTGTTTTCCATATTTTTGACCGCCTTTCTTTTTGCTTCATTTATTATATGTATCGCAAATCGGTTAAATTTCGCAGGCATTACACTGCGTTAATTTTTTGACAAAATAGACAATACAAATTTATTATAACAAACATTCCACAAATTTACAATAGGTAAATTAAAATATTCTCGTTTTATTTGTTTTTTCACTTGTTTTTTTGGTATCTCCGGATCAGCCTCGACACAAATCAAGGTGTTTTTGGAAAATTTTAAGTTGTTTTTACGGCAAACACGAGGCTTCGCAAAGGGGCTTTTGTGCAAAATGACAACACATCTGAAAATTGTAATTTTTTGGGTTTTTAGTGGATAATTGTAAATTTACACACCGTATTTGTAAATAATTTCCTTTTTTCAATAAATTGAGTTGAGCCACACGTTATTTTTTTATCACTTTTTTTGATAAAAATTTGACAGTCTCCGAAAATTCAAAAAACGGGCAAAAATCGGTCAATTATTTTGTAAGAATTATCACCTGTTTTTCTCTCCAAAGCCCTTGCAATTCGAAATAAAATTTGCTATAATGTTAGATGTAGACGAATAAGATTCGCAAAACAATTTTCTTTTGGAGGAAACCTATGAAAATTCTGGTTATCAATGCCGGAAGCAGCTCTCTCAAGTATCAGCTTTTTGATATGGAGACCGGCGCAGTTCTTGCCAAGGGACTTTGCGAGAAGATAGGTCTTTCAGGCGCGATCACACACAAGCGCCCCGGAAAGGAGACCTACGAATCTGACTATCCGATGCCCTCTCACAACGAGGCTATCGCTCTCGTCCTCAAGCTTCTCACAGACCCCGAATTCGGTGTAATAGAGAGCGTTGACGAGATAAGCGCGGTAGGTCACAGATTCGCTCACGGCGGAAAGCTGACTAAGTCCTGCATTCTCGGCGAGGAGGAGCTCAATTATATTGAGTCCATCATTCCCATCAACCCCCTTCACGGCCCCCCTGCACTCAAGGGTGTAGCAGCTTGTAAGGCTATACTCTCAGACAAGCCTATGGTAGGCGTATTCGATACGTCCTTCTACTCAGGCTTTGACAAGAAGTCCTATATTTACGCGCTTCCCTACGAGTGGTACGAAAAGTACGGTGTTCGCCGTTACGGCTTCCACGGTACCTCCCACCGCTTTGTTTCGGCAAAGGCGTGCGAATTCTTAGGCCTTGATTACAACAGCACAAAGATAGTGTCCTGCCATATCGGCTCGGGATCGTCCATCACCGCCGTAGACTGCGGTAAGGCTGTTGATACCTCTCTCGGCTTCACCCCTCAGGAAGGTCTTCCTATGGGTACGAGATGCGGCTCCATCGACCCCTCCATCGTTCCCTATATTATGGAGCAGACGGGCATGAGCGCATCCGAGGTCAACGATATCATGAATAAGAAGTCCGGTCTTCTCGGCGTTTCAGGCGTGTCCAACGACGCACGTGACGTATGGGCAGCGGCAGACGCGGGTAACGAGCGCGCGCAGCTTGCTATGGACCTTCTCGTTCACAACGCAAAGAAGATAATCGGCTCCTACGTTGCCGAGATGAACGGCATAGACGTTCTTATCTTCACAGCAGGTCTTGGAGAGAACGACCGCAAGGCTCGTCAGCTTATCACCGAGAATATGGAATTCTTCGGCATCAAGCTTGACGTTGACGCAAACCTCAACGGTCCCAGAGGCGAGAACATTGTTATCAGCGCTCCCGACTCCAAGGTAAAGGTCGTCGTTATTCCCACAGACGAGGAATATATGATCGCATCCGACACATACGACCTTGTAAAATAATTTCCGAATCAATCGCGGCCCGCTTTTGCGGGCGGACCGCGTTGAAATAAACAAGAAAAAAATTAAATTTGAAAGGATATAAGAAAAATGGCACAGTCACCTTTTGAAATCAAAAAAGAAATCTGCGACATTGGTAAGAGAATCTACGATCACGGCTTTGTTGCAGCAAACGACGGAAACATTTCCGTAAAAGTTGGTCCTAACGAGTACTACTGCACACCTACAGGCGTATCCAAGGGCTACATGACCCCCGACATGATCATCAAGATCGACGGTAACGGCAACAAGATCGACGGAAGACTCAATCCCTCCTCCGAGATCAAGATGCACATGAGAGTTTACCAGGAGCGTCCCGACGTAAACGCTGTTGTTCACGCTCATCCTCCCGTAGCTACTGCTTTCACAGTTGCAGGTGTTGAGCTTGACCAGTACATACTCCCCGAGGCGATCCTCACAATCGGTAACGTTCCCACATGTGACTACGGTATGCCCTCCACAATGGAGATCCCCGAATCCCTTATGCCCTACATTCAGAAGCACGACGCGTTCCTTCTTAAGAACCACGGCGCTCTCACAGTAGGTAACACACTTCTCAGAGCTTGCTTCACAATGGAAGAAGTTGAGTTCAACGCAAAAATCAACCTTTACGCTCGTCAGATCGGCGCAGGCGCAAACAGCCGCATCGACGAGATCTCCTGCCACGAGCTTGAGAGACTTATGGAGCTTCGTAAGAAGATGGGTCTCCCCGGCAAGCACCCCGGATGTAAGTCTTGTCCTAACAAGGGCACTTCCAACTGTAAGTGCAAGGACAACGGCGGTAAGTGCGACTGTGGTCACGACCACTCTGAGGATGCACTCGTTGCAGACATTACAAGAAAAGTTCTCGCTGCTCTCGGTAGATAATTTTTGAGCAAACCAAAACAAAAATTATTTTGAAAGGAGCGTCCGAAAATGGCAATCAATCTTACGGAAGCACAGGTCAACGAAATAGTTGCCCGCGTGGTCTCCGAGTACAAAAAGCCCGCCGCGCAGAGCGGTAAGGAATGGGATTCAACCCAGTATCACGGACGCAAGCTTATCGGAATTTACGCTACGATGGAAGAAGCCATCGCGGCGGCAAACGAAGGATATAAAGCGGTCCGCTCAATGTCGGTAGCTCAGAGAGAAAAAATAGTCACTGCGATCCGCGAGTATACTCGCAAGGATGCGCAGATCATGGCAGCTCTCGGCGTTGCCGAAACAAAAATGGGACGCGTTGACCACAAGTATGCAAAGCACTTGCTTGTTGCCGACAAAACTCCCGGAACAGAAGATATCATTGAGGAGGCAAGAACAGGCGACCACGGTCTTACCTTGACCGAAATGGCTCCCTTCGGTGTAGTAGGCGCAATAACCCCCTCCACCAACCCCTCCGAAACGGTTATCTGTAACTCCATCGGTATGATTTGCGCAGGAAACGGCGTTGTATTCAACCCCCACCCCGGCGCAATAGCCACCTCAAACTACGCAGTTGACCTCGTAAACCGCGCGGTTGCTTCCGCAGGCGGCCCCAAGGTCCTCGTAGCAAGCGTTGTTAAGCCCACGCTTGACACCGCAAACGTAATGTATAAGCACCCCTCCATTAAGCTTCTCGTTTGCACGGGAGGTCCCGGAGTTGTAAAGGCAGTTCTTTCGTCAGGCAAGAAGGCTATCGGCGCGGGCGCGGGTAACCCCCCTGTTATCGTCGACGATACGGCTGACATCGATAAGGCTGCCAAGGATATCATCGACGGTTGCACATTCGATAACAACCTTCCCTGCATTGCAGAAAAGGAAGTTTTCGTATTTGAAAACGTCGCTGACAGACTTGTCTCCGGAATGGTAAAGAACGGTTGTTATAAGCTTACACGTCAGCAGGCAGACCAGCTTGCAAGTGTCGTTCTTAATTCCAAGACCGATCCTAAGACGGGCAAGGTAAGCTATTCTGTTAACCGCGACTGCGTTGGCCGTGACGCAAAGGTTCTCCTTGCAAAGATCGGCATCAACGTTGGCGACGAGATCCGTTGCGCTATCGCAGAGGTTCCCTTCGAGCATCTCTTCGTTCAGGAAGAGCTTATGATGCCTATTCTCGGTATCGTTCGAGTAAAGAACATCGACGAGGCTATTGATCTTGCAGTCAAGGCTGAGCACGGAAACAGACATACCGCTCACATGCATTCCAAAAACATCGACAACCTCACTCGCTTTGCCCGTGCGGTTGAAACGACTATTTTCGTAAAGAACGCTCCCTCCTACGCGGGCATCGGCTTCGGCGGCGAGGGACACACGACGTTTACTATCGCAGGTCCTACGGGCGAGGGTATAACCTCGGCTCGCAGCTTTACGAGAAAGCGCCGTTGCGTAATGGTTGATTCCTTCAGAATCATCTGATACGCTCGAAAAATCTTCAGAAAGGAAATAAACAAATGGATATTACAGCTTCACAGATCGAAAGCATTGTCCGCTCGGTTATAAGCTCCATGGGCGCAGGCTCCGCTCCTCGTGCGAACGGTCCCCTTCCCAAGGTTGCTCACGTTGCAATGCTTACAGGTCCTAAGAACATTGAAGTTCAGGAGCTTCCCATTCCCGAGCTCGGCGACGACGATATTCTCGTTAAGGTCGAGGGTGCGGGAATTTGCGGAACCGACGTTCACGAGTGGAAGATGGACCCCTTCGGTCTCATCCCCGTAATTCTCGGCCATGAGGGTACCGGTGAGGTAGTCGCAGTCGGTAAGAACGTAAAGGTCGATACCGCAGGTAAGCCCTTGAGAGTCGGCGATAAGATAGTTACCTCCGTTATGAGCTGCGGCGACTGCTACGCATGCCGCATGGTTCCCGGAAGAACTAACCTCTGTGACAATCAGGGAGTTTTCGGTCTTATCGGTGACAAGAGAGGTCAGGCAGAGGGCAATCGCGTAAACGGTTGGTTTGCTGACTATATGGTTATCAAGGGAGGATACGGCGTCACTTACTTCCAGGTAAATGAGCTTAACCTCTATCAGAGAATGATCCTTGAGCTTGCGTGCGTATGTGTACACGCTCTCGAGAGAAGCCAGAAAACAGGTCTTCTCAATTTCGGCTCCAAGGTTCTCGTTCAGGGTTGCGGCCCTGTTGGTCTTGTTATGATCACAGTTCTCCGCGCGGCAGGTATCAACCACATCATCGCCGTTGACGGAAACGAGGACAGACTCAAGACAGCGCAGAAAATGGGCGCAAAGACCACAATCTGCTTCAAGCGTCCTGACGAGGATACGCTTGAGAAGAGAGTTGCAAAGGTTAAGGCTGTTGCAAATAACGTCGGAGCTGACTTCGCGTTCCAGTGCACAGGCGCACCCGTTGCGGCTCAGGATATCTACGAATACATACGCCGCGGCGGCGGACTTTGTGAGATGGGCTTCTTCGTAAACAACGGAGAATACAAGATCAATCCCCACTTCGCTATGTGTAACAAGGAAATAGACATCGTAGGCTCTTGGGACTACTCCGCTGAGGATTATCCTAAGACGGTAGCATTCTTAAAGCAGTGCGCAGAGATGAACATCCCGATCGAGGATCTCATCACTCACACCTTCCCTCTCGACAAGATGAACGAGGCTATGGAAACAAACGTAGCTCAGAAGGGCATTAAGATCTGCTACATCAATAATAACTGATCGAGGGCGGATTTATGGCAGCACTCGGTATGATTGAGGTGTACGGCTACACCACCTCGATAGTAGTAGCGGACGCGGTTGCAAAGGCTGCGGACGTCAAGGTTGTAGCTATTGATAAAAACAAGCCTGCGAATGCAGATAAGTGTCCTGTTCCGCTTGTTATGGTCGTTAAGTTTGAGGGCAACGCGGGCGCCGTTCAGGCAGCTCACGATGCGGGTGTTGCGGAGGCTAAAGCAAGAGGCCTCTACATCACAAGTGAGGTCATCGCGGGACTTGACGAGAGCGTTGAGTGGTTTGCGACCCTCACCGCTACAGGCAAGGACAAACTCAGAAACATGGGAAACGACAAAAAGTCCGCCCCTAAAAAAAGTAAATAAAAAACATCATAAAACTTATTACAAAGGAGATTGAAAATCATGTACGAAGCACTTGGTATGGTAGAGACAAGAGGTCTTGTTGCAGCAATTGAGGCAGCAGATGCAATGGTAAAGGCAGCAAACGTAGTTCTTATCGGTTCTGAAAAGATCGGTTCCGGACTCGTAAGCGTTATGGTTCGCGGCGACGTTGGCGCGGTTAAGGCAGCAGTAGAGGCAGGCGGAGCAGCAGCTTCCAGACTCGGCGAGGTTATTGCTACACACGTTATCCCCAGACCCCACGCAGACGTTAACAAGCTTCTCCCTTCCATTAAGTAATCTTACCCAATAAAATTCTGAAAAGGAACTTACTTGACTATGGAAAAAGCTATTGCGTTGCTTGAGGTTCGCGCGATGGTAACTGCTATCGCAGCCCTTGACTCTATGGTTAAGGCGGCGGACGTCAAACTGATTCATGTCGAGAAGCGCTTGGGCGGTTGGCTTGTAACAATAGTTGTTGAAGGAACCGTTTCCGCTGTGACCGCTGCTCTTGAGGCAGGTAAGGAGACCGCAGCGACAGTCGGTAAAGTAATGTGTGCAGAGGTTATCGCTCGCCCGCATCCCGACATCATGAAATTCGTAAAGACCGACGAGGGTGTATAAAAGCTCCCCGCGGCAAAATAAAAAACAAAAAATAAAAAAACATTATAAAAGGAGATCACACTCATGAATGAAGCACTTGGTATGGTAGAGACAAGAGGTCTTGTAGCAGCAATCGAGGCAGCAGATGCTATGGTTAAGGCTGCAAACGTAGAACTCATCGGTTCCGAGAAGATCGGTTCCGGACTCGTAAGCGTTATGGTTCGCGGAGACGTTGGAGCTGTTAAGGCTGCTGTAGAGGCAGGCGGAGCTGCTGCTTCCAGACTCGGCGAGGTTATCGCTACACACGTTATCCCCAGACCCCACACAGACGTTAACAAGCTTCTTCCTACGCTTGGCTAATATCTTTGGGATGTCGAATGCGAGGGCTTTCACAAAAGCCCTCGCACCCCCTGAAAATAATTGCTATATAAATGGAATAAACACCGTTGTTTATTTTGTTCATACGGCAATTAGCCGTTCTAAAATAAGTAATAAAAATTCAGATATTATATGGCGGGAAATCCCGCAGGAAAGGAAGCGTCACTATGGAATTAACATCCGCAGCAATCGCCGATATCGTAAAAAAGGTGATATCCGAAATGGGTACGTCGGACACAGATAATCAGATCCCCGTCGGAATCTCCAACAGACATATCCACTTAAGCCGCGAAGACCTTGAAACCCTTTTTGGAGCAGGCTACGAGCTTACACCCATAAAGGATCTTTCACAGCCCGGTCAGTACGCATGCAAGGAAACTCTCACTCTTATAGGTCCCTCAATGCGTCCTATTGAGAACGTGCGCGTGCTTGGTCCTCTGCGTAAATCAAGCCAGGTAGAGATATCTATGACGGACTCCTTCGTGCTTAAGGTAAAGCCCCCCGTACGCGAGTCGGGTAAAATCCAGGGCTCCGCTCCCGTGACAATAATCGGTCCCAAGGGTATAGTTTCTCTCAAGGAGGGCTGTATCATAGCTAACCGTCACATTCATATGAGCCCTGCAGATGCGCAGAAATTCGGCGTAAAGGACGGAGATTATATCAATGTCGATGCCTTCGGCGGCACAAGAAAGACCAGATGGTATGACGTCCAGATAAGAGTACACAAGGATTTCAGACTTGAGATGCACGTCGACACTGATGACGCAAATGCAGTCGGATTCAAGAACGGCAGCACCGTCACAGTTGCTAAAGACTAATTTTTGAGGTATTAAGATATGTTAAAAGGTAAAGTAGTAGGACACATTGTTTCCACAAATAAGATTGAAAAGCTTGTAGGCAATAAGTTTTTAGAGGTAAGGCTCATCGAAAATGAAACTCTTACCGATAAGTACATAGTAGCCGTTGACAGACTCGTAAGTGCGGGTATTGGCGAGACAGTTCTCGTTACCACGGGAAGCAGCGCAAGAATGGCTCTCGGCGACGAGTATGCTCCCGTTGACGCGGTCATCGTAGGAATAGTCGATAAGGTATAAGAAAAAATACGTCCGAAAGGGCGCGTAGGTGCGCAAATTAAGAAATATGTCAGAATTAAAATCAATTATGCAAAACGCAGCAATCGTCGGTGCGGGCGGAGCAGGATTCCCTTCCTTTGCCAAGCTTGCGGACGGTGCTGATATACTCGTTATAAACTGCGCGGAATGTGAACCTCTCATGTATACGGACTATATGCTCATGCGTGAGGAAATGGCAAAGATCGTTGAGGGTGCGCAGATAATCATCAAAGAGACAAGCATCAAGCACGCGTATATGTCGCTTAAAGCTCACAAGGCAGAAATGCTCGGCCTTACCGACGGTCAGGTGCTTGGCGAGGGAGTAACTGTAAAGGCCGTTCCCGACGTTTACCCTATGGGTGACGAAATAAACCTTATATACGAGGCTACGGGCAGACTTGTGAAGCCCGGAAACCTTCCCATAACCGCGGGTGTTATCGTGCTTAACGGCGAGACGGTATATAACGTCCGTCAGGCAGTGATAGAAAACACTCCTGTTGTGGAAAAGTGGGTAACAATAGGCGGAGATATTCCCGAAAGATATACCGTCAGAGTTCCCGTCGGAATGAGAGTATCCGAGCTTTTTGATACACTCGGCATCAAGGTCCGTCCCGACCAGGTAGTTATCAGCGGCGGTCCTTCCATGGGCTCTATTGTAAGATACGAGACCGAGCTCATCACAAAGACCACAAAAGCCATACTCATTCTTCCCAATAATATAAATTGTGTTGCTCACAAGCAGATATCTATGGAGGATATGCTTCGACGCGCCGCGTCCTGCTGCTGCGGTTGTAACCGTTGCACAGAGCTTTGCCCCAGAAACCTTCTCGGTTATCCTCTGGAGCCTCACAAGATGATAAGAGCCGCTATGACAAATGCGGTGCTCAATGACCCTGAGCTTATCAAGACAGCTTCCCTTTGCTGTTCCTGCGGCGTATGTGCCGAGGCGGCATGCTGTCAGGATATATCCCCCAAGGACGTTATCCTTCATCTCAAGGGTATTCTCGCAAAGAACAAGATAAGATTTACCGCGGGCAGCGAGGAATATACTCCCGACCGTGACAGAAAATATCACATGATCTCCTCTGACAGATGGCAGGATATACTCGGCGTGCGCAGATTTGACCACGTCACAAGGTACATCCCGAAGCAGATCAAGGCAGACAGAGTTGAGATAAAAATGTCCCAGCACATCGGCGCGCCTTCTGTTCCGACGGTTAAGGTTGGCGACAGCGTCGTTGTAGGTCAGGTCATCGCAAACGCGGGAGCAGGCCTCTCCATTCCTCAGCACGCGTCGATAAACGGTAAGGTCACCTCCGTTGACGCGACCAAAATAGTAATTGAAGCATAAAACCAAAATATAGATAAAGCAGGTATCACAAATGTATCAGGCAATAGGTGTTATTGAACTTAAAAGTATAGCAAAGGGCATTGAGGCGACAGATGCCGCACTCAAGAGCGCGGGCATAAGTCTTATTTCCGCTCGCCCCGCTTGTCCCGGCAAATTTGAGATAATCCTCACGGGTACCATCTCAAACGTCACAAGCTCTGTTGAGCACGTCAAGGAAAGATTTGGCGACAAGCTTGTTGACTCCTCCATAATCGGACGTATTGATCCCCAGGTCATCACCGCACTCTTCGGCACTATGTCTGCTGAAAAGAAGGGCAGTCTCGGTATCATCGAGACCTTCTCCGCCGCAAGCATCATCAAGGCGGCTGATATTGCGGTCAAGACCGCTAAGGTCGCTGTATACGAGCTTCGCGTGTCCAGAGGTATGGGCGGCAAGGGCGTCGTCCTTATCACGGGTGACGTTGGCGACGTTTCCGCTGCCGTTGAGGCAGGCGCAAACTACGCAAAGGATCAGGGCCTCTATCACAACTGCGCAGTTATTCCCGCCCCCCACGAGCATCTCTGGGAGCAGATATAAAAATACATAAGAAGGATTTTGAGAAATGAGTAAGATTAAATTTACAATCGAAAAGTCCCCGAGAATTCAGCGACTTGTTGATCATCTGTATGCTAACATGCCCGAGATCGAGGCTGACAGAGCCGAGCTTATCACGGAGAGCTACAAGCAGACCGAGGGTCAGCCTATAGTTAAGCGTCGCTCCGCGGCTTTTCGCCACATACTTGAAAATATTCCGATAATAATCCGTCCCGACGAGCTTATCGTAGGTAGTAACTCCATCGCTCCCCGCGGCTGTCAGACCTTCCCCGAGTACTCATTTGAGTGGCTCGAGCTTGAGTACGACACGTTTGCGACACGTGAGGCAGACCCCTTCTACATTTCGCCCTCCACGGTCGAAAGACTCAAGAAGGTTTACCCCTATTGGAAGGGCAAGACCGTAAGCGACCTTGCTACAGAGAGCATGGACGAAAAGGTTCGCGACGTATTCTTCAACCACGGCATATTCACAGTAGGAAACTATTTCTATAACGGAATCGGTCATATAAACGTTGACTACGCAAAGGTTATAAACTGCGGACTTGAGTCTGTCATCGCAGACGCGCAGAGCCGCATCAATAATCTTTCCATGGGCAAGGGTGACTACATCAGACGCAAGAGATTCCTTGAGGCTGTCATTGAAAGCTGCGAGGCTGTTATAACATACGCAAGACGTTATTCTGCTCTGGCTCTTGATATGGCTTCTCAGTGCACCGACAGCGTGCGCAAGGCTGAGCTTCTCAGAATTGCCGAGGCGTGCGACAGAGTTCCCGCAAAGCCCGCGCGCAGCTTCTATGAGGCTTGCCAGGCATTCTGGTTCATCCAGCAGCTTCTTCAGTGCGAGTCCAGCGGACACTCCATATCCCCCGGACGCTTTGACAGATATATGTATCCCCTCTTCAAGCAGGATATTGACTCCGGCAAGCTCACATACGAGCAGGCTCAGGAATATCTCGATTGTATCTGGGTAAAGCTCAATGACCTTAACAAGGTAAGAGACGCGGCATCTGCCGAGGGCTTTGCAGGCTACGGCTTGTTCCAGAACCTTATCGTAGGCGGTCAGGACGAGAGCGGACTTGACACCACAAACGAGCTTTCTTATATGTGTATGGAGGCTCAGCTCCACGTACGTCTCCCCCAGCCTTCACTTTCTATCCGTGTCTGGAACGGAACACCTCACGACCTTCTTATCAAGGCTGCATCCGTTGTACGCGAGGGACTTGGCGTTCCCGCATTCTACAACGACGAGGTAATTATCCCCTCCATCATGTCCAAGGGCCTTACTCTCGAGGACGCGCGTGACTACTGTATTATCGGTTGTGTAGAGCCTCAGAAGGGCGCAAAGACTGACGGCTGGCACGATGCGGCATTCTTCAATATGTGCCGTCCTCTCGAGCTTGTTTTCTCAAACGGCGTTGACAAGGGCGAACAGATAGGTCCTCGCACAGGCGAGGTCGAGCAGATGACCACCTTTGAGGAGTTCTATGAGGCTTACAAGACTCAGGAGCTTGCTCTTATTGAGATGATGGTTCACGCTGACAACGCGGTTGACTACGCTCACAGCATTCGCTGTCCTCTCCCCTTCCAGTCTTGTCTTTGCGACGACTGTATGGACAAGGGACTCAGCCTTCAGGAAGGCGGCGCGCACTATAACTTCACAGGACCTCAGGGCTTCGGTATAGCTAATATGACCGACGCGCTCATCGCCATGAGAACCCTCGTATTCGAGGAAAAGAAGGTCAGCATGGCTGAAATGAAGCAGGCACTTGCAGATAACTTCGGTAAGGGTATCATGCCCAAAAAGGCGCTTGAGCTTACTATTGAGGCATCCAAGCTTGCAAACGCTCAGGGTATCGACGTAAACGAAAAGTTCATTTCTGAGGTATATAAGAGCCTCACTACCGCATCCACAGTTTCCGACGCAAAGAAGGCAAGATATCAGGAGATCCTTGATATGATAGCAGAGCTTCCCAAGTACGGAAACGATATTCGTGAGGTTGACCTGTTTGCCCGTGAGGTATGCAATACATACACCAAGCCCTTTGAAAACTTCACCAACAACCGTGGCGGTGTATATCAGGCAGGACTTTACCCCGTTTCCGCAAACGTACCGCTCGGCTACCAGACAGGCGCTACCCCCGACGGCAGACTTGCTTACACCCCCATCGCGGACGGCGTAGGCCCCGCTTCGGGTCGTGACGTTCTCGGCCCTACGGCTACCGCAAACTCCGTAGCACGCCTTGACCACGGCATCGCCTCCAACGGAACACTCTTTAACCAGAAATTCCATCCCTCCGCGCTCTCGGGCATGGAAGGACTTGAAAAATTCGTAGCTTACCTGCGCGGCTACTTCGATCAGAAGGGTATGCACGTTCAGTATAACGTCATCTCTCGTGAGACACTTCTCGACGCGCAGAAGCACCCCGAAAATTATAAGAACCTCGTTGTAAGAGTTGCAGGCTATAGCGCACTCTTTACAACCCTCTCCCGCTCGCTTCAGGACGATATCATAAATCGTACCGAACAGACGGGAATATAAGGAGGAGAATGCGGGGAAACCTTTTTTGAAAAAAAGGCTTTCCCCGCACCCCATCCAAAAAACTACCGAAAAATATTATTTGATCCTACATTTAACTATCGAAAAATTTTTAGTTATTTAATTTGGTAATAGAACAGACGTATTAAAATTGATAATTTTACGTTTTTATATGGGTTGTTTAGCAACAGCTTGCATAAAAGCGCAAAAGCAAATTTATGAAAGGAGAAAGAATATGGCAAATAATATATACGAGCAGACAGGCCGTATTTTTGATATTCAGCGTTATTCCATACACGACGGCCCGGGCATTCGTACCATAATATTCCTCAAAGGATGCTTTCTCCGTTGCAAATGGTGCTGTAATCCCGAGTCTCAGTCCTACGAAATACAGGAGATGACAACAGGCGGCAAAACAAAGATAGTAGGTCGTGACGTCACCGTGCGTGAGGTCGTTGACGAGGTTATGAAGGACGCCGTCTATTTCAGACGAAGCGGCGGCGGTATCACCCTGTCGGGCGGCGAATGTATGGCTCAGCCCGAGTTTTGCGAGGCATTGCTCCGCGCGTTCAAGGAATACGGCATGAGCACCGCTATTGAGACCACAGCGTTTGCGCGCCCCGAGGTCGTACAGCGCATACTCCCTCACGTTGACCACTTCCTTATGGACATAAAGCACGTAAATTCCAAAAAGCATGAGATGTTCACAGGTCAGCCAAACGAGCAGATACTTGAAAATGCAAAATACATAGCGGAGAACGCAAAGCATCTTATCATAAGAGTCCCCACCGTTCCGACCTTTAACGCGACGGTCGAGGAAATTCAGGCAATAGCTCGCTTTGCGGACAGTCTTCCCAACGTCACCGAGCTCCACCTGCTTCCCTATCACCGTCTCGGTCAGGACAAGTACGCAGGCATCGGCAGAGAGTATTCTCTTGCTGACATAGAGCCTCCTTGCGCCAAGGGCATGAACAAGCTTCTCACGGCGGCACAGGCAGTTTGCACGAAGGTCCACGTACAAATTGGCGGATAATTGCTCCGCAAGCAGATCAGCACAGACCAAATCTCAAACAGGAGAAAACAAATGGCAGATATTTTTGATATGCATGATAAAATGCGAATAGTTCAGGAGCTGGTGCCCGGTAGGCAGATAACTCTTGCGCATATAATCGCAAATCCCGACCCCATTCTCTATCAGAAGCTGGGTCTTGACCCTTCGCTTGACTACAGTCACTCGGCGATCGGTATTCTTACCGTCAGCCCCGCAGAGACCGCGGTCATCACCGCGGATATAGCTCTCAAGTCCTCGGGCGCGGAGCTTGGCTTTGTTGACAGATTCTCGGGCACGCTCATAATCACGGGCAGAGTTGCGGAGGTTGAGTCCTCCTTCAACGCGATAAGCGACTATTTCAAGGGTACTCTCGGCTTTACCGTTTGCGACGTAACAAAGACCTGATGAAAAAGCTTATACTTATGGGTCGCGTAGCGGCGGGCAAGACTACCTTGACGCAGGCGCTCAAGGGCGAGCAGCTTTCATACTGCAAGACTCAGTATATAAATTACATGGACACCATAATCGACACCCCCGGTGAATATATGCAGGTCCACGGACTTGGCGCGGCGTTAGCTCTTTATGCATACGAGGCGGACGTGGTCGGAATCGTGGTAAGCGCAAACGAGCCTTATTGCGTATTTCCTCCCAATATCACCTGCATGGTTAACCGTGACGTCATAGGCATTATTACGGGTGTTGACAAGCCCGACGCGAATATCCCCTTAGCTGAACAGTGGATGCAGAATATAGGCTGCAAAACAGTCTTTCACGTCAGCTCATATTCGGGCGAGGGGCTCAACGAAATTATAGACTATCTCAATAAATAATCATATCTGGAGGCTATATGGCTGCAACAAAGACCATCTGCTTTGCCAACAACAAGGGCGGAAGCGGCAAATCCACCACCTGCGCAAACGTAGGTTATTCTCTCTGCATGCTCGGAAAAAAGGTTCTTCTTATCGACGGCGATATGCAGATGAACCTTACGCTTTCCTTCTTCGACGACGAAAGATCGCTTGAGCTTGCGAAAAACGGCAAGAATATCTATACCGCGACACTTGAGCAAAAGGATCTGACCGATTACATCATACATACCGAGTACGAGGGCCTTGACCTTGTTCCCTCCTCTACTCTTATGAGCAGCATTGAGCTCCAGCTTTTCACAAAGTTCCAGCGCGAGTTTATCCTCCGCCACGGACTTGAAAAAATAAAGGCATCGGGATATTACGATTATATTCTCATTGACTCGCCCCCCACACTCGGTTGCTGGGTAATGAATATTATGTGCGCGTCAGATTATCTCGTCATTCCCGTTGAGGCATCGCCCTGGGGACTTTTTGGACTTGCGAATATGTTTGAGTTCTACGAGCAGGTAAAGACTATCTGCCCGAGCCTCGAGCTTATGGGAATCGCAATAACCAAGGCAAGCGAGCGCAAAAATTATTTCAAGCAGACGGTGGAAACCCTCTCGTCTCTTGACAACGTAAGGCTGCTCAAGTCTATAATCAGAATAGACAGCACCGTAGAATGGTCTCAGGATAACAGTAAACCCGTTATGGCGTATAAGAAAACAAGCCGCTCAGCCGGTGAATATATGGAACTTGCAAAGGAGATTATGAGTTATGCCGATAGGTAAGGACAGCATCACAAAAAGAGTAGCAAAGGTAGACACCCCCGCAGTTGAGGTAAAGGAAGAAAAGATAGCTCCCGAGCTTGTAGCCACCACCGCTGCAGCTCCACAAAAGGCTCCCGCGAAAAAGGCAAGCACAACGGCAAAGTCGACTGCAACAAAGTCGAGTGCTAAAAAGCCCGCAGGCAGCACTGCTAAAAAAGCTCCCGCAAAGAAGCCCGCAACAGAAAAACTGACTCCTCCCACTGAAGAGCCCAAGGTTGCGACCAACGTACTTTCAAACGTGGCTCCCGAGACAGTCGAGGCAGTCATAGGTCACAAGGAGAATACAAAATTTGATAAGGTGCAGGTCGGCGACAAAATGCCCACATACTTGCTCTGATTTATGAAAAAAACGGCAGAAAATCTGCCGTTTTTTCATTTTCTTAAAGTTCATTTAATAATATAAATATATAATATGTCAAGTGCTCGGTATCTAAATGAATATAAATGAGCCATAATTATTACAGTGCTTTAGGAAAGGTGAAAATTACAATGAAAAACATCAAAATTGTTGCTGACAGTACTTGCGATTTATCTCCCGACTTGATAGAAAAATATAACATATCAATAATCCCGCTTTTTATCGTGCTTGACGAGCATAGCTACTACGATGGAGTGGATATAACCCCCGATGAAATATACAGCTGGTCGGATAAAAACAAGACCACCCCCAAGACCGCCGCGGTGTCATTTGAGCGCGTCACGGATACGCTCAAGCCCTTTATGGAGAGCGGAGACGACATAATATTTTTCGGTATATCTATGTCCATGAGCAACACCTGTAACGTCGTCCGTCTTGTCGGCGAGCAGGAGGAGTATGGCAGACTGTTTGTTATCAACTCGCAAAACCTTTCCACGGGAATAGGCATTCAGGTCATTAAAGCGGCAGAAATGGCAAAGCAGGGCAAGTCTGCCGAGGAAATTGTCTCTGAAATTGAGTCCGCAAGAGACAGAGTTCGCGCGTCTTTTGTGGTAGACAACCTCACGTTCTTAGCTCGCGGAGGCAGATGCTCCACAATTACCGCAGTTATGGCAAACACTCTGCGTCTTCATCCTATGATAAGCGTTCATGACGGCGCGATGGGATCGGGCAAGAAGTTCAGAGGAAAAATTGAGGTGGCTATTCTCGATTACGTAAGCGATCTTATGCCCCAGATACAAAATGCGGAGCCCGAGAGAATATTTATCACACATTCGGGTTGCTCACAGGAGCTTATTGATTCCGTGTATGAAAAGCTCTCTGCCCTCAATTATTTTGACGAGATACTGGTCACCCGCGCGGGCGGAGTAATCTCAAGTCATTGCGGCCCCAATACCCTCGGTGTCCTCTTTTACGAAAAATAATATGTGATAACCAATTCCCCGACTGATGTCGGGGAATTTTTTGTTTGTAAAAACAAAAGGAGGTTGACAATTCCCGTCTTGCGTGATATAATAACACTTGAACAAGTATTCAAGTATATAAGGAGATAGTTATGTTTGAACGTGACAGTCAAATAATTGAGACAACGTGTGAAAATCACGAGCAGCACAAGCATGAAATATCTATGCCGAGCGACGAGCATTTATTTGAGCTTGCAGAGTTTTTCTCGGTCATAGGAGATTCAACGAGAATTAAAATTCTTTACGCGCTTTTTGAGTCCGAGCTTTGTGTCCGCGATATTGCCGAGACTCTGGGTATGACGCTTTCCGCCATCTCGCATCAGCTCAAAATTCTCAAAACAGCGCGCCTTATCAAATCCCGCAAGGTAGGAAAATCCGTGTTCTACTCACTTGATGACGATCACGTAAAGACTATTATAAACATGGGAAACACGCACATAAACGAAATTTTCGGAAATATAATTCATTGAAAGGCAGGTAATTTTATGAGAAAAATTTTTATGATGGAAGACCTCGAATGCGCCAACTGCGCAAAGAAGATGGAGGATGCCATATCAAAAATCGAGGGTGTAAGCTATGCCTCCGTAAGCTTTATCTCACAAAGGCTTACGCTTGAATACGACGAGTCCCGCGAAGCAAAGATCTTCAAGGAAGCATCAAAGGCTTGCAGAAAATTTGAGCCTGACTGCCGCATAATCTTCAAGTAAAGCCATGAGAAGAAAAGACAAACGCGCGCTGATGCGTATAATTGTCTCAATAGTTCTGTTTATCACCGCGATACTGACAAGACCTATTGTGCTTGATGTCCTGGATGGCGTACTCCCTTCTGTGCTTATAGAGATCTTTCTTTTCCTTATTCCCTACCTGTGCGTCGGCTTCCCTGTTTTGCGCCGCGCAGTCCTTGGTATTATCCACGGCCAGATATTTGATGAAAACCTTTTGATGACCATAGCAACAATAGGTGCGTTTGCCACGGGCGAATATCCCGAGGCGGTGTTCGTTATGCTGTTCTACTCGGTCGGTGAGCTTTTCCAAAGCATAGCCGTCGGCAAGAGCCGACGCTCCATAAAGGCGCTGACGTCAATTCGCGAGGACGTGGCAAATCTGAAAATCGACGAGGATGTGATTATAACAAGCTGCGAAGACATCAGGGCAGGACAAACAATAATTGTAAGATCCGGGGACAGAATTCCCCTTGACGGTATTTTACTTAGCTCCGCGGCAACTCTTAATACAGTCGCGCTCACAGGCGAGTCAATTCCCCGAGAATGTGCCGCAGGCGAGGAGATCCCGAGCGGATGCATTAACGAGGGCGGAATGATCGAGCTTGAAGTGACAAAGGAATATGGCGAGACCACCGTCGCAAAAATACTTAAAATGGTAGAGGAATCCTCGGAGCGCAAGTCAAAAAGCGAGGAATTCATAACTAAATTTGCAAAATATTATACCCCCGCGGTCGTTATTTTCGCAACCCTGCTTGCGGTCGTTCCACCCTGCTTTTTGGGTATAGCTGACGGCACGGTCTGGCGCGAGTGGGTCTATCGCGCGCTCACCTTCCTGGTTATCTCCTGCCCATGCGCCTTGGTTATTTCCGTGCCGCTCGCATATTTCGGCGGTATCGGAGGCGCATCTAAAACAGGAGTGCTTGTCAAGGGCGCAAATTATCTTGACGAGCTTGCGAAGTGCGACACTGTGGTCTTTGACAAGACAGGAACGCTGACCGAGGGCAACTTTTCAGTAAGCGACGTAATACCCCTGGCATGCGACGAACAAATGCTTCTGAGCCTTGCATGCGCCGCGGAACAGTTTTCAAATCATCCTATCGCAAGGTCACTCATTGCGCACGCGGAGTACATGGGTGCGGATCACAGATCAATAGAGATACACTCCACCGAGGATATTGCGGGGCACGGCGTTGTTGCCAACACGTCCGTCGGATGCATCCTTGTTGGCAATAAAAGGCTGATGGAGAAATTTTCGGTAGACTACACCGCAAAGGACACTCACGGAAGCTCGGTATTCATAGCCCTCAACGGTGTCTTTATGGGACAGATAATAATTTCCGACACTCTTAAAGCCGATGCGGCAGCCTCTCTTTCCTCTCTTAAGGCGTATGGGATAAATCGACTTGTTATGCTCACGGGCGACAATAAAAACGAAGCCGAATATATTGCAGGTAAGCTATGTATAGACGAGTTCTACGCAGATCTTATGCCGTGGGATAAGGTGGAGCTTATTGAAAGACAAAAGTCTGTCTCGAGGGGCAAAGTTGCATTCATCGGCGACGGCATAAACGATTCCCCCGTGCTTGCGGCGGCAGATATAGGTGTTTCAATGGGTAAGCTTGGCTCGGACGCCGCAATAGAGGCATCCGACGTGGTGCTTATGTACGACAAGCTCTCGTCTCTCGAGTCGGCAATAAGAGTCGCAAAAAAGACACGCCGCATAGTCATACAAAATATTATCTTTGCGCTTGGAGTCAAGGCAGCGGTGCTGATTCTCGGCGCGCTTGGTATTCTCGGACTCAACGCCGCGGTATTTGCCGACGTTGGAGTCGCGGTCATCGCGATACTCAATTCCATGAGATGCCTGAGAACAAAATAGAACCTTGCAATTCTTAAACTTTCTTAATTTACGCTCAGATTCATTGAAAATCCTTCATTATAATGTTATAATTTCAGCGACATCATATTTTGGAGGAAGACAATGGAATTCTGGAGCAAGGTCCTGGAGATTTTAGATGCAAAAATGACCACGCCCACAATGTTCGGCTGGTTTCATATTCTGTTTTTTGTTTTATCTATCGCTGTCGCTGTGCTTCTGTGCTTTTTGTATAAAAAAGGATATATCCGTAACGTGCGACGCGTTGTCCTTATAGTAGCCATAATTGTTATTTTGTTTGAAATATATAAGCAAATCAATTACAGCTTTTCCTACAGCGACGGAATATCGTTTGAATATCAATGGTACATTTTGCCGTGGCAGTTCTGCTCGACTCCTATGTATATAGGCTTGCTCGCAGGACTCACAAAGGGCAAATTCCACAACTATATGTGCTGCTTTCTCGCAACCTTCGCGGTCTTTGCGGGCTCCGCGGTAATGTTCTATCCCGGAGACGTTTTTATCAGCACAATAGGAATAAATATTCAGACAATGATCTGTCACGGCTCAATGATAACCGTGGGAATATTCCTTTTCTACACAAATCACGTAAAAGCGGAATTCAAAACACTTCTCAAGGCAACTCCTGTATTTGCTGTGTGCGTTGCCATTGCGGTTATAATCAACGAGATCGGACATGCCGCAGGACTCACGAAGGATCATTTCTTTAATATGTTCTACATCAGCCGTCACGAGGACGGTCATCTTCCCGTTTATTCAAGCATACAGGAGGTAGTTCCCTACCCGTGGTGCCTGATCCTGTACATTATAGGCTTCACTGCGGCGGCAGGTGTTATCCTGCTTATTGCCATGGGGCTCAAGAAGCTTGGCAGTGCCATAAGCAAAAAAAACACCGCTGACGCGGCATTATAGAATTAGCAAATTAGCGTGGTACGCTTGATTGAGTATCACGCTAAATCATTTTAATACGGACAAATATAATAAATGCCCGCTTTACAACCCTGGAGGCAATATGAAATTTGAGCTTTGGTCAATCTGGCATATTTTATACATAATTTCGCCTTTTATTCTTTTTGGCATTATTTATTTTCTTGTAAATAAGCGTTCCGATAAGACAAAAAACACTGTCGGATTTGTTCTCGGCGCCATTTCAGTTCTGATCTTAGTTGTGAGGAACGTCGATATATTTCTGCGCTCGGGCTGGGATCTGGAGGTCGTTCCGCTTCAGGTGTGTCACATTGGAAGTCTGATCGCGGGGCTCGCTCTGATCTTCAAAAAGAAGTGGCTTATCGCTACGTCCTTTTGCTTTAATATGATCCCCGCAATTTTGGCAATGGTATTTGC
The DNA here is from genome assembly GCA_045542075.1 of Eubacteriales bacterium. GTDB lineage: Bacteria > Bacillota > Clostridia > Oscillospirales > CAG-272 > SVTX01. Next base: position 48,187 of record JAZQKI010000016.1, read on the forward strand.
GGACTCGCTTGCAAACTACGACACTCTCCTCAAAATAAGACCTCAAACCTACGTATGGGGACACATTTTTATCGTAATCTGCGCCCTTTACGGAATACTTATATTTCTGCCCAAGCTTACCAAACGCGACCTCTTGTACTCGGTTGGATTCGTGGGAACAATGTCAGTTATTGCGATAATATGCAATTCTCTGTTTCGCGTCACGCTTTCGTGGGAGCCCAATTATTTCTACCTTTATAACTACAAGGGCACTCCCCTGAAATTCCTTTACAACGCATTCCCCACTTCCGTCTACGGCTGGTTTTCTATAAATTGGTTTTATACAATAACGCTCATCGCCGTTTTCGTTGCGGTGTTTATCGCTTTGTTCTTTGTAGCAAAACTTATAGTAAAAGCGCGCACGAACCCCACCGTTCAATAAAAATTACAAATCAAATAATCCCCTCAGCGGAAGCTTAAAACATCTTCAAGCCGTCGCTGAGGGGATTTTTTGAGATAATTACTGAAAAAACAAATCGATAAAATTATCTTTATTTAATTTCATTTATATCGTAAGGTGTTGTCTGATATACAAAGTAATTGAGCCAGTTATAGTACAAAAGGTTAGCCGCCGAGCGCCAGGTGACCATAGGCTCGCGAGTGTCATCGTCATCAGGGAAATAATTTTTCGGAATCTCAATGGGAAGCCCGAGATTTTTGTCGCGCAGATACTCATCGCGGAGTGTGTTCGCGTCATACTCGGGATGACCTGTGACAAATATCTGTCTGCCCTGCGGAGTGCTGCAAACGTAAACCCCCGCCTCGTCGGACGAGGCAAGTATGCGGAGCCCCGGCACCTTTTCTATGTCCTCCCTGTGACATGTGGTATGTCTTGAATGAGGAGCTAAAAATTCATCGTCAAATCCGCGGAAAAGTATTGATTTCTGGTAATCTCTTTTATGCTTGAATATTCCGAAGAGCTTTTTATCGAGCGGGTACTTCTTTACGCCGAAATGGTAGTAAAGTCCCGCTTGCGCGCCCCAGCAAATGTGCAGTGTAGAGGTCACGTGTGTCTTACTCCACTCCATGATCTGACAAAGCTCGTCCCAATACTCAACGTCCTCAAATTCCATATGCTCCACGGGCGCGCCCGTGATTATAAGCCCATCGTACTTTTTATGCTTGACCTCATCAAAGGTCTTGTAAAACGAGAGCATATGCTCCTCGGATGTGTGTGTAGACTTATGGCTGGCGGTCTGGAGCAGATCAAGCTCCACCTGAAGCGGAGAATTGCCCACAAGACGCGCGATCTGTGTCTCGGTCACTATCTTCTTGGGCATAAGATTGAGCATAAGTATATGAAGCGGTCTTATGTCCTGCGTGATAGCGCGGGTCTCTGTCATTACGAATATATTTTCTTCAAGCAACGTGTTTGTCGCGGGAAGAAGATTCGGTATTTTAATAGGCATCTGAAATATCCTCCGTCCATCAGGAAATCGCGTCAAGCGCCTGCTTGATGTCAGATATAAGGTCGTCAGCACTCTCGATACCGCAAGAGAATCTTACAAGGTCAGCAGAAACGCCTGCCGCCTTCAGCTCCTCGTCGTTCATCTGTCTGTGAGTTGCGGAAGCGGGGTGCAAGCAGCAGCTTCTTGCGTCTGCAACGTGCGTCTCAATAGCGGCTATCTTGAGGTTTTTCATAAACTCCTCAGCCTTTGCTCTGCCGCCCTTTACACCAAAGCTTACAACACCGCAAGTGCCGTTGGGCATGTATTTCTTAGCTATCTCATAATACTTGTCGCCCTCAAGTCCGGGGTATGTCACCCACGCGATCCTGTCGTCAGATTGAAGATACTTTGCAACGGCAAGCCCGTTTTCGCAATGGCGCGCCATTCTCACGTGCAGGCTTTCAAGCCCGAGGTTGAGAATAAACGCGTTCTGGGGAGACTGTATCGCGCCGAAATCACGCATAAGCTGTGTGGTTGCCTTTGTTATAAATGCTCCCTCTATTCCAAATCTTTCGGTGTATGTGACTCCGTGATAGCTCTCGTCGGGTGTGCAAAGTCCCGGGAATCTATCCGCGTACTTTGTCCAGTCAAACTTACCCGAGTCCACTATACAACCGCCCACAGCCGCGCCGTGACCGTCCATATACTTTGTTGTGGAGTGAGTAACTATATCCGCGCCCCACTCAAAGGGACGGCAGTTTACGGGGGTAGCAAAGGTATTGTCCACTATAAGCGGAACACCGTGCGCGTGAGCCGCCTCTGCAAATTTCTCTATATCAAGCACCGTAAGCGCAGGGTTAGCAATAGTCTCACCGAACACCGCCTTTGTGTTGGGTCTGAACGCCGCCTCAAGCTCCTCCTTTGTGCAGTCGGGAGATACGAAGGTAAACTCAATACCCATCTTCTGCATTGTGACCGCAAAAAGATTATACGTGCCGCCGTAGATAGACGACGAGGACACGACGTGGTCGCCGCAGGACGCGATGTTGAACACCGCAAAGAAGTTCGCCGCCTGGCCCGAGGACGTAAGCATAGCCGCAGTTCCCCCCTCCATCTCACATATCTTTGCCGCAACGTAGTCGTTTGTTGGGTTCTGGAGTCTCGTATAGAAATATCCCGATGCCTCAAGGTCAAAAAGCTTGCCCATATCGGCACTTGTGGTATATTTGAACGTGGTGGACTGAACTATCGGGATCTGTCTGGGCTCGCCGTTTCCGGGTGTATATCCGCCCTGAACGCATTTGGTTTCCATCTTGTAATTGGACATTTTATTTCCTCCTTAAATTACCCTGCGGTAATGAATTTTCTCTATGTTTTACTCACCTTTGTTTTCAAAGGCGTCTTGGTATATTTTGGACGCTCCGCTAAGGTCAATATCCGAGAGCGCGTCACATCCGTAGAATGCCTGAGTGTGTATTTCCGTCTTTCCTCCCGTGACCTTGAGCGACTTCATATTATCGCATCCAAAGAACGCGTCACCCGATATGGTCTTAAGAGACGCAGGGCAAACAATCGCTGCAATCGAGCGGCAGTTCACAAAGGAACGAATGCCTATAAACTCAAGCCCCTCCGGGAAATTTATCTCAACAATACCGCTGCAATTTGCAAACGCCTTATTCTCAATACGTTTGCAGGTGTCAAGAAGCGTTATCCTCCTGAGCGAATTCGGAACAAAATCCTCGTTCCAATCCGCCACCTGCGCGCCAAATATATAACCTATATGTGTGTTCTTATTTCCGTCTCCAATAACCGACAAGGTCATATCGCACATGGATCTGCACAGATAAAAAGCGCCAAATCCAATACTCTTAACACTCCTCGGCACCTCTATTTTGGAAAGTGCCTGACACGTTGAGAATGCATAGTCTCCTATACTCTCAAGTGTATCGGGAAGACCTACATAGCATAGCCTATCGCACTCGTAAAACGCAAATTTTCCAATGCTTTCAGCACCGAGAAGGACTATCGCCTCAATATTCTTTGCACCGTAAAACGCGCGCTCCGAGACAACACTCTCCCCCTCACCTACAACTATCATCTCAAGGGATGCGGGAATATTCAACGCGTTTTCATCATACTTATCCGCGCCAAAAACAAAGCCCGCGTGTGTATTCTCTCCCCCGTCGCCAATAAACGGCAGGCGTATGAGCTGCAACGTTGAGCATTCCTTGAACGCGCCCTGCCCTATGGTCTTGACCGTGTCGGGAATATACAGGCTTCTGATACTGCTTTTTCCGTCCGCAACATAAAAGGCTTCCTTGGCGATCTCCGTTACGTCCTTGCCTTCTATTTGTGACGGCACAACCACCATCTCGCTCTGACCAATGTGCTTTTCAATTCTCACGCCGTCATCTGACAGTGTGTATTCAAACTCCTCTGCCGGAGTGGGTGTCAGCTCCGCAAAAGCGGACGCCGCTTTTTTTCTGTATTCTTCATAATCCTCAAGCTCACCGTCTATATTTTCAAGCGTATTGGGCTTGAAATCATCCACAGCCGGCTCGGGCTTTTTTCCACTTCCTATATTCGGCGTATGTGAGCATGAGCAAAGCAGAGCCAAAGTCATGATCACTATACCGATTCTAACTGTTTTCTTCAATTTCTTCATCCTCTGTTTTTTGAAGATTTTGGGCACTTTCCGCGCAAACCCTGCGGTAAAGCAGAGGGGCGAGGAATATAATAAATTGCCAGATGAACCACTCGCCCGTCTTTATCATAAGGGTTGGCAGCTCCTTGCCCGTTTCCTCGTCTATGAGCACAGGCGTGTTTTTGCTGTATATTATCACCGCGGGAAGCAATATCGCATAAGTGAACAGGAACGAGACAAGCAGCGAGATAAAGCACTCGCGGTGCAATACAGCCGTATCTCCCTCTTTCCATATCGCGTATAGCACAAGCTGAAAGATAAGCAATATGCATACGGGGAGTATAAACATAACATGCTCCGCAAGCCAGAGAACGTTATCCATATCTCCCGTTTTGTCGGGATCTATTTTTTCAAGCTTCTCCGTGATAATGTCCATCCCATCCTCATATCCATACATCAACGCCACCATCAGCGCGCAGAGCAAAATGGCGCAGACAGCTATTCTTAAAATATTCAGTTTTTTCTTATCCGCACCTATCATAAATACTCCCTGCATCAGTGAAATTATATCTGCTTATGGACGCTCTTATATTCGTCGTAATATCTGTAATACGGGCATCTGTTTGTGTCGCGGGAGAGAAAATCCACCATTTCGTCCTCATCGAGTGACATGGTACAAACGTATTCCTCCCACTCCTCGTCAAAATCGTAAAACTCACAGCTGTCGCATCTGCCCGTCTTTACCTCATTGGTTTTAGGTGTATTGCTTTGCATATTATCCCTCAACTTAGCATATCAGACGAAAAGGAATGTGGCAACAGCTCACCGAGAGTGAACACCTTTGCTCCTTCACCGTCCGCAACAATTATCTCAAAGTCATCCGAGCAAAACTCTCTCATGACCTGTCTGCAAAATCCACAGGGCAAGCAGGACTCCGTGGGGGCTTGTCCGATAGGCGCTCCGACTATCGCAATAGCCGTAAACTCTCTGTGTCCGTTCGTAACTGCCGCTGTTATAGCAACCCTCTCAGCGCAGATAGCGCCGCCGTAGGACGCGTTTTCAACGTTAGCGCCCGTAAATATTTCACCGTCTTTGCAAAGCAACGCCGCGCCAACGTGAAAATCAGAGTACGGCGCGTATGCTCCGTCCCTTGCCTCTATTGCTTTATTCAGTAATTCAACTGCGTTTTTCTTATCCATATCTACCTCAGATAAGGCTCTCGCCCTCTAAATTATATTCAACTCCCAAAAGTCTTGCGACCGTTGCGGCAATATCCGAGAAGGTATCTCTTGTACCGTAATTTGCGGGAGTGATGCTTTTGCCGTAAATAAGCAACGGTGTATGCTCGCGCGAGTGGTCGGTGGACTGTATATATCCGGGGTCACAGCCGTGGTCGGCGGTGATAAGGAGTACGTCATCCTCGCGCATTTTTGACATAAATTCAGGCAACCACGTGTCAAACTCGCATATTGCCTTGGCATAGCCGTCTATATCGTTTCTGTGACCGTACACCATATCAAAATCAACGAGATTTACAAAGCAAAGTCCGTCAAAATCTCTGTCCGATATCTCAAGAGTTTTTTGCATTCCCTCTTTGTTGGAGTGCGTGTAGTAGCTCTCGGTCGTGCCGCGTCCCGCAAAGATATCGAATATCTTGCCGACGGAAATTACATCCTTGCCCGAAGCCTTGATAAGGTCGAGAACAGTCTCGCCCGTAGGCTCAAGTGAAAAATCGTGTCTCTTCGCGCTACGCTTGAAGGGATGCTCTCCCACAAACGGACGCGCGATAACTCTGCCAACTCCATGCTTGCCCGAAAGTATCCTGCGGGCAATTCTGCAGTACTCGTAAAGGCTTTCAATATCCACTATATCCTCGTGCGCCGCTATCTGAAATACACTGTCCGCCGACGTGTAAACTATAAGGTCGCCGCTCTCCATGTGATGCTTGCCGTAGTCGCGAATGACGTCTGTGCCGGAGTAAGGCTTGTTGCAGAGTACTCCTCTGCCTGTCTGACGGGTGAATTCGTCAATCACCTCGGGCGGAAAGCCGTCGGGGTACGTGGGAAGCGGATTTTTTGAAACAAGTCCCGCAATCTCCCAATGTCCGACTGTCGTATCCTTGCCGCGTGAGCGTTCTTTCATTTTAGCATACGCGCCGACGGGTGAGTCAACGCCGTCAATACAGTCAACGCCATCGATATTTCCAAGCCCAAGCCTTATCATATTATCCGCGCAGAAATAGTGCGAGCGGGTTATGCTCTTTAGTGTGTTTGTGCCCTTGTCGCCGAAGTCTGCCGCGTCGGGCAGCTCGCCTATGCCGAAGCTGTCAAGAACTATTAAAAATACTCTTTTCATATATTATCCTTTCTATTATTAGGATTCCGTGAACCACATACAGTATTGCCTCCATTACCTAAAGGGAGGCTTTATTTTAGTTCTTGGGTGAACCCTCCATAAAGTATGCCGCCTCGGAGTCAGCGCAGTTAAGGAAGAACGCCAAGGGGAACATTTCAAGCGCTCTGCCTACGTTGCCGGGATCGTCGTTTGTGGAAAAGCCCATGTGATAGCGGATAGCAAACGCCTCGTCGCGCGTGAGCTTCATATATCCCGACGCAATATATACCGACTTTTCGCCGTGGCCGTAAGGAAGTGTATCCTCGATAGTATAAAAGGGTACGGACTCCCATCTGCCCTCGGCATTTTTTACGTTTCTGTAACTGACCTTGTAAAAATTAGTCTTGCAGAGGTCGTGGAGAAGCGCCGCGATCGCTATGCTCTCATCGGAGAACTGTATTCCGTACATTTCCTTTATTCTCGGGCGGGAGAGTATGTCACAAAGGCAGTCGTAGACGTTAAGGCTATGCTCGAGAAGTCCTCCCTCGTATGCGCCGTGGTATCGCGTGCTTGCAGGCGCGGTGAAAAAGTCGCAGGAGTCCGAGCAGAGATAAGCGAGTAGCTTGTCTGAACCCTCACGTGTTATTTTTGACTTGAAAATTTCAATAAATCTTTCCTTGTTTGTCATATTTTTACCCTCGTTTTCTATGTTTTAAGCCTATCTATCCATTATAATATAGTTATACAATTATATTATAATAAAATATAAGGTGTTTGTCAAGTGCGGGGGAGAAAAACAAGGCAAAAGGGATTGCCTTTTGCCTTAATATAATATTTTCTTTTATGTGACTTTCTGGCAACAGCCCCAGAAAGTCACCAAAGAACGCCGCTTAAAGTGGAAGGGTATTCTAATTTTTCTACCGAAAAATTTGCTCTTTCAGAGCAACGAATGACCCCCTTCCCCTTTAAGAATACCCCAACCCCTCCGCGAGTTTGCAAGCAAACTCGTCTATCAAGGAACGTCCGTAGAAACTATTACCTTGTCGTGTGCCTTTGGCACACGGAGAGGGGTGTATCTTAAGAGGGGAGAGGGTCGTCCGGTGTTTTCGCTTGCGAAAACAAATTTCTCGGGAGAGAAATTAGGACACTCTCCACTCTTAAGCGGCGTTCTTTGGTGAAGCATTTTAAGAAAATGCGGGCTGAAGCGAAGCGAAAGCAACTTTCATGTCGCCGCGGACAGAAAGTATCATAAACAACCTAATATCCTTTTTTTCGCCCAAACAATCTCAGCACAAGCTTTCTCAACAGCTCCGCAGGAAAGACTGTAAGCGAGAGTAAAAAGGTTATTACAAGCTCCTTGAGTGTCAACGGCAGCGTCCTCAGCACAGGACCGCCGAGGTATATAAACAATATCTGTATAAAAAGCACTCCGCTCATTATGAGAATAAACGTCTTGTTTTTTCCAAGTCCCGAGAACAGCTTGACTCTATCCGTCCTCGCGTTAAAGCAATTAAACACCGACGAGAATATAAACAGGGCAAAAAACGCAGTCAAAAGGTACAGACTATGCGAATCATACCTGAAAAGCGAGGTAATATACGGACATTTAAGAAAAAACAAATATAGCGCAACAGTAAATCCTCCAAGAAATATGATCTCGTTTATCATATAAGAGTTAAGTATCTGCTCGTCCCGACGCTTTGGCGTCTCCTTCATACTCGACTCAAGCGGAGCCTCACCGGCAAACGCAAGTCCGCCAAGCGTGTCCATTATAATATTTATCCAAAGCATTTGCACGACCGTCACGGGCGAGTTTATGCCCAAAAACGGACATATCATAGACACACCTACCGCGCAGAAATTCATCATCAGCTGAAGTGTGATAAATTTCCTGATGCTCTTAAATACCGTTCTGCCGTAAAGCACCGCTCGGCAAATTGAGGATAGGTTGTTGTCAAGTATAACGATATCCCCCGCATCCTTTGCTACCTGAACACCGCTCCCCATGGAAAATCCGACGTCTGCCGCGCGAAGCGCGGGCGCGTCGTTGACTCCGTCCC
>JAZQKI010000017.1:0-67671 GCA_045542075.1 Eubacteriales bacterium
GAGCGTGACGACCATATTGACAATAACGGTGAGATCATCTCTCGCGCAACTATTGAGAAGTCCATCGACAATTCAAAAAGCGAAACCTACCGCATCATGCTTGACGGTGAGAAGGTCGGTGGCTTGATACTCACGATTGACAAGGAAACGCATCATAACCACTTGGATATTCTCTTTGTACTGCCCGAAGCGCACAGTAAAGGCATTGGCTACGGAGCATGGCAAGCGGTTGAGGCTCTGCACCCCGAAACCAAGGTATGGGAAACCTGCACTCCCTATTTTGAAAAGCGCAATATTCATTTTTACGTCAACAAGTGCGGCTTTCAGATCGACCAATTTTGGTGTGAGTATTTCACACCCGACCACGAGATGCCCGATGACGATGAGCACGATCCCGACGAAGGGCCCGATGAAATGTTCCGTTTTATCAAGGTAATGAAGCCGTAAGCCCTTTTCTTTGCTTTCTGCGATTCAAATTTTGAGGGCTGACCGCTTGGTCAGCCCTCATTTCAATCTTCTTTATCTGTATCTAATATTTTATAAAGCAATCCGTAAAGTTGTATAGCTTCCTCGGGCTCAAGTCCGACGCAACCCGCGACCTTGGCAGGCACTTCTACGGCTCTTTCCTTGAGCGCTTCGCCGCTGTCGGTTATGAATACGCTGACCGAGCGTTCATCCGTGGTGCTTCTTTTGCGTGTTACGTAGCCCTTGGCTTCAAGGCTTTTGAGCACGGGCGTCATTGTTCCCGAATCAAGAAACAGCTTCTCGCCAAGCGCCTTGACGGTGATCTCCTTTTGCTCCCACATTACCATCATCGTGATATACTGCGTATAGGTCAGATCAAGCTCGTCAAGGTAAGGACGGTATCTTTTGACCACCTCTCGCGCGGCTGCATACTTCACAGCGGCGTTAAACGTCGGGCACATAAAAGAAACCACCCCCGACCGATATCTCAGTCGGGGGTGGTTATTAGTTTATAACAATGCGTAATTCAATTTAATTGAATTATACAGAGTAGTAGTTATGGTTATAGAAGATAGCTGTTCCTGCCTGAATAGTTCCCAATCCGGGGATGGTTACGTATACAGGCATGCTTATAAACTGATGCTCGTGATCCAAAGAACCGTCCTTGGGAAGATCATAAACGTCTATGATTCCGCCCTCGTCGTAAGTCAATTTACTTGTATTGGCCGGGAACATCGGAGGTGTCAGGTCATTAAACAGCAAGCCAACAAAGATGAATTCACCCTTTTCGTTCTTTATATGGCTGACCGCGATCTCGCCGTATTCCTTCTTTCCTGTGAGTCCCTCCCACGTTGATACTATTATCGCTACGTTTCCGTCAATGATCTGGGGAATAGTAGCTCCCTGGATATCATAATCCTTGAAATAGTTGGTATTTCCGTTATTTACGTTAGCGTAAGCGTCTATAGTTCCCTTGATGGTTACGTGCTGATTCTCGTTGTCGTTGAGTCCCGCCTCGTTACATTCTTCGGGAGCAAGCTCTATTCCTGTTGCTCCGCAACGACCGAACTTGAGATTTTCAAGAGTCATAATGCTGGAACGGCAGAATATACCCGTCGAATAACAGTTATAAGTGTGAACGTTGGATACGGTTCCGTTGCCAACGATTCCCAAGAAGCTCAAGCCTGAATAGAAGCCCGAGGAGGTAATGTTATCCGCGTCAATATAGTAATGACACTGGTAAAGTCTTGTACCAATGTTTACGCCGTGCGTAAATCCGCCAATGTTCGCAGAATCGCTACCTTTGTTTCTGAACAGATTAACGTCATAATCAACAGGCATATTTCCCTTTACCTCAAAGTTGTAAAGGTTTACAGAATATGTCTTGTTGTTATTTGTTCCCGCGCCAACGTCTCCGTCTGTATTCCAGGGCTCTGCGGAGAACAAGGATGACAGATTGGGCATATACGCATCCGTTCTTCCGTATCTTTCACGGTAATCCTGGTATTCTGCCTCGGTAAACAATCTCATCTGAGACGCGTCAATCTTATGATTGTTTCCGTTTACATACAGACTCTTATTAACAGCCTGAATACGGTTGCTTCCCACAGCGGGAACCTCATCAGGTCCAAGAATGATCTCATCGATATTCTGGTCCTTGTGGTCTCTCAACGCAACAAGAGGAACAAGGTCATATCCGTAGTTGTAGTGCTTGCCGCCACAGTAGCAGCCTGCTACTGTACAGTCCTTGCCAACGGGCTTTTCAAGAACTACGAAGTTGATCTGCTGGCCGTTGTAAGCCGAATTTCTGATAACGAGCCATGCTTCTTCAAATGTGTTTACGTTATATCCGTCGTTGATGTTAAAGGTGTAGGAGATGGATGCCTCATTTGCACTTCCGGAAACAGAGCTTACGGTTGCAACAACCTTGCCTGTCATCTTGAAAATTATGCATCCGTTCTCGTAAACGGCTACCTCGTCACCAACCTTGCCGCTTTCGTGTGTGAAGGAAATAGCAACGTCCTTGCAGGAAAGCTCGCTTCCTACTGCGGAGAACGCGAAGGGGAGCTTGGAAGCGCCTGCTTCCTTAACTACGTTAGAGGAAGCGCCTGAAATTTCATGATCGAGAAGCGAGAAGGAGTATTCTATATCATTTCTCTCGCTGAATACCTCGGGGATCGTAATAGAATCGGGAGGAACTATAACCTTTACGGTTGCAGTTTCCACAACGTCGGTTCCCTTTATTCTCGCCTCAACTACAACAGTTCCGTGACCCTTAAGGGACAAGAACGTGCAGTTTGAACCGATGGAATCTATGTCAAGATACTGCGCGCCGTCGATTATAGTGAATATAATCTCCTTGCCCTCTACCTTGTCGTAAAGGCCGTTGTAGACCTCCGCGATAAGTGTGGGAATCGCGCCTGTTCCCTTCTTGTCAAGGGTAATGACTGTTTCGGAAAGATCTATATAGAAGGTATTGGCAAGTATCTCCTCCTCGGAGGGCGCTACGGTAAACGTAAGAACGTTACTGTCTATACGTGTGTCACCGTTTGTCGCTCTTGCCTTGATCTTGATTACCGTGCCTGCTCTTACACCGCTGTTTATTACAAGCTTATTGCCGTCCATTTTCGCATATCTTGCGCTGCCTTCAAGCAATACCCAGCTTATCTGCTGTGTAGCGTCTACAGGGGTCTTTTCTACGTTGATATTGACAGTGTTTCCTGCAAGGACCTGCTCTACGCCGCCCTCTGCGGATATTTCAATGGACTCGATCAATATCTCCTCGTGAAGGGGCTTGACTGTGAACTCAAGCACTTCACTTTCAACGTCGCCTGCGATCGCCTGGACCTTGATAACAGCGTCCTTTTCAGCTGTATCGCTTATGACGAGTATGTTTCCTACCATCTGGGCAATTTCACCGCCCTCAAGTATAACAAATCTTACAGTGTCCGTTGTATCTCTGGGATCAACTACACAGTTAATTTCAACTCTGCTTCCCGCTATAGGATTGAGATTATCAGTGGATATGGTTACGGACTGTGCAGGCTTTGTAACTACCTCAACCTTTACTGTGAACGTAAGCTCATTACTTCCTGCCTCGTCGCCGATCGCCTTTACCTTGATAACCGTTCCGTCGGGAGCCTCGTCGGATATAACGAGAGTTTTACCAACAAGTGTTGCGTGATCTGCGCCCTGAGTTATGATAAGTCTTACCTCGTCGGTGTGATTTTCGGGGAGCACGTTAACGTCAATTACTATTTCATCTCCGCGAACAACAGTGTTCTTATTTGCGGAAATGATAATGTTCTCTGCCTTGATCTCTACGTCCTCTACCTGCTTGGGCTTTACTGTGAACGTAAGAACATCGCTCTCCACATTACCCACAGTCGCCTTTACCTTGATAACTGCGTTATCGGGAGCTGTGTCCTTAACAACGAGAATGTTACCGGACATCTCAGCGTAATCGCCACCCTCGATTATTACCCAGCTCATTACGTCTGTTGTATCGGAGGGATTTATTCTGTAGTCAATAGTAACAGTCTGTCCCGCAAGAGGTGTGAGGTTGAGCGCATCAATGGTTATGGACTGCGCGGGCTTGGGCTCCTGTATTACCTTGAAGGTAAGCTCATTGACACTTACAGTAGTACCTGCGCTTGCCTCAACCTTTATAGTTGTGCCAACGGGAGTGCCTGCTTTTATCTTCAATACGTTTCCTATGATCTCAGCATAGTCCTCGCCCTCTACGATGTAAAATGCCACGTCATCTGTGATGACCGCGGGCTCGGTAACTGCCGAAAGGATAACGCTGGTGTTTTCAAACAAATTATACTTTTCAGCGGAAATCGTAACCTTCGTAGCCTTGATCTCGTCAGTTGCGGACTTGACCGTAAGCACGAGCTCGTTACTTTCAACATCCTCAAATGTAGCCTTGAGCTTGATCACATCTCCTACGGATGCGTTCTCGCTTACGACCAGCTTGTCGCCGTCCATTGTCGCGATATCAGAGCCCTCTGTTATGGTCCAGCTGATGGGCTGTGTTGCATCGGAGGGATCAAGCACCTTTGTTATTGTGACGCTCTGACCCGCTACGGGCTTTGTCGTCTCTGCGGAAATTGTGATAGAGTTCAGCGGAACACTGACCGTGATGGTTATCGTGTTGGAGGTCGATGCTCCTTCCTTTGCCTGCACCTCTATCTTTGCTCCGTCGGGAGCTGTACTGCGCACGGTGAGAGTGTTGCCGATTATTCCGGCATAGTCCGCACCGCTGACAATGATAAACTCAGTATCCTCGGAGGGAATGTCCTCCTGACCCTCAGCCTTGAGCACTGCGGAAAGTATTACCTTGTCTCCGCGACCTACGTTTGTCTTGTCTGCGCTGAGGTGAAGTGTGTAAACAACCTTATCCGTAGGCTTTTCATTGGGTGTAGATGGATTTTCTGATGGCTTGCTACCGTCGTTGTTGTTATTGTCACAAGCGACAAAACATGACGAAAGTAACGCAAGTGCTACTATAAGGACCAGTATCCTTTTAAGTACCTTTTTCATAAAAACATCTCCTTTGATCTTCTTTTTTTGGTTTATGCTAAGCCATAAGGCTAAAACATCAGTTTGAATTCAAGCCAAATTTAATATCGGCAGTTATTGTCTCGCCGTTCTGATATACGGCAGATATTCTGACTGTTACAGTTCCTCTCTTGCTCAGGGTAAGAACTCCGCCTTCAAGAGTCGCTCTGTCCATTCCGCCAATTATCTCCATTTTTACGGAGGCGGGATCTATTCCCTCCTCAAGCCAGAGCATACTCATAATGTCGATAACGCTTCTTGCGGAAACGTGTACGTCAGAGGAATTCTTGACTATATCGGGGTCGTTTTCAATGTCAAAATATATAGGAGGCTTGCCGTCAAGAACGGTCACAACACATGTGTCCGTCTTCTCGCCAAGAACTGTGGTAACGGTTATGGTGGCTGTACCGACTCCGCGTGCCGTTATCTTTCCGTTTACGTCAACCGATACAACATCGGGATTGTCCGAAGCATACGTTACGCTTCTGTCAAGTGAAACGGGCGCATCCACCTCTGCCTTAAGAGTATGCGTCTGTGTAACCTTAAGTGATAACGTCTCGGGGATCAGATATACCGCAAAGGGTACGTCCGCCGTTACAGTAACCTTAAGAACAGCTATGATTCCGCTGTCGTCAGTCTTGACCGATACAGTCGTCGAGCCCCAGTGCACTCCCGTGATAACACCGTTCTTATCGACAGTGCATATCGATTCGTCCGCGGACGAATACGTGACCTTTTGATTGGTCGCGCCCTTTGGCTCAATATTTATTATGGTTTCCTTGGTCTTGCCCTGAGCGACCTTAAACTCCTTGTCCGAGCCGTAGGATTCTCCGAGTCTGTCCACGAATTCTACCGTCTCGACGGGGATATATTCGACCTGCGCCAATATCCATCCCGCAAAAGCGATCACCACGAGCAGAACTATGGGCAACACCGCAAGTATTATCAATATGGTTTTTTTCATTTTATGGATATACCTTTCTGAACGGGGAGACAAAGGATGCGCCTCGCCGATAAATAACTCACATTTCTATCCTGTCGTAATTATGGTTTATTCTCAAAATCAGATTGACCACTCTGTTGAGCATGTAGATAAACGCGCCGATAATTATCACAAGATACGGCAAAAGCTTATTTTCAACACCCGACATGAGCATTACTACCATTCCCATTACAAATCCTATGATCAATCCGACGATAAGGCACTTTGTCGTGCTCTTGCTGACTGTGGATGCCTCCTCGTCTCCCTGCGCGCTGATGGTCGGATTCTTGACGTCACAGCTGATACAGTACGCGATGTGGCCGACAGCCGCCATTGCTACCGCAACGCTTCCGAGAAGTATCTCCCACGCGGGATACAGGAACATGGATATTATCGCCGTGATAATTATCGCTCCGACGGTGAATACTCCGTTGAACGAGAATTTTACAAGCATTTGTGTGAAAAAGTCAACGGGAATAGTCTTTGACGTGTGGAAATTGCCTCCGTCTCTCGACACCGCAGATGCGGACGAGATATTGGAAAGCATAGCAAGTATGGCAACCACCATAACGTGCGCTCCCGCTATCATTTTAGGTCCCGCCGAATTATTGGTAGCCACCGTCATAAGCAGTTTATCGTAGGAAAATACTATAAACGGCATAAGAATAGTGAAAAGGAAATACTCAAATATCTCCGCGCTTGAGCGGAATACACAGAAAAGCTCCTTTTGGAAGAGGCTGGCAAAGCGGCTTCTGCTCTTGAATTTTTTGACCTTGGGCTTTACCTTGACCGTGTTCTCTATGCTCGACATAGCGATCTTGAAGAACAAGCGTCTTGTAAAGAGTATGGCAACAGCCGCAACGGCAACGCACAGTGCTATAAATATCGGGAAATAGTACCATTCACTGAAGCTGAGCATCGCGCGGCCAAGCGGATAATACAGCGGTATCTGTTTGCCCACCGACTGAATAAACGCATTGGTCTTAATTACCGTCTCATACTGCTTTTCAACTATGTTGAATTCGCCCGCAATATTTCCTATAAGGCTCAGGTAACCCCACAGACAAGTGCAGACCAATCCAAAAATAACAACTATGGACAAAAAGGTATGCTTTTTGAGAAACCTGATCACCCACATTATGGGAAGACTCACAAATGCCGCGATCGCTATGGGAAATACGGGCAAAAGCAGAGTGAGTATAACCAGGGAGAGATAATAGGAAACACCAAGTCTCGCAAAGCTTCCAAGCGTAATAAATATTGGAAGTGTGATCATTGCGTTTGCGGCGATCTCCTTGATATATATCAGAAGAAGCTTTGATATAAAGAGCTGATTCGGTGTAACGGGCAGGCAAATAAGCATTTCATTATCCTTGCAAAGATAAAGAGTGTTTATTACGTTTCCCACCGCAAACACCAACGACAGCAGCTGTGTCACAATAAGGATTATTCCCAAAAGCTCAGCGTTGATAGCAAAGCCAAGGTTAAACACCCTTGAAAGTCCAAAGCTCACCGCAAGAGTGCCAAGCCCGAGTATCAGGACCGCCTTCAGCACCGCAGGGATCATGGTCTTTGGAGACGCTGCCTTAAGAATATCCGTCTTGTTATCAATCTGCATCTTCAGGAGCGACAAAATATTCTTCATTCGTCACACCTCTTCTATCTCACCGATAACGTCCATAAATATCTTCTCAAGGGACTCTCCGCGCGCACGAAGCTCGTGAAGATCATAAACTCCCTCAAGCTTACCACCCTTTATAATACAGCAACGGTCGCAAAGATTTTCAACGACGTCAAGAATATGCGTGCTGAAGAAAACCGTGTTTCCTGCTGCCGCGTGCTGTCTCATTACCTGCTTGAGCTGATAGGAGCTTTGAGGGTCAAGACCCGTAAGCGGCTCGTCAAGCACCCAGAGCTTGGGGTTGTGCACAAGCGCGGCAATAACGGATATTTTCTGCTTCATTCCGTGAGAATAGCTCTTTATAGGGTTGTTGAACGCCGCCTTGAGCTTGAAGATCTCAAGCAATCTTTCGGTGCGCTCCTGCGCCTCCGCGGGATCGACACGGTAAAGATTTGCTATGTGATTGACGTATTCCTGTCCTGTCAGCCTCTCAAATACCGCGTGGTTGTCAGATACGTATCCTACGTTCATCTTCGCGCGAAGAGGGTCTGTCTTTATTGAAACACCGTCAATAAGTATGTCTCCCTCCTGGAAGGGATATATTCCAACAAGGCTTTTTATAGTCGTGCTCTTTCCCGCGCCGTTTGGGCCGAGAAAGCCGTATATCTCCCCCGCTTTCAGAGAAAACGACAGGTTCTCTACAGCCTTCACCTCAGAGCTTCCGTAGCTTTTCGTAAGGTTTTTGATCTCTAACATGTGAGATTCTCCTTTTTAGTCAATATAATATCTTGGATATCTGGATTTCTTTTTGGTTATTTTCTCAAGCAGATCTATTGCGGATTCGCGCTGCTCAAGCCAATCCTCCTCAAGTCTGTCGAACAGCTTGGCTAAAAGGAAGAAAAGCATACAAAGTGCCGAGAAGCCTGCATACACAACAACATACACCAGCGGGTAAACAATATATTTTCCTCCGCCCAGCACAAAGGAATAATTTTCCACAAATCTAAGGAACGGGAAATAGTCCTCAAAGGCAAGCTTGAAGTTAAACATATAGAACCAGTTTACCTTCGGATGGGCAGTGCCGTTCAGATCTCCGTTTATAATTACTCCAAGCACGTAGCACAGGGTTACATATATCGTAAATCCGACAAAGAAATATCCTATACTCTTCTTTGATAATTTGGGGAAGATCCTGAGTGCTATCAGCATAATGGGAATTAAAAGCACCAACGAGTGCTGGTAAAGGAAATGTACGTTCCAGAATCCCATATGTCCTACTCCAAAATTGGGGACCGCAATAGCGAACAGTGTTCCAAGCGTATTGGCGATAAAGCAGAAATGAAACAGCTTTTTCGACTTCAGCATGAACGCAATAAGATATAAGTACGTTGCCAGATTGCAAAGGTCAAGAGGCAATCTGTTAAGGGTAAGACCCATAAGATAAAGCGAATTATAATGGAAGAACAGCACGAGCACAAAGAACATTGATACCGTATATCTTTCCTCGTAGCTGCGGAAACGGAATACGTAGTAGATCACTATAATTGCCAGTATGGTGACAGCTATCCATATCAGGTGATACGAGCTGAACCATTCGGGAATTTTCATATCCGTTCCGAAAAATGCCTGAGGAGCATACGCGGGCATGGTTACAAGCAGTGCCGCGGGAAGTCCCAACAGGTAGCTTGCCCATTCCTTGCCGCTCTTGAAATTGAACAAATGCTTCTCACTGATATGCAATATTATCGGGATCGCAAACGCCAGAGCGAGCTCGAAAATAAAATATGCGTATCTGAAGGTAGGATCGAGGTGATATCCCTTTCCCTCGGGGGCAAGGAAATATTCCATATAATCGTTAAAGAATACGGTGGAAAGCACCGTAAATGGCAACGAAAAATATCCTGCCATGTTTTTGAAGAAGCGTCCGCTGCAGAACACCGCCACGGGCAAAACCGCATAGTTGGTAAAATATCCCCAGCGCAGTATTATCTGAAGTATGTCCGTTTGCTCATAACGAACTCCCTCATACCAACCGCCGTTGATAGCGAATATTATCGCGTCCGAAAGGAAAAAGCGAAAGAATCCAACCGCGCAGAAAACAAGAGTCAATATCTTGAGCGCAACAGTTCTCATATTTTCTTTTTTTCGGAATAGCAGCAGCACAAGCGCGGCTATAAGTGCGCCGCATAAAAAAACTATCGCTTGATACATAAAATCTCCCTTAAACGCTCCGCAGATATGTGTGTATGATCCGACATAGCGTTGATAACATTAGATGAAGAGTCGAGGGTTGCCGTGAGACCCTGGCATGAGCGTGTGATTGAAGACACATTTGCGCCCAAGACCACAAATCCCCATTGTTCGCGTCATTATATCATACTTCGACAGAAATGTCAACCCATTCACCCCTGTCCAATTTGTGGAAAACGACCAACAATCTATTTTTTAGTTGTGCAAAACCTACAAAAGGCATGTCTTTGTTTTGTGTTTTATAGAGAATATACTGCCCATTGGATTTACAAAACTAAACAAATTACGTCATTTTCTATAATCTTCCAATTAATGATCCCGCCTTTTTTCAACCCAAACAACAAAAAACATCCCGCAACATCAACTTGCCGAATTTTTCTACAAATCCTATAAATTTTTTCTTCCGCTCATTTTCTCTACCTATTATATAGTCGACATAAATATATAAAAGGTTACACATAAGCGAAAAAAAGAGCTTGAGTGCGGTACACTCAAGCTCTTTTTTGTGTTTCTCAGGCGCGGGCTTCAAGAAATCTGCAAACGTCTCCAACGGTGACAAACTTCACAGGCTCTGTGAATCTGAAGCCAAACGCCGCCTCAATCTCCATAGCGAAAAGCATCATGGCGAGCGAATCAAGGCCGAGATCCTCTATAAGTCTTGTGTCCTCCGTCACGGAGTCCATATCTATTTCCCTGTTTACCCTTGCGAGTATGGTTTTAAGCTGTTCAAGCATATAATTTCTCCTTGTTTTACGCTTCCGTCCCGGTAGCGATATTTTTTATATACGAGCGGCGGCGCTTGTGCTGCTCCGCATCAAAATATTTCCATTGAGCCATTACCTGAGTGTTTGTCTCAAGATTGAGATTGGTCTCAAAATATTCTATATCACCGCTCTCAAGCATTTCCATCATGCAATTAAGCATGACCGCATTAACTCCCGCAGGTCTGTATTCGGGAAGTACCGCAACAAGAGCCAGGTCAACGACGTTGGGATGATTGACCTCGTTCAGAAGCTTGACGACCGTTGCGGGCGTCAGACGTCCCCCTCTCTTTTGCAGGGATTTTCCGAAGCCGGGAATACAAAGCGCAAAGGCTACGACCTTATCATTTTCATCACAAAGGACCATAAGATATTTCTTGTTGATCACCAGCATAAATTGATCGACAAGCTGGGCCTTCATTCTTTCCGTAAACGGAACCGTTCCGTACAGATGGCTGTAGCACTTGTCCAGACAATCAAAAATACCGTCCTTATATCTGTCTATGTACTCCTTTTTGGACATTTTATCCGAGTCCACAATGTGAAGATTACTAAGCTCAAGCGCACGCTGCGCAACCTTGCCAAGCATAATATTTTTTTCCTTGGGCGCGCGGATACGGAATTCAAGCCAGTCTATCTCCTTTGAGTATCCGCAGGCTTCAATCAGCGCGGGATAGTAATCGTAATTGTACTGCTCCTCAAAGGTTGAGAGCTTGTCAAAGCCCTCAATAAGCAGTCCTTCTCGCTCAAGATCGCTGTATCCGAGCGGTCCGCAGACTGTATCAAGTCCGTTGTCAATACCCCATTTTTCAACCGCGCCAAAAAGCGCTTTTGCGACGTCAACATCATCTATTGCGTCAAAACGGGAAAAGCGAAGTCTCTTTTCATGGTGTATCTCATTAAACTGATTCTGTATGATTCCCTGAATACGTCCGACCGTCTTGCCATCCATCTCTGCAAGGTAAAAGACCGAATCACAGGTGTCCGCATAGGCATTTTTGTCTGTGAAAATGGTCATTTCGTCTCCGTAAAGCGGCGGAACGAAATACGGACATTCCTTATAAAGCGTGAGCGGAAAGCTCACAAACTCACGTCGCTGCGCTCTTGTCTTAACTTCAATGATTTTTATATTGCTCATAATTCCTCCGTTCATTCAAGGGGCTCATCCTCGCGTCTGATAAACGCGATTCCGTATCCTGCAAGCCAGGGCCCCGTGTGCGCGCCGCTGACAGGAGAAACTATCATAGGCTCATGGTTTGTCTGAAGTCCGTGCTTTTCCTCTATCTCCGCAAGCTCACCCATAAGCGATGGACCTGTGTACATCTTCCAGAGAATATAATCCTCGGGCGAGCGGTCGCCGATGATATCCTTGACTATGCTGCACGTCTGGTTGAGTGCCTTCTTTTGAGTTCTTACACTCTGCATGGAGCATATTTCTCCCTCGTGAGAAAAATGTAAAATGGGACAAATACTCAGCATCTTACCCATAAGCGCCTTACCGCCCTTGAGTCTGCCATTGTAAATAAGGTAGTCAAGCTTTCCCACAACGCCGATAAACTCCTGGCGCTCCATCATCCAATGTATCTCTTTTACAATTGTCTCTGTGGGAACCCCCTTCTCTATCATCTCCGCCGCCTTGATCGCGAGCAAGCCCTCGCCAAAGCAAGCTATTTTTGAGTCAATGACCGTTACCTTGAGCCTGCCCGCATATTCCTCGCCGATAAGACGTATCAGATTGTACGTTCCGCCGAGATATGCGCTGAGCGCGATAACTATGACCTCCTCGTATCCGTCCTCAATAGCCTTGTCAAATGCAGCCATTATTGACTCTCTCGTGGGCATAGCGGTGCTTGGGAGATTGCTTTTGGGGTCTTCCATAGTCTCAAGCTCATTATAAAATTCTACGGGGTTAAGGTCATATCCCTCAAGGTATTCCCTACCCTTAAAATTCACGTGAATGCGTATAATATCAATGTCATACTTCTTGTATCTCTCAGGGGCGTAATCAAGACATCCCGTAGAAGTACACATAACCTTTCTGTTGCCTGCCATTATCTTATATCCTTTCCCTCAAACAGAGATTTGTTTTTCATCATATTGAGCATCATACCGACGGTGTTGGATATGGTGTCCGAGTTTGCGGAGCCGCGCACCTTGACTATAAGCTTTCCAACGCCAAGCACTATGCCGCCGCCGAGAGAGTTGAAGTCATAAATACCCATAAGGTACTGCACGAGCTTCATTATCTCGGGATTTCCCGTCTTCTTTGCGTACTTGACTATATCCGTAATTATTCTGCGCGCGATGCCCTCGGAGTTTTTGAACACCTGATTGCCTGCAAAGCCCTCGGCTACAAGCACGTCACAATCGCCCGAAAGCGCGCGGTTGCCTTCAATGTTTCCAATAAAGTTGAGGTCGTTCTCCTGTTTGAGCAGCGCGTGCGTTGCCTTAACGAGCTTATTTCCCTTTGTCTCCTCCGCCCCGTTGGATAAAAGTCCTACCGTTGGGTTCTCTATGCTGTAATACGTCTTCATGAAATCCGAGCCCATGTGAGCGAAATCCACAAGCTGGGACGGTGTGCAGTCAATATTCGCGCCCGTGTCCACAAGACACGTAAATCCACCCTTTTCGGCGGGCAGAATAGCAGCAAGAGCAGGTCTTTTGAGTTCCCTTGCGGGTACGTAGCGGAGAGCTCCCGCCAGGAGTGCTCCCGTATTTCCGCCGTTTATCATGCCAACTATGTCGTCTCTGTCCGCAAGAGCAAGAAGTCCCTTTACAAGAGAGGACTCAAGCTTGCCGTATATCGCAGCCGTAGGGGCATCGTAATTAGTTATCACATCGTCGGCGTGGATCAGCTCAACACGCCCGTGGTCATATTCAAGCCCGGAAAGCTTTGCATTTATTACCTTCTCGTCTCCGACAAGGACTACTCCAAGGTCATCATTCTCCGCAAGCGCCTTTAATGCGCCCTCAATAAGCACCTCGGGGCCGTTGTCACTCCCCATAAGGTCTATAGCTATTTTGTACTGTACCATAATCTCTCCTTATTCTATCGCGACAAGATAATCGTATATCTCCTGACCGCTGATGTACACCTGTATCTCCTGCTCGTCAAATCTCTCCTCAAGAGCCTCGGTCACCCTTACTCTGTCCTCGTCATCAACTCCCGCGCCGACAAACAGAGTTATAAGCTCTCGCTCATCAAGATCATCCGTCTGCTCTATCATAACGCAGAGCGCGTCAAGGGGATCAGAGGTTGATGTCACTATATCGCCGTCAAGAATTCCTATGTACTCGCCCTGTTTGACCTCAACTCCACCTATAACGGTGTCCCGTATCGCGACAGTCACCTCGCCCGAAACCACAAATTCCTTGGCAGCGATAAGGTCGGCTATCTGCTCGTCAACATCTGTAACCGTTGGATTGAACACCGACAGCGCAGAATATCCCTCAGGAATAGTCCTTGTGGGTATAACGTGTACGTTGCCCCTGCCCCATAGCTCCGCCGCCTGACGTGCGGTCAGGACGATGTTGCTGTTGTTTGGAAGCACGAGAATATGGTCTGCGTCAAGCGCATCAAATGCCGATAAGAAGTCCTGCGTGGACGGATTTCCCGTCTGTCCGCCGTTTATTATAACGTCCGCGCCAAGCGACTCAAATAGTGCGGTCAAGCCCTCACCTGTGCCTACGGTAACGACGCCGTATGTCTTGTGAGGCTTTTTTGCCTTCTTTTCCTGATTTTTTACACGTTCAGAATGCTGAAGGCTCATATTTTCTATCTTTATATTCAAAAACTCGCCGTATTTCTGGCAAAGAATAAGAATATCGCTGGGTGTGTGGGTGTGCGCGTGAATTTTAAGTATATCCTTGTCCTTGAGCGAAACGATCGAGTCACAGCCGAGAGCCTCAAGCTCCGCCGCAAGTCTTTTTTCGTCAAAGGCTTCAACATTCACCTTGGCGCGCTGGAGTCTGACAAGGCATTCCGTACAGTATCCGTACGTGAGGGTGGACTCCGACGTGAACAGGTCGTAATTCACCTCTGTCACTTCTGCGCCCGATACAGGTACAGCAAAGCCAACCTCTGCCCCGCTGTTCAGGGACTCGTACATTCCCTTTGCAATACATACGTATCCCGCTCCGCCGCTATCCACGACGTCCGCCTCGGTAAGCACGGGAAGTATTTCCTTCGTTCTCTGGAGTGATCGCTCCGCCTCCTCTATGTTGAGGCAGAAAAATTCTTCTATTGTGCTGTTCTCATCAAGGTGCTGCTTTGCATACTCCGCGCTCTCTCTGAACACAGTAAGTATAGTACCCTCAACGGGGTTTGCGACTGCGGCATACGAGCGTCTGACTCCCGCTATATACGCCTCAGCAAGCTCTGTAGCCGTGGCAGTCTCCTTGTCCGCGAGCGAATCACACATTCCCGCAAAGAACTGCGAAAGTATAACACCCGAATTTCCTCTCGCGCCAAAAAGTGAGCCGCGCGAGAATTCACTTGCCACGTCGCAAAGACTTACGTCATCCCGGTTTGAAATTTTGGCTATTCCGCTCTCTATTGTTCTGCTCATATTTGTGCCCGTGTCACCGTCGGGCACGGGGAAAACGTTAAGATCGTTTATTATCTGTATGTTCGAGCGTATTCCGTCGGCGCCGCCGCAAAGAATACGTCTGAACGTAATTCCGTCAAGCTGTTTTGTTTGCATAAAGCCTCCGTGTTTTTTCAGATCATTTCCTGCGAGAATATGTTTTTCTGACGA
This sequence comes from Eubacteriales bacterium, assembly GCA_045542075.1. Lineage (GTDB taxonomy): Bacteria > Bacillota > Clostridia > Oscillospirales > CAG-272 > SVTX01. The sequence goes on from JAZQKI010000017.1 coordinate 15,400, forward strand.
ATAAGCGCCTCAAGTATTTTTGCGCTGCACTCGGATATCTCGTCAAAATTATATTTTTTCCCCGAAAACAGGTAGTCGTTGCCTACTCTTACAAATCCGCCGATCGCAAACGACATAAGCATCAGGTCCTGGCTGCTCTTAGCCATGCTCTGACACATACGGCAAAGTCTGTCCTCAAGCTTTTCACACAAAACTCCTTGCTTTCCGCGAAAAACCGCTTTTATTTCATCGGAATTTTTCTCAAGTGCTAAAAGCAGGTTTTTTGCGTATATTCTCGGATCGTCAAAAATCTTATTCCATTCCGAGAAGCTTGCAATAATGCTGTCAATAACTCCGTTGTCTATCTCGTTTGACAGTGCTATGGAATCCGTATAATGATTGTAGAACGTGGTCTTGTTTATCATAGCCGCGTCGCAAATATCCTTCACCTTTATGTCCTCGGGCATAAGCTTCTCGCGAAGCTTCAGAAATGCCGATCTTATCTGCCGACGGGTTTTTACCATTCTAAGATCCATGTGTGCCTCCTTTTTTACATACATATGCAAAAATAATCAACTTTAGTTGCATAAGTACATTATAGTCGATTTTTGTCAGGTTGTCAATAGCGATTTTTACTGCTATTGGAAGATCAGGTATATTTACCTTTTTTATGTTTTTAATTAAAATTAAAAAACAAGTTGCAAAATCTCAAAAAACGTGATAAAATAAAAGCGAATATATGGAAAAGAGGTTGTTTTTATGCCGTGGTATATACCTGTCGGAATTTCAGCGTTTTTGTTTGTTTCCGCGCTGATTATCTCCTACGTTTGCTTTTACAAAACTTTTTTGAAAAGAGAACCCAAAACCCAGGAGGAATACCCTATCCCCAAAAGTGAAGAATATGCTCCCTTCCGCGAGCTGATGATAAAATGGATGGACGACTACAAGTCCATTCCCCACAAGGATGTTGAGATACGCTCGTTTGACGGACTGACTCTGCGTGGAAAATATTATGAGCTTACACCCGACGCACCGCTTGAAATACTTTTTCACGGATACAGAGGGGATTCCTACCGGGATCTCAGCGGAGGCATTTCGCGTTGCTTTGAAATGGGACACAGCGCGCTCATTGTTGACCACCGAGCTGCGGGCAGAAGCGAGGGCCGAGTCATTTCCTTTAGCGCAAATGAAAGCCGCGACTGTGCTGCGTGGGTGGATTTTGCGATAAACAACATAAACAAGGACGCAAAAATAATCCTCACAGGCATATCAATGGGCGCGGCTACGGTTATGGTCGCCTCTGCAATGGATCTGCCTGAAAACGTGGTGGGTGTGCTTGCCGACTGTGGCTTTTCATCCTGCAAGAATATTGTAAAAAAGGTCGTACGCGATATGGGACATCCTGCCGATATTATCTATCCGTTCGTTCGCCTGGGCGGAATGCTGTTTGGCAGATTTGATTCCAAAAAGGCTTCCCCCGTCGATGCTTTGAGATCCTGCAAGCTTCCCGTGATATTCATTCACGGAGACACAGATACCTTCGTTCCTTTTCAGATGAGCGTTGACAACTATAACGCCTGCGCATCGGAATACAAAAGGCTTATCACCATTGAGGGCGCGGGACACGGACTCTGCTATCCCGTAAATATGCAAAAATATAAGGACGAGGTTGAAGCGTTCTTCAAGCCGCTGCTTGAAAATAATTGATAAAGTCCCGCGGTGCGCAGGCTCTCACAATGCCCGAGCATGACGCACCGGTCAGCAATCATAAAAAGGAGGTGTATTATGAAGCCTTTCTCTAAAAAAATACTTAAGCTTCTGCAAACAAGCTTGTTTTTGCTAGTTGGAAACGCAATACTTGCCTTTGGCGTTGCGGCGTTCATCATACCGAAAAACATTCTGATGGGCGGTACCACAGGTATAGGAATACTGCTCAGTAAGATCATTCCTATGGAGACCTCAACCATCGTTCTGATCCTGAACGTTGGACTTCTGATAGCGGGGCTGTTTATTCTCGGCAAAAAATTCTTTGTCACGACCGTCGTCAGCTCCATACTATACCCCATTTTGCTTGGACTAATGCAAAGAATTCCAAACATAGAGCATATCACCGATGACAAGCTGCTTTCCGTCCTTCTCGGCGGATCTATACTGGGTATTTCCATCGGCATGGTTATGCGTGTCGGCTCGTCCACAGGCGGACTTGACGTGCTTGCGCTGATACTTAACAAATGGACTCATCTGCCCTTGGCTGTGCTTGTTTATGTATGCGACATAGTAGTCCTTGGAGCGCAGATGATACTCGGAAGCAAGCCCGAGGACCTGCTTTTCGGTATAGTACTTCTCGTTCTTCAGTCTATATTGCTTGACAAGGTAATGATTCTTGGAAAATCACAGATACAGCTGTTTATTGTCACAAAAAAATACCGCGAGGTGCGTCTCGCATTGCTGAAGGATCTCGAGGCGGGAGTCACGATGGTGAAGATCGAGACGGGACTTTTGCGCGGCGATCAGGACGGAATTATATGCGTCATTCCCAAGCGAAAGCTGTATAACGCAAACGAGCTTATACATTCAATAGACCCCGAGGCATTTATAACCATCTCCCAGATAAACGAGGTCCGAGGACGAGGATTCACCTCCGAGCGACTGCATCTGGAGATCTCCGAGGAGCATCATAAAGAATAAAAGGAGAGGCGAAAGCGAACTTCTCATAACGATGATAAAACCCCCGACAGATTTTAGGTCTGTCGGGGGTATCCTTATTTATCTTCACTTTCATTATCTGGTTTGATTTCATTTTGTTGATCGGATATTTTTTGATTTAAGAGTTCGTCAATATTGTCTTTCCAATTTCCGTCTTGTGACAAGGCATCTTGAAATGCTCTAAAATCAGGATTGTCGCTTTCTTCAAGAAAAGTCTGACGGATTCTGATTTGTTCTATCAACGAGAGAACAATGTCTAACAATAAAATCGATAGTCCAATATATAGACAAGGCTTAGCAAATATTCCTATAATCAATAAGACAACGCCGGGAACAAAAAGCCAAAAGAAATGAAATAGTAAGTTTGATATAAATCCAATGACGAATAAGCTTGTTGGATATTTTCTGTTGTTCATAATTAAATCTCCTTTATCCCCAGCTTCGCCTCTGTATAACAAACACATCGAGCGAAGCCTCTCTTTTTATTCTTCATTATCACGCTTTTCACGTTCTTGCGCTCTTTTTTGCTTTTTTGCCTTGACGGCGTTTTTTATATCCTCGCGCATTTGCTTGAGCACGCCGAGCGTTTTTTCGTCCTTGGGAAACAGCAGTCGTAAAAGCCATATGGCAATAGCTACCGTCAGGATCTTCTCGGGAGATACCGGCAGCCACAAAAACGTCAGATATGCCCCCGACACCGCTATCATCCACGGTATCCCGAAAAGCGTTCCGACTCCCATCATAATATAAGACCATCCGTTGGTTATGATCCACGCTATTCCAAGACACAGCAAAAGCTTGGGATTAAGCAGAAAATACAGTATTTTTTTGAGTATCCGTTTTATCTTTTGTTTTAACTCAACCTTCAAAGTAATACCTCTCAAATAAATAAGGTGAGGTTACCCTCACCTTATTATACTCAATAAATATTGCGGCTTTATTACGATATATTATTTTTTTCTCTTTTTTTAGAAATCACTGTTTTGTACAGCTCCTCCGCGGCAAGTCTCGCCTTGGCAACCACGTCCTTATCCTGCTTGGGGAAGCAATAATATATCGCCTTGTGATTTCCAAGAGCTATAACGTCCCCGATCTCATAAAAATTGAAGTCGGCGCAGATGCTGTACGACGCCTGCGGCGTGTGGATATAGTCCAGGCTTCCGCCACATCCCGTAAGATGAAATCCGTCTACAGTGTGAGTCAGTCTTCCCTCTCCCACCGAATATATCTTCCTTGCGTCTATCGCCATACAAATATCCACGGGGATATCCATAGAATAAGTAAGATCCTCAAGCTCAGAGCGCACGCAAGCTCTCTCCCACTCAAACCAATCGGGCACGTGGGTAAATCTGCTGTCACCGTCGGTCGCCGCAAGGCTTCCGTACTCGTCAAGAATATACTGCTTGCCGCAGCTGTCACAGGTCAAAGTAACTCCTTCGCCCCGCATTTTACCCTCGACCATACAGTGGGGACACTTGTACAATACTCTGTTAAGGTAGTCCGCGCGGAAGCTCTCCGCCACTTTTATTTTTTTGCTTTGCTGCTCGGCAAAGCCGTCAAAGCTGAATTTCTGTTCAATAAGCGTCTGTATATCGTCCGCGGACATTTCCCTTACCTGCTTTTGCGAGAGCAGATATTCCATTTTCGCCGACACGCGTACCCTTCTCTTTTGGAGATTGTTGTAGAGAGGATCCCGCAAAAAAGCACCGCTTGTGATTGTAACTACAACCGGAACGTCAAGCATCTTACAAAGCTTGCCCAATGTGTCGGGCAAGGTAGTCGCCCGTCCGTCAAAGCTGTATCCCGCCTCGGGAAACATAACGACAGAGCAGCCCGCGCCAAGCGCGTGCTTCATATCCTTGATAAGAGAGAGCTCTGATACAAACTTTTTCGTAGGAATACATCCGATCTGTCTCAAAAGCCAATTTTTGCCCACAAAGCTATCAGTCGTAGCAATAATGCCGAAGGGCTTGGGGTACATTATGCTTGCGGCTATTTCAAGATCGATAAACGCGGAGTGATTCATAAGCATGAGACACGCCTGACCGCGCTCAAGTCTGTCCATCCCTACCTTTTCGCACTTGAAGCCTGTGCTTAAAAGATCCGGCAGACCCGCAAGCTTCATTATTGTTCTCCAAAATATATTTGGCTTTTTGGGGAGCTTGTGGGGTTCGGGAGGCAGAGCTATGACCTCGTCATAGCTTTTCTCTACAAGTTTTATTTTCATAAAACCTCCGTTGCAGTTAACATTATGTTAGTTTTGTAAACTTTGTGAACTAATTATAACACAATTTACAAAAAAATGCAAGGGCTATTTTTTTGATTACCATACTGCCCCAAAAAAGAAAAAATCGCCTATAACAAGGCGGTTTTGCACCCGCGGCAAAATCGGGCAGCAATCTCCGCTTGCGCATCGTACCAAAGAAAGCAAAATGCAGGCGTAGTTTCCTACGTCAAGCTGCTTTCAAGGAACAACGAAGTTATAGGCGATTTTTCTAAGGTCAATCAGTGGTTAGCAAGCCACTCGTCCGCAACCTTCTTAGACATTCTCTTGATATTCTCTACAGGGTAGATGGAATCTGCTCCACCGTTTGTGTAAAGGAAGTAGTTTCCTCCCTCAGTCACGTAGAGAGTCTCCTCGTATCCCGCGGGGTCACCGAAGTAACCGAATGTCACCTTTTTTACAACAGATGATGCATCTGTGTCGTAAAGCTTTCCGCAAATTGTCTTCTGCATAGTATTTCTCCTTTGTTTTTTTATTTATTGTTATCAAAAATTGATACCTTTATTAAAGCACGCACTTCAAAAATTGCTGTGTTCTCGGGTTTTTGGGACTGTCAAACAGCTCGGCGGGAGAGCCCTCCTCGGTGATGAATCCGTCGCTCATGAACATTACCCTGTCAGACACCTCGCGCGCAAATCCCATTTCGTGCGTGACGATGACCATAGTCATACCCTCTGCCGCAAGCTCCTTGATAAGGTCTAGAACCTCGCCTACCATCTCAGGGTCAAGCGCGGAGGTGGGCTCGTCAAACAGCATTACCTCAGGGTCCATCGCAAGCGCGCGGATAATCGCGATCCTCTGCTTTTGTCCGCCCGAGAGCGTAGAGGGATAAGCATCTGCCTTCTCCTCAAGTCCGATTCTCTTAAGAAGCATCATAGCCTTTGCCTCAGCCTTCTCTGTGATAGACTTCTTTGTTTCGGTAATCTCTGTTAAGGGTGCTTTTTCCTTTTTGAATATATTTGTAAAGCGTACCCACGCATTGTGACGCTTTACCTTATTCACCTTTTCCATTCCCGTCTTGATGGGCGCCAGCATGATATTCTGCTTTACCGACTTATTGTTAAAGAGGTTAAACTGCTGGAACACCATTCCCATCTTCTGACGCGCGATGTTTATATCAAGGTGGTTTTCGTTAAATATTTTCTTTATTGCCTTTTTATATTCCTTGCCCTCGGCTGCCGAGAACTTTTCGTTGAGAAGGTCCTCCGCCTTGATCTTGGCAATCGCCTCGGTCTCGTCCATACCGTCAGCTATCAGCTTTTTGTATGTGTTGGACGCCTTGATGACCTCGGGATGCAGATAAGGGTCAACGGGTGTGAGAAGCATTCCGTCCATCCAGACCTCACCAAAGGTAGGAGTCTCAAGCAGGTTCATACAGCGAAGCAGTGTCGATTTTCCCGAGCCCGACGAACCAATTATGGAAACCACCTCTCCGTTGGTTATCTCGGTTGAAACACCCTTGAGGACCTCAAGCTTGTCGAAATTCTTGTAAATATTATTGATATTAAGCACGAGCCTTCATCCTCCTTTCAAATACACCGAGCGCCTTGGAAAGCACGAAATTCAAAATAAAGTAAATAATACCGATTATCATAAGTATAGGAAGCGGATTGTGTGTCACGCCGACTATAATGGAATATGTGGTCATAAGCTCGCCGACATAGAAGGTAGATGCGAGGGATGTCTCCTTTATGATAGTGATAAACTCGTTGCCGAGCGCGGGAAGAATATTCTTTATTGCCTGCGGGAGAACGACCTGTATCATTGTGGTCGTGCCGTTAAGTCCAAGGCTTCTTGCCGCCTCGGTCTGTCCCTTGTCAACCGCCTCGATACCTGAACGAATTATCTCTGATACGTATGCGGCGCTGTTGAGTATCAGGGTTATTGCTATACACAGTATCGTCTTATTATTCATTTTGTTCATCGCGGGAATGATCACCGGGATCAGAAACGTGCTTATGTATAACTGAAGCAGCATTGGTGTGCCGCGGATGATCTCAACCACGGCATTGACGATCCACTTCAGCGGCTTTATTTTGCTTATCTTGATAAGCGCAAGGATCGCGCCGAAGATAGTGCCGAAAAATACCGTTATGATCGAGAGGATAATAGTCTTACTAAGGCCTTCGATCAAAAACAGGTCCCAGTATTTGATGAAGATCTTACCCATATCCTCAAACATTGTTATTAAGTACATATTTTTTCTCCGTTTTTGTCAGTTTTTATAACACAGCATGAGCCGCCGTACCGAAAGCCGGCACGGCAGCCCTGTTTTATATAAATTATTCTGTGATCTTGTTGCCTTCATCGTCGTAGCCAAGCTCATCAAGAGTCTTGACCTGCGCGTAGATCTGGCAAGCCTCATACCATGTATCGTAGAGACCGGCAGCCATTGCCTTTGCAAGAGCCGCGTTTACCTTCTCAAGAAGCTCATCGTCTTCCTTGTTAAGAAGGATAACGTTGTTCTTGTACTTTTCCTCAACCTCAAAGTAGAAGTCGGAAAGAACGATAGTATCGTTTGCAAGAGCTTCACCGTTGCCGTACGCAACCGCAAGTGCGTCGATCTCGCCTGTAGCAAGAGCTGTAGCCGCGATGTTGATATCCTTGTAAAGCACAAGCTCCGCTCCCTTGGGTACAAGCTGCTCCTTAACGAGAAGCTCCTGGAGAGAGCCGCCCTGTGCGCCTATCTTGAGTCCGGAGAAATCAGCCTTGTCTGCCTTGAACTGATCAGCCTTAGCCTTTGTGGTGATAAGGATTTGCTCGGTCTCGTTCTCACCCGCTACGTAGTAGTCGGAGATAAGGAATGTCTCTGCACGCTCCGCGGTCCAGGAGAATCCTGAGATCGCAAGATCTGCGTTGCCTGTGGAAACCGCCGCCATAGATGCATCAAAGGACATGGGGGTGATCTTAAGCTTCATACCGAGCTCCTTTGCAACAAATGTAGCAAGGATAACGTCAAAGCCAACGATAGCGTCGTCACCGGACTTTGCCGTGTCATAGAATTCCATAGGAGCGAAGTCGGGAGACATTGCTACTACGAGTGTTTCTGTGTACTTGGATGCGTCATAGTCAATAGCCGCCATAGCCTTATCGTATGCAGCGGACAGGCTATCCTCCTCGGGCTTGTCACAAGCGGCGAATATACCTACACAGCTGCAGAGCATTACAAGTGCGATAATCAAAGAAACAATTTTTTTCATTTTTGGGGACCTCTTTTCGTTTGATTTTGTGGTTTATGTGCATTATTATACAACGCACTTTAGGGTTTGTCAAGTACTTTTTTGAAAAAATTTTCTTTTTTCATAAAGTTTTTTCGAGTTTTTTATCCAACAATGCATAAATGCATATTTTCTGCATATTCAGTATAAATATACAAAAATCCCACGGTCGAAACCGACCGTGGGATAAATTATCGTTTATCCTAAAAGCACATCCATTAAAAGCATCACGCAAAAGCCGACAAGCAAGGAATATGTCGCCCCTCTCTCCGCTCCGTGAGAATGAGTCTCGGGGATCATCTCGTCACTGACAACGTAAAGCATGGTTCCTCCCGCAAACGCGAGAGCAAACGGTAATATATAGCTTGAGATACTCACCGCAAAATATCCGATAAGTGTTCCCACTACCTCAATAAGTCCCGTGCCGAGCGCGCACAGCAGCGTCCGCTTAGGAGTTATTCCCGCAGAAAGCATGGGCGCGATTATCACCATACCCTCGGGTATATTCTGAAGCGCAATTCCGCCCGCAATAAGCAAAGCTCCCTCGGTGTTCCCTGTGCCAAACCCAACTCCCGCTGCGATTCCCTCGGGCAGATTATGTATCGCTATGGCGAGGACAAAAAGGATTACCTTATTTATATGCGTCTTATCATCGCAGCAGTGTCCGTCGATATCTACCCCCACAAGTCCGTGCAGATGCGGCACGAGCTTATCCATGAGGTTTACGCAGAGCGCTCCCGCAAAAACTCCTAAAATAACTATCCCTATCGAAATAAGCTTGTTTGGTGTTTCGCCGAGTCCGAGCGGGCTGATTATACCGTATCCGTAATCAAAGGATGGGATTATAAGTCCGAGTATCGCCGCCGCGAGCATTATTCCCGCCGCAAAGGCAAGCACTATATCACTGAACTTATGTGATATTTTTTTGAATATGAAGCCAATAACCGCTCCAATGACAGTCGCTCCTCCAACGCCGAGCGCAGTCAACAGAACCTCCTTCATACGTTTCACCTCCTTATATACATACACACTTATATTATAGCCCAGATATCTTGAAATGTCAAACATATTTGCATAAAAATAAAAAAATCCCCGCGCTGCCGCGCGGGGATCATCCAAACCATTTTGTTTGATAACAAAGCTATCAGGTATTTTTCATTATAACCGAGCCAATGCAGTCGCCAACGTGCTCGCACGCGTCAACGCAGTCCTCAAAGCACTCGTATATTTTACGCCAGGACACCGTGGTCAGAACGTCGCTTGAATTTTTCGTAAGCTCGCGCATGGAAGCAAGATATATCTTGTCGCACTCCTCCTCTACGTCGTTAAGCTCAACGATAAGGGTGTGTATCTTCTTGGATTTCTTGAAGTTTTCAAATTCCGCCATTATATCACCGAGAAGCTCGCAGGATCTGACTATGTTCTTCGCGAAGCTGATCGCGTAAGGAGTCACAGACTGAATATCGTATATATAGAACTTCTGAAGCACCTCCTCGATAGAGTCAAGCACGTCGTCGAGATTCTGGCTGAGCATGTCAAGATCCTCACGGTCAACGGGTGTGACAAACGCCTTTGCGAGAGTTGCGCTCATCTCGTGCTTCTTTATATCCGCGCTATGCTCAAAGCCGTGCATTTCCTTAAGCATTGTTTCCATATTATTTGAGTCATAATTTTCAAGGCACTCAACAAGATAGTTTGCCGCCTTCTTTGAAAGCTCGGTACATGCCGAGAAATTTTCAAAATAGAATTTATCACCTTTAGCCATTTTTATAATTCCTTTCTGTTAGTTGAAAATAAGCAAGAACAATTTTGTCACGAGGAACGCAAGCAGTCCGCATCCGGGGAACGTAAGTATCCAAGTCATAACCATTTCCTTTACCACCCCGAAGTTTATCGCAGAAACTCTCTTAACAGCTCCGACACCCATGATCGAGGTCGTCTTTACGTGAGTGGTGGAAACAGGGAGTCCGAATACAGAGCAGAACACCAGCGCCGCCGCGGACGCGATATCAGCCGAAAATCCCTGATATTTTTCAAGCTTTACCATGTCCATACCAACGGATTTGATTATCTTCTTGCCTCCTATAGCCGTACCCGCCGCCATAACAAGCGAGCAAACTATCATAAGCCACGTCGGGATAGAGAAGGTAGCGGCTCCGCCGCCCGTTCCCTGCAGGGTAAAGACGCAAAGCAAAATTATACCCATAAACTTCTGACCGTCCTGCGCGCCGTGCATAAACGCCCTCGCCGCGGCTCCTGTGATCTGCGCGCCTCTGAAGAACGGCTCGGTCTTCGGTCTGTCCATCTTGTAGCATATCAACGTAACCAGCTTTCCTATAAGCCAAGCCATACCAAAGCCAAGAACCACGGATATAACGATACCGATAAGCACCTTGCTCCATTGACTCCACACTATAGCCTCAAGTCCGTTAAGAGCCATAGCTCCGCCGGTAAGTCCCGCTATAAGCGCATGGCTCTCACTCGTGGGAATACCAAATGCCCACGCAAGCGTTGCCCATATAACAATAGCGAGCATTGCCGCGCACAAGACTATAATAACCGTTCGTCCCGAGTTGTCTCCGAAATTAACCATGCTTGTAATAGTCACGGCAACCTCGTTGCTGATCTTCGTCATTACGAAAACACCGAGAAAATTGAACACTGCCGCCATAAGTATTGCCGCCTTGGGTGGCATACATCTCGTCACAACGCAGGTGGCGATGGCATTGGGCGCATCCGTCCAACCGTTGACCAGAATAACGCCAAGCGTCAGCGTCACGGCAATAAACAATAGCGGATTTGCCGTCATCTGCGACCAAAATTCTAAAAATTCCATACGCTTTCCTTCCCTTTTGATTTGTCTGACTGAAAATATTCAATTCAAATTATCGCATCTTACACCGTAGATTATATCTCATTTTTTTATTGTTTTCAAGCGTTTTTTTGATTTTCGTATAAATGCGACAAAAAACCGCGGCTTTCACCGCGGTTTTGTTATTCAGTTAAAATATAAGCGAAAACAACGAATAATTCACAACAAGGCTTGCAAAGACTATGGATACCATAGAAAGAAGCTTTATAAGTATGTTTATCGAGGGACCCGAGGTATCCTTGAAGGGATCACCGACCGTGTCTCCGACGACAGCCGCCTTGTGACAGGCAGAGCCCTTGCCGCCGTGCGTTCCACTCTCGATATACTTTTTCGCGTTATCCCACGCGCCGCCCGAGTTGGACATAAATATCGCAAGCAAAAATCCTGAAATAGTCGCTCCCGCCAGCATTCCGACAACACCTGTCCAGCCGAGTATCATACCCACCGTTATAGGTGCGATGATAGCTACAATGGTAGGAACTATCATTTCCTTAAGGCTTGCCTTGGTGCAAAGGTCAACACAGGACGCATAATCCGCCTCCGCCTTGCCCTCCATAAGACCCGCGATCTCTCTGAACTGACGGCGAACCTCAACAACAACGCTCTGCGCCGCGCGTTCGACAGCGTTCATAGTCAACGCTCCAAACACAAAGGGCAGACAAGCTCCGATAAACAGTCCCACAAGCACCGCAGGATTGGTGATCGAAAGCTGAGTCATATCTATTGTCTCGCCTGTGATGGACTTGACCTGATCTATATAGGAAACCATAAGAGCCAGAGCGGTCAGTGCCGCAGAGCCTATCGCAAAGCCCTTGCCTGTTGCCGCCGTGGTGTTTCCGAGCGAGTCAAGTGCGTCGGTTCTCTCTCTTACCTTTTCGTCAAGTCCCGCCATCTGAGCGATACCGCCCGCGTTATCCGCAACGGGACCGTACGCGTCGGTGGCAAGCGTTATGCCAAGAGTTGACAGCATTCCTACCGCCGCGAGAGCTATACCGTAAAGTCCCATAGACGCGCTCTTAGCTCCGCCCGAGACGAAATACGCGATAAGAATACAAGCCGCAATTACTACAACGGGAATAAGCGTGGAAAGCATACCCACCGAAAGACCGCCGATAACTATGGTAGCCGTACCTGTCTCGGACGTGTCCGCAAGGCGTTGTGTGGGCTTGTAGCTGTCAGAGGTGTAATGCTCTGTTGCCTGGCCGATAAGCACACCCGCAATAAGTCCCGCGAGAATTGCAAAATATATCTTCCAGTTTGCCGCGCCAAGCACAAAATATACGAGCGGGAAAGCCGCGATTGCTATCACTATCGCCGAGAAATTAGTTCCGCGCGAGAGCGAGCGAAGAAGCTGCTTTTGAGTTGCTCCCTCCTTTGTTCTTACAAACAACGTACCGAAAACCGAGCAGATTATTCCCAATGCAGCGATTATCATGGGGAGCAGTAAAGCGTGTGAGCTTTCCATAGACGCGCTGTTTATAGCCGCCGAAACGCCCAGAGCCGCCGCCGAGATTATCGAGCCGACGTAGGACTCGTAAAGGTCAGCGCCCATTCCCGCAACGTCACCCACGTTGTCGCCCACGTTATCCGCTATAACAGCGGGATTTCGGGGGTCATCCTCTGGAATTCCCGCCTCGACCTTACCCACAAGGTCTGCTCCGACGTCCGCCGCCTTGGTAAATATACCTCCGCCGACGCGCGCGAACAGAGCCATGCTCGACGCGCCCATGCCAAACGTGAGCATCGCGCTTGAGATCTCGTTTGTTTCAAGCTTGAAAATAAACTTCAGGATTATGAACCACAAGGAGATGTCGAGAAGTCCGAGACCTACTACCGTAAATCCCATTACGCTTCCGGCGGAAAACGCCACTCGCAGACCCTTGTTAAGTCCCTCCTGGCACGCGTTTGCGGTTCTTGCGTTTGAATTGGTCGCTATCTTCATACCGATAAAGCCCGAAAGAGCCGAGAATATTCCGCCCGTTACAAAAGCAAACGGCGTGAATTTACTCAGAATTCCTAAGAGCGACATGGTAAGAAGCACAACAAACATTATAGCGAAGAAAATAAGTACTATTCTGTACTGTCTTTTAAGGTACGCGTTCGCACCCTTTCTTATGGACGCGGATATCTTCTTCATAAGCTCCGTGCCCTCGGGGAATTTCATAACTCTCACCGCGGTGAACAGTGCGTAAAGCAACGCAATAACCGCGCAAGAAGCTGTGAAAATCACAATATATTTCTCCATTTATTGCCTCCTTAAAGTCATAAGGCTATGATTGATTGAACATATATTTTACACCCTTTGGTGAAATTTGTCAAGAGGTTTACAAAAAAAGACAAGAATATCGGTCAGGATTCAGAGATTTCAGACTCTCCCGGCAGGTCTCTCATTGAAAAAACGCATCCGCAATAATCCTGCCTGTACATTCCGTACTCTCGGGATATCTCGACTGACCTTTTATATCCGTTTTTCTTTTTGAAATCCGACGGCAAATATTTCACGCCGTACTCCGTAGCAAGCCTCTGCCCTATCTCATTGAGCTTTTCCGCATTTTTCAGCGGGCTTATTGAGAGAGTTGTGCAAAAGTAGTCGTAATTTTGACAACTTGCCCTTTTTGCGGTCTCGCGCAAGCGAAGCTCGTAGCAGCCAAAGCACCTCTCTCCTCCCTCTCTCAGTTTTTCTTTTCCGCGCGCCATACTGTAAAAGCTGTCCTTGTCAAAATCCCCCTCAATAAAGTCTATGGGGTTTTTGGCGGGAAATTTTTTTATAAATTCCTGCTGCTCACGGACGCGGTTAAAATATTCCTCGTCGGGATAGATATTCGGGTTGTAATAAAACACGGTGATTTTGAAAAACTCCGACAGATATTCCAAAACGTAGCTGCTGCAGGGAGCACAGCAGCTATGCAAAAACAGTGTGGGTATCTCACCCGCTCTCTGATGCATCAATATTATATTTTCCGTTTGCAGCTGATAATTTTGCTTCATTATATTTCTATCCTTAATATCAGATCTTTATGCCACAACCCCAGCCTACTCTGCCGCCGCGCTTGAGATGCTCAACGAAGCAGCGTCTGAGCGTGGTGTTGGCGGGCAGTCTGTCGGGGTGCTTTTCTTCCGTATCAAACAGTCTCCAAAGGTCCTCGCCATCGTTATGGTCCCATTCCACCACGTCATATTCTGACAAGAAGCGGTACGTGTTCGTATGCTCGGGAACAAAATTTCTGGTGTCGGGGTAAAGCAGCCACGAGTGGCAAACAAACGGGCAATTCTCCCCTACCTCGTCCTTGAAAAATTCCCTTGCCTGCGCGTAAGCCCTGTCACAGCTTTCCTTGTCCATAGGCGTGCCCGTTCTGGGTATATGTACGTTTATAACACGGCTCTCATCCTTTTTAAGATCCAAGCCGCTCTTATTATAATCAAAAGGAATTTTAACAAGCTCAAACTGAAGTCTGCCAAGCGCAAATCTCGTAAGGTCAAAAAAGCCCGGGAACCAGGGCGCGACGAACGAGCCGCAAATTCCTCTTACAGCCTTGCATTCGTTGAGCTTCCATTTAAGGTCAAGCATGCTGTCGCGGAATATCTGCATATCTATGCCCCGCTCAAGGTAGATCTCCTTGAGGTGCTTGCTGAGGCATATAAACATCAAAAGCTCGACGGTATAATTATGTATCCCCGTGATCTTTGATATCTGTCTTGCTCTACCGAATATCTCTCCGCCGTAATCCAGCTTTATGTTTGCCCCGTACGCAAAGTACGCCATTCGAGCAAGATGCGCGGAGTCCTCGTTCTCCATTATTTTATCGTACGCGCAAAGCAGTATCTGCGCGTCGCGATCCTCGTATTCAAAGTCCTTAAAAAAGCTTATAAGGTATTCTCTCATTTTATTATCCTCCCCAAATTACGCAATATTGTATCGGAATATTTGTATTTTGTTTTACAAAAATCAGTATATCACGTTTTTTTATTCGTTGCAATAGAATTTTGCACACAGCACAGAAAATTTGCAATACAGTCCATTGTCAACGTGCCATAAATATCATTTCACGCCCCATAACGTCTCGCTGTGTCTTTTCACTTCCGATGGATTAATTCCATATTTAGCCTTAAACGCCTTAGAAAAATTGAATTCATCGTCATATCCAACCATGTGGGCGCTCTCCTTTACAGAAAAGCCTTGCGAGAGGAATTTCGCTCCCATAGACAGTCTTACCTCGACAATATATTCCTTTATACCCTTCCCGTAACGATTTTTGAACATTCTATACAGGTAACTGCGTTCAAACCCGAAATTGCGGGCAAGACCGCTTACCGTTATAGGCAACATATAGTTGTATTTTATATATCTTCTTACCTGACGTATTCTTTCGTCACCCTCGTCATTGTGGTCCCTGCGAAAAACGCGGTCAAGCAGATCGTATATTATGGCAAGGCATGCCTCCTTTGATGCTGCTTTATCCCGCACCAGACTCATCAACCTGTCGTCAATGTGCGCAGGGGTGTCAAATACAACCGCGTCACCGTCAAAATACTCTATATTCTCCGCGCGAAAGGCTATCCACGCATATTCCCATGGGTTCTTTTGGTCTGCGATATACGTGGTGATCTCCCCCGGGCGGATAACAAAAAAACTGCCACTTTCTATACTGAATTCTCCTTGCGGATTTTTAAGCACTCCACAACCTCTGAGGCAGAAATGTATCAGATAGCAATCTCGAACAAACGGACCAAAGCTATGTCCTCCCTCGCAGCACTGCCACCCAACAAACAGCGGAGTTATCTTAGAGTCTACTCCATCATCAATCAAATAACTTTCCATAATCACCCTCCATTAAACAACATTTTACCATATTCCTACCACAAAAATCAATACCTTTCAGTAGAAAAAGGTGATATAATTCACATAAAGAGATAAATCATTTATCAAATTTCCACAAAAAGAAAAGGAGACTGTTATGAAAATTACGTTTATGGGCGCGGGCAGTACCGTGTTTGCGAAAAACGTCCTCGGCGACGTACTCGTCACACCCGCTTTGCAAAATGACCTTGAGATCGCACTCTATGACATTGACGGCGTAAGACTCGAGGAGTCCTATCTTATGATCGACCTTCTTAACAAAAAGTACAATGAGGGCAAGGCTAAAATAAACAAATATCTCGGTGTCGAGAACAGACGTGACGCGCTTCGCGACGCGCAGTTTGTCGTCAACGCCGTTCAGATCGGTCTGTACGATCCCTGCACCATAATAGACTTTGAAATTCCCAAGAAATACGGTCTCCGACAGACCATAGCCGACACCCTCGGTATAGGTGGAATTATGCGCGGTATGCGTACAATTCACGTCCTCAAGGATTTTACGGAGGATATGGAGGCGGTCTGTCCCAACGCTTACTTCCTCAATTACACCAACCCTATGGCAATACTCACGGGCTATATGACGAGATATACAAATGTCAAGACCGTCGGTCTTTGTCACAGCGTTCAGTCCTGCACGCCCTGTCTGTTCGGACACCTGGGAATTGACCACAATATAGTCGGCAGCGAGCTTATCGCGGGCATAAACCACATGGGCTGGCTTATCGACATTCGCGACAAGCAAGGCAACGACCTCTATCCTCTCATCAAGGAGAGAGCAAAGCAGAAAAACGCCGAGGGCAAGCACCACGACATGGTGCGCTTTGACTATATAGATAAATTCGGCTACTATTGCACCGAGTCCAGCGAGCACAACGCGGAATATAACCCCTTCTATATCAAGTCAAAATATCCCGAGCTTATCGAGCGCTTCAACATCCCGCTTGACGAATATCCCCGCCGTTGCGTAGGTCAGATAGAGAGCTGGGGCAGACAGCGCGACGAGATCATGGCGGGAGGCAACATCGAGCATACCCGCAGCCTTGAATACGCGTCGCGTATTATGGAGGCGATAGTCACGGATATCCCCTACAAGATAGGCGGAAACGTGCTCAACCGCGGCTTTATTACAAACCTTCCCTCCGACGCCTGTGTAGAAGTTCCTTGTATGGTTGACGGCGGCGGAATACATCCCACCTACGTCGGCAGACTCCCCGTGCAGTGCGCGGCTATGAATATGACCAACATCAACCCCCAGCTGCTCACCATCGAGGCGGCAGTCACAGGCAAGCGCGAGCATCTTTATCAGGCGGCTATGCTTGATCCCCACACTGCGGCAGAGCTTTCGATAGACGATATTATTTCCATGTGCGACGAGCTTATTGAGGCGCACACGGCGGCAGGATACCCTATATTCTAAGATTCAAGGAGAAAATCAATGGATAATAAGTTGCAGAAGCGATACGGACTTTTCACCGCGATATGTATGGTGGTGGGAATAGTCATCGGCTCGGGCGTGTTCTTCAAGGCGCAGGACATACTCAATTACACAGGCGGAAATATGCTTCTCGGCATACTTGCGTGGGTTATAGGCGGCGTTATTATGATAATATGCGCCTTCAACTTCGCAAACTTCGCCACAAGATACGTCAAGGTCAACGGTGTCGTTGACTACGCCGAGGCCATAGTCGGCCCGAGATACGCGTATATGACGGGCTGGTTTCTCTCCAGCATCTACTTCCCCGCAATGACGGCGGTGCTTGCGTGGGTGTCGGCAAGATACACGCTGATTCTGTTCAACCCCAACGCAGATATAACAAGCGGTCTTTGTATGGCGCTCGGCGGATTTTATCTCTGTCTTGCATATACCGTCAATGTCCTCTCCCCCAGGATTGCGGGAAAATTTCAGGTCAGCGCGACCGTAATAAAGCTTATTCCCTTGGCGATAATCGTTGTGGTTGGAACGATAGCAGGTCTTGTAAACGGCAACACCGTCGAGGCGTTCTCGTCCTCGGCAAGCTCTATGAGCGGCGGCTTTGACAGTGTCTTTGCTGGCATTGGCGCGGCGGCGTTCGCATACGAGGGCTGGATAATCGCAACGTCTATAAACTCCGAGCTCAAAGAGCCGAAAAAGAATCTCCCCCGCGCGCTCGTTATAGGCACGGCGGTGATAATGGTGATATATATTACCTATTTTATAGGACTTTCGGGCGGCGCGTCCGTTGACGTGCTTCAGACCCAGGGCTCGACTGCAGCGTTCAGAAATCTTTTTGGCGGCGTAGGCAGCACTATCCTGAACGTATTTATCGTTATCTCCTGCCTTGGAACGCTTAACGGACTTATGCTTGCGAACACCCGCTCGCTTTATTCCTTGTCCGTACGCGGAAATGGCCCATCTCCCAAGATGTTTGCGCAGGTAGACCCGCAGACCAATATGCCCGCAAATTCAAGTGCATTGACTCTGCTTTTCTGCGGCGCGTGGTTCTTCTATTTCTACGGAGCAAACCTCACAGCCCCCATCTTTGGCGTGTTCAGCTTTGACTCGTCCGAGCTGCCGATAATCACGGTCTACGCGCTTTATATCCCGATATTTATTATGTTTATCAAAAAAGAGGGCAAGCACAATATCTTCAAAAATATCGTGATGCCAATTCTTGCGGTAATCTGCTCGCTGTTTATGATTTTCGTGGCAATATACGCCCACGGTATAGTAAAATACAGGGCGGCGGCCGCCGCGGGAGAATTCGCCTTCCCCGTGCTGTTCTACCTTATAGTTTTCGCGGTCATAATGGGGGCAGGTGCGCTGTTTTATAAGTCGAAGAAAAAATAATAGATGACCTACCCGACAGGATTTGAACTTTCACATAATTTTGCGGGGCAAAATTATGTATAACGTTTCTTCTTACCGTTCGGGTGGTTAAACGCAAAGCAGAGGGGCAGGCGCCCCTCTGCTTTGTGTTTGGCCTACCCGAACGGATTCGAACCGTTGACCTTCAGAGTCGGAGTCTGACGCGCTATCCAGCTGTGCCACGGGTAGATGTTTCTGTATAAATTCCTTTAATCCGGAAATAATAACAGTATGATTATAGCACAAAACTTTTAACAATTCAACGGCTTTTACAGATTTAGAAAATTTTTTATTTTTTTCAAAAAAGTTATTGACAAACCCAAAATCTTCTGCTATAATGATGTGGTCATAAACATTGGGGCATCGCCAAGCCGTAAGGCATCAGACTCTGACTCTGACATTTCCGGGGTTCGAATCCCTGTGCCCCAGCCAAAAATTCGACAAGTTTCAACTTGTCGAATTTTTTTATCCAAGCCGCAGGCTTGGCATATCATCGCCGCACGAAGTGCTGCGTATATCATCAAGGGCGGCAAGCCGCCCTTGTATCTCATCACGCGCCAGCGTGCATTTTCCTGCGGCTTAATGATATACAACACTTCGTGTTGGTGATATACAAGGCTTACGCCTTGATGATATCCACGCCTTCGGCGTGATTTGGAGCGAGTGTCGCCCTCAATTTCCCGCAAACGCCTTGCAATCTCCCCGATTTTATGCTATACTAACATCAGAAAGGCGGTGTTGAAATGAAAAAGGCAAAAACCATTATAATCATTTGCATATTGATAGTCGTTTTGCTTTGCTTAGTTCCAATTCCTCTTAAATTAAAGGACGGTGGAACTATATATTTACGCCCTATCATACCAGCATACGAAATATACATTTTTAATGCGGAGTATTTCGACGATCAAACTATGAAAGGGTTGGCAATCAACCTTTTTGGAATAGAAATATACGAGAACACCTATTATGTTGATGGATAATTTAGACGGCATCTATTAAGGTCAGAAGAGACAAAAAACGACAATATTCGACAGAAGGCTGTCGTTTTTACTTTTTCACTCTTCACTTTTCACTTTTCACTAAAACCTCTTGTCGTTTTTTGGCAAGTAATAAGTAATAGTGAATAGTGAAGAAGTGCTGATGTAGCTTTTCTCCCGATGGTCGAAAAGCATTATATTTTACTAGGGTTCGAAATCTTATTAAGAAACGCAAAAATATCTTTTTCGTAGTCTTTATGCAAAACGAAGGACACCATCAGGTGTCCTTTTTTCGTTTTGGCTGGGGCACAGGGCAATTTGAAACACGACACATAAACCGCTTGCGATTTATGTAAGGGTTCGAACCCGTTCGGGCAGGCTATCCACATAAAAACAAAAAAGACATTCCCTTCTGCATTTAACTTGGTATTTATATTGACAAATCAGGGTAAATTATGCTAAAATAGATCATAATCATTCCAAGCACAATAAACAAATTTGAAAGAGAGATACAGCTATGAGCAAAACAATCAAGGATATAATCACACTGATTGAGAAAAATGACATTAAAATGGTTGACTTCAAGATGGTGGACATAAACGGTCAGTACCGTCACGTCACTATCCCCGCGGAGAACTTCTCCGAGGACACAATGAAAAGCGGCATAGGCTTCGACGCGTCCAACTACGGCTACGCGGTAGTTGAAAAGAGTGACATGGTATTCATTCCCGACCCCGACACCGCGGTAATCGACCCATTCTGCTCTATCCCTACCCTCTCTATGACGGGTAACGCAATGATAATCGACACACCCGAAAACCGTCCTCTTGCGCAGTACCCCAGAAATATCATCAAGGCGGCTGTTCAGTATATGAAGGACTCGGGCGTTGCCGACGAGATGAAGATACTCCCCGAATTTGAATTTTACCTCTTTGACGATGTGACCTGGTCTGTTCAGGGAAACTATATCGGCGCGTCTGTTGACGCATCCCAGTCCTACTGGAACAGCGACACAAACGGCAAGGGCGTTATAGTTCCCAAGCAGAAGAACTACCATATAGCAAAGCCCTTTGACACCTCCTACGAGTGCCGCAGCGAGATGTGTCTGCTTATGAAGGAGATGGGAATTGACATCAACTACCATCACCCCGAGGTTGCCGCTTCAGGTCAGTACGAGATCGAGCCCCAGCTTGGCGAGGTCGTACACATGGCAGATGCTACTATGATGATCAAGTACATCATTCACAACACGGCACTCAAGTATGGCAAGAGCGCAACCTTTATGCCCAAGCCCATCTATGGCGAGGCAGGCAGCGGAATGCACGTCCATATGCTTCTTTTCAAGGACGGTCAGCCCGTATTCTCGGACGACAACGGCTACGCGCACCTCTCCGAGACCGCTCACTACTTTATGGGCGGACTTCTCAAGCACATCTCCTCCCTTTGCGCTATCACTAACCCCTCCACAAACTCCTTCAAGAGACTTGTTCCCGGCTTTGAAGCTCCCGTGACGGTCGGTTACGCGACCTCCAACAGAAGCGCGGTGATCAGAATCCCCGCTTACGCAAAGAGCCCCGACAAGCGCCGCTTTGAGCTTAGAAATCCCGACGCTACCTGCAACCCCTATTTCTGCTATGCGGCAATCCTTATGGCAGGTCTTGACGGTGTTAAGAACAAGATAGATCCCCACGCAAACGGCTGGGGTCCCTACGACTTTAACCTTTTCCACCTCTCCGACGAGGAAAAGGCAAAGCTTCAGGGTCTTCCCACAAACCTCCCCGATGCGCTTGACGCACTTGAGGCAGATCACGACTACCTCACCGCAGGCGGTGTATTCCCCGAGGAGCTTCTCAAGAACTTTATCAAGGCAAAGAGAGCCGAGTGTTCGGAAATGTCAAAGATCCCCCACCCCGCAGAGTTTGATAAGTACTATAATCTTTGATTTATATGTTTTATCTGATAATAATTTTCATATCCGTAATTTTAATATCGCTTGGAGTGTTTGCGGCAGACGGAGTGTTTACCCTGCTCGCCTTTGCGAAAATACTCGGCGCGACGGCGCTTGGCGCGTTTGCGGCTTTTGCCATTGACGGAATTTTCGCTTTTATCGCACGGCGATTGCCTGAAAAATGGTTTTCGCCCGAGGCAAAAATATTTACCGTCCCGGCAGGCGAGCGCAAGCTGTACCGAAAGCTGAAAATAAACTCCTGGAAAAAGTATATCCCCGAGCTCGGCTGCTTTACGGGCTTTCATAAGGACAAATTGCGCGACCGCAACAGCAGTCAGTACGTAGGACGCTTTCTTCTGGAGTCCAATTACGGCGTGCTGGGGCACGTGCTTGGCGCAGTCCTCGGCTTTGCCGTAATGCTTCTCCCCTTTCTGCGCCCGCTGTCAATGGGACTGCCTATCGCGATAGTAAACTTTGTTTTGAGTATGCTACCCACGATGATTCTGCGGTACAACACCCCCTCGCTCCGCAAGGTATATCAAATGAACCTCGCCCGCGAGCAAAAAGAGCGCGAGAGCGCGGAAAAATAAATAAAAAAAGGTTTTAGATACGTCAAGTCTCTAAAACCTTTATTTTATTTTGTCTGTTCGCCCAAGTAAATAATCAAGAGAAACGTCAAAATAGTCCGCGAATTTTATAAGCGTTTCATAATCTGCTTCGCGCTCCAGATTTTCATATCTGCTCACAGTGTTTTGATTCATGTTCAGATCAAGGGCAAGCTTCAGCTGTGATATATTCCTCTTTTTTCGCAATTCTTTGAGCCGAAATTTCATTTTTATCTCCTTTTTTCGCAAAACCTCTTGACTTCATTATACCATTTTGGTATAATGTAAATATCCCGTTTTGGTATTTTGCGTGTTTGTTGCAAAGAGTCAAAAAAATAGTGGCCCTATTTGGCCAAGGAGGATCATATGGAAGAACAAAAGAAATTTTTACTCAACACAAATTCTAAGAAAATTCATCTCGCTAATTCGCAAGATGGCAGATGCAAAATCAAGGGTATGAGAGAAGAGTATAAGGTTTATTTCGACACCTTAGACGAAGCCTTGATGTACCCATCTAAAAAACAACCTCTTGCAAGAAAATGTTCTTTTTGTTTTATGCACTACAACGTGGGAAAATGACATCATGAAGAACTTGAATGGAATTTTAGCACTCATATGCGTAGCGGGTATACTATTTGTTAGCCTCGCTGGTTGTTTTGGCTGCACAAGCGATCTTGGAGGAGACGGCGTATCTTTGTGTAGTATTTGTGGTCAAACCCCTGTTTATTCTCAAGGTTTTTGCAAAAGGTGCTATAAAAACTTTATAAAAAGCACATATGAGGATTAACTAATTATGATTTTGAAATTTATTCAAAACAATCACTTACAATAATAAAAATTGGAGGAAAATATGACACAAAGAAAGAGAGCAGTCATTATAATTATATCGTCAATATTGGCGCTTTTATTTTTACTCCTAATTGGAAATTCAATTGCTAAATCTAATGTTCAAAAAAAATTGATTGGCAAAGTGTTCGAAGGAACCTATGAATATAACTGTCGTTATTTTGATACCAATTTAGATATAAGACTTGAAATAATTGATGAAAAATACTGCAACGTATTCTTTGATTACGAATGCGATTATACTGACAATAGTAAAGATCAGTATTGGCAAGAGGATTGTTATAATGTCCCTTACAAATTGTCAGGCGGAATATTTGGTGTCAAATTTGAGTGGTCTGGGGCGGCCGACAATCCTGCCGAACCTTTTGAAGTAAACATAAAAAACGGCGAAATTAAAAGTCTATTTACAGGGAACTACAATAGTTATGAACATGCAATGCTTTGGGTTGTATCATCTGATCATCCATAACAATCCTCTCTGTTCTTCCCTTTTTCGTTTAACCCGGCGTGTAAATTAAACAAAAAGCCTAATTTCGTTTTATAAACAAATTAATCAATAGAAAGGTATATGAAATATGTCGAACGTTCAAAAAGGCAAGACTCTCAAAATAATTATAATAAGCTGCTTGACTCTTTTAATTATTCTTGTTCCCGTTATTGTTAATGTCGCCAAAAAAGCGGAAATAAAAAAAGCCAAGCAAGAGATATTGGATTCTCTCGAAGACTATGGCGATGCTTATGTCAGCTACCTTTCGGATGAACCTTGGTTTGATGCATATATGTTAGAACTTTTACCTACACTAAGCGATCAAGAATTTATAGACACTGTGGATGCAATGGTCACAAATCCATATCATAATTATAATGTGGAACGACTTATGACTGATAAAGAAATGGCAGACTTGTTGATCCCAAAATTGCTTAAATTAAAAGCACATGAAATTCGGGATTATATTTCATCCTGGGACATTTTCGGATATCATAATCCCTACCTTTTAGAGGGAATACAAGAAACTCTTTCTGCCGACGGAAAAACATTAGATGAACTCTATGATTTTGTGGAAGACTTTGAGTCACTTCTCAGTTGGAAAGATTCTGAGTTTTGTGAGTACTACAAATTTACACTTTCATATTCCAAGAAAGATTTTATGGAATATGTGGACCTCTACCAACAGCCTTTTTACAAGGAGCAGGGCCTTGGCGGATATTACGACGACCAAAAGGATGGCAGCTCCTCTGGATCGTATGTAGGCAACGCAAGTTATTCTAGGTATTATGGTGATTTCTATGAACATACCCAACATAGTATTTCATTTGATTCCTACTATAATGTGCAAAACAACATCAACCACAGTCTCTACTTCCGCGGGACAAGAATAGCTTCATCCAAGCATTTAGATATTGACAAGTTCAAATACTATACAGGACAATATTTGATCTATGTTGACGGAAACGATATTTCCATTGTAAAAATCAAAGGAAAAAGCTCGAGTCTTTATGGCGGAATAGTTTTAGAATAGATTATCCTCAAGGTCTTGTTACTAGAGGCGGATTGTTCCGCCTCCTTTTTTATTGACAACCCAAATTTATTCTGCTATAATTGTTATTAGAAAAAACAATCGGAGGTACTGTATGAAGGTCTTAATAATAAACGGAAGCCCAAAGGCAAGCGGCAACACGGCACACGCGCTTGCGGAAATGATAAAGGTATTTGAGGAATACGGCGTAGAGATCGAATATCTGCACGTCGGCAACAAGGAAATTCGCGGTTGCGTTGGCTGCGGCACCTGCTACAAGGCGGGCAAATGCTTTATGGACGACATAGTTAATCAAGCGGCAAAAACCCTTGAGGAGTGCGACGGTATGGTAGTAGGCAGCCCCGTTTATTACGCGGCGGCAAACGGCACACTCGTAAGCTTTCTCAACAGACTGTTCTACAGTACCCGCTTTGACAAGAGAATGAAGGTGGGCGCGTCCGTCGCAGTAGCCCGCAGAGGCGGCTGCTCGGCAACCTTTGACCAGCTCAACAAGTATTTCACCATTTCGGGTATGCCCGTGGCATCCTCGCAGTATTGGAACAGCGTTCACGGAGCGAAGCCGGGCGAGGTCGAGGGCGACGAGGAGGGACTCCAGACTATGCGCACTCTCGCGCACAATATGGTCTTCCTTATGAGAAGCATCGAGCTTGGCCGCGAGAAGTACGGTCTGCCCGAAAAGGAAAAGCCCGCAAGAACTAATTTTATCAGATAAAACTCGAGGACCTTGTCCGCAAAAGGTAAGAAAAAATGGGATACAATAAAAAAACCTACGAGCTTGGCAGTAAGCGCTCGGTAATACGCGAAATTTTCGAATACAGCAAAAAAAGAGGCGCGGAGATAGGGCGCGAGAACGTCTTTGATTTCAGTCTCGGCAACCCAAGCATACCCGCACCCGCACAGGTCAACGACACCATCCGAGAGCTGCTCTTGACAGAGGACTCTGTAGTCTTGCACGGATACACCTCCGCGCAGGGCGACGCAAACACGCGTAAGGCTGTCGCGGACAGCATAGGTCGCAGATTCGGTATAAAGAGCATAACTCCCGACCACATTTATATGACCTGCGGTGCGGCAGCTTCCCTCTCAATTTGTCTCAAGGCAATAGTTGAGGATAATTACGACGAGTGCATAGTCTTTGCTCCCTTCTTTACGGAATACCGAGTATTTGTTGAGAACGCGGGCGCAAAAATGATTATAAGTCAGCCCGAGAAAAAGTCATTTCAGATCGACGTGGCGGATTTTGAAAGCAGAATAACCCCGAACACCAAGGCAGTAATAGTCAACTCCCCCAACAACCCCAGCGGAGTTGTTTACTCCGAGCAGACTATTATCTCGCTTTGCGATATTCTCCGCAAAAAGTCCGAGGAATACGGTCACGTCATCTACCTTATCGCCGACGAGCCCTACAGAGAGCTTGTATATTCGGGCGTTGAGGTTCCGTATCTGATGAACTACTATAAAAATACGATGGTCTGCTACTCGTTCTCAAAGTCTCTCTCCCTGCCGGGCGAGAGAATAGGTTATATCGCGGTTTGTCCCGATATGGATGAGTGTGAGAGCATCTATCTGTCGATCTGCGGCGCGGGCCGCTCTCTCGGATACGTGTGCGCGCCGAGTCTGTTTCAGCAGGTCATAGCGCGCTGCATCGACTCCAGGGCGAATATTGAGATCTACCGCGAAAACAGAGATCTGTTGTATGAAAATCTGACAAGCTACGGCTATGAGTGTGTCAAGCCCGACGGTGCGTTCTATCTTTTCGTCAAGGCGCTTGAGCAGGACGCATATAAATTCGCCGAAAGAGCAAGGGCGCACGAGATACTCGTCGTTCCCTGCGACGATTTCGGTGTTGAGGGATATATCAGAATAGCATACTGCACGGATAGATCAACAGTCCTCGGCGCACTCCCCGCGTTTGAGGCATTAGCGCAGGAATATAAGATCAAGAGGAAATAAAATGAAAAAGGTTTGTATTATCTACACCGGCGGCACCATAGGAATGACAAGAACCCCAAAGGGCTATGCGCCCAGCGTGGGATTTCTTGAGAAAAAGCTTAACGAAACCGACGAATTTCACCACGACAGCCTCCCCGCATGGGATATCGTGGAAATGTCCCCCCTGCTCGACTCGTCAAATATGACCGTACGCGAGTGGAACAGGATCGCCGAGGAGATAGAGAAAAGATACGACGACTATTGTGGCTTTGTTGTGCTTCACGGCACCGACACTATGGCTTATACCGCGTCAGCTTTGTCGTTTATGCTTGAAAATCTCAATAAGCCCGTCATTCTCACAGGCTCGCAGATACCCCTTTGCGAAATAAGAAGCGACGGACGAGACAACCTCACCGAAGCGCTCATAATCGCATCCGACGGCAAGGCAAACGAGGTCTGCCTGTACTTTGGCGGCAAGCTTTTGCGCGGAAACAGAGCAACAAAATATTCGGCAGACGGACTTGAGGCGTTCAAATCTCCCAACTGCCTGTATCTTGCCGAGGCGGGCATAAATATAAAATACAGCGACGAGCTGCTCCGTCCGACCTCCATGGGAGAACTTTGCGTGCATAAGCTGCAGCCCATCCCTATTGGAGTTATCAAAATATTCCCCGGCATACAGTTTGAGCTTTTTGAGCCTATTATGACGGACAAGCTTCGCGGTATCGTTATCGAGACCTTCGGCGCGGGCAACCTCCCCGGCGGCGGCAACGAGCTTTTGCCGATAATCAAAAAGGCTATCGCAAACGGCACGGTGATCACCGTCTGTACGCAATGTCCGAGCGGCAGAGTGACTCTCGGCGCATACGAGACCAGTATGATGCTCAAGGACGCGGGCGCAGTCTGCGGATATGACCTCACCACCGAGGCGGCGGTCGCAAAGCTGTATTATCTGTTCAGCAGAGGGTATGATAACGCCCAAATAAAGACACTTATGGAAACCAATATTTGCGGCGAATTGAGTAATTAAAAATTTTTTTGATTTTTTTGAAAAAAAGGCTTGACTTTTCGGGATGACTATGATATAATAGCCAAGTACCAAGCGTGGCCCATTGGTCAAGCGGTCAAGACGCTAGCCTCTCACGCTGGAAACTCGGGTTCGATTCCCGGATGGGTCACCAAAAAAATAAAGGAGATGCACCTGCATCTCCTTTATTTTTTTGCTCGCCCTTCCGGGCGCGAGAAGGCGGACAACTCAAATTTGCTCGCAAATTTGAGTTGGGGGTTCAGATTCCCGGCTTTAGGCTTTCGATTACTACTCTTTTCTCGTAGAATCGGAACGATAACTCGACGCAGTCGAGTTGAAAGTTCTGATTCATACGCAAAGCATAGCTTTGCTGCCCGCTTTTTGCTTCGCAAAATAGCGCCAAAATTTTTGAGGGTTCGATGCCCTCAAAAATTTTCTCAGAAGACATCCTTGACCACCTTGATGGTGGTCTGTTCTTTTTTTGCGGACTCCGTCCGAGGAATCGGACAACAATATATAGCCCATATAATTTTATAAAAAATTTATTGCGTAACTCTAAGTTTTATGATATACTGATTTTAATAAACACAATTTTGTCAAATTGGAGCTGAAAATATGAAAAAGCACTTCTTGCCAATACTTTTACTTGTCACATTGATATGCGCGGCCTTACTGTTTGTCGCTTGTGATAACAACGACACACCCAAAGAACCTGAACAAACTAAAGAGCCACAAGTAACACAACCCACAGAAACCCCTACCGGATTTCAACCCACGGAAACTCCCACCGAGCCTCTGCCTACAGAGAAGCCCACTGAATCTCAGCCTACCGAAAGACCTACTGAGAATCCTACGGAAGCTCCCACCGTCTCCCAACCCACGGAGAATCCAACCGAAAATCCTACGGAGAATCCCACTGAAAAGCCCACCGAAAAGCCCACCGAAAAACCCCAGGGCTGCAATCACGTCGAAGTAATTGATCCTGCGGTTGCTCCCACCTGTGAGAAAGAGGGCTTGACCGAGGGCAAGCACTGTTCCTTGTGCGGAGAGGTTTTGGTTGCTCAAACAACCGTAGACAAGGCTCCCCACGCAATAACCGAAGTTGTGGAAAAACAGCCGACCTGTACCGAGGACGGCCACAACGCCTATGAGTATTGCGCAAACTGTGATTATACCACTATTGTAGTCTTCCCTGCCGCACATAGCATTGAATACGTAGACGAGAAAGCCGCTACCTGCACCGAGGACGGCCATAATGCGTATGAGTACTGCACAAATTGTGATTACACCACCATTGAGATAATTCCCGCGACCCATAATCTTGAATATGTCGACGAGAAAGCCGCTACCTGCACCGAGGACGGCCACAACGCCTACGAGTATTGCACAAACTGCGATTATACCACTATTGTGGTTTTTCCCGCCTCCCATAACCTTGAATATGTCGACGAAAAAGCCGCTACTTGTACAGAGGAAGGATATTACGCGTACGAATATTGCAGGAATTGCGATTATACTACGATTGACATAATTCCCACGATCGACCATTCATACGACACAGTTACAGTCACAGATCCCACCTGTACCGAGCAGGGATATACTACACACACCTGTGTTTGCGGAGATTTTTATATAGATAGCTATGTTGATGCATCCCACAAATACGGCGATTGGTATCAGCTTTCCGCCCCCACCTGTGCGGACGCGGGAGTTGAGCGTAGAGCTTGTTCCGTGTGTGGAGACTTTGAGGAAAGCTATACAGACTCAACACCCCACTTCTTTGTGGAATACAGATGTGAAAATTGCGGATGTACGGACGAGGGCTATTTCACCTTTACTCTGCTTTCCGACGGGACCTACTCTATAGCGGCAACAAAGCCAAGCCAACTTCCCGAGGCAGTATATATTCCAAGTCGATACAACGGCAAGGCAGTCACCGTTATAGATTCATTTGCGTTTGTAAGCGATCCGACGGTTATAAAGAATGTTTATATTCCTAAAAGCATTACCTCCATCGCCGATTACGCATTTTATGAGTGCGGATCGCTGGAGAGTGTGATAATAGGGGAAGGCAGCCAGCTTGTATCGATAGGCTACCGTGTATTTGAGCGCTGTAACTTGCTTGAGAATGTAAATTTCAGCGACTGCAAAAAGCTTACCTCTATTGGCGGATTTGCATTTTACGGTTGCAAGTCAATTACAAGCATCAATATTCCCGAAAGCGTTGAAACTATCTGGTCATATGCATTTGGCGATTGTTCATCTGTAACAAGTATTTACATACCTAAGAACACAACATTTATAGAAAGAGGCGCGTTCGCAGGATGTAGCACGTCACTTGAGACCATCGCCGTTGCGGATGGTAACCAAAATTATTATGTTAAAGGCAACTGCTTGATTGAAGCAAGCAGTAAAACTCTCATTTTAGGCTGTAATACAAGTGTCATTCCTCAAAATGACGGTATAATCGCTATAAGCTTGATGGCATTCTACGACTGCAAATTTATAACAAGCCTCACCATTCCCGATAGCGTGGTGTCCTTTGATGGCAGAACGTTTGCAAATTGCACGTCGCTCGAATCTATTATAATCGGAGAAAATTCTCAGCTAAGTGAAATAGCCTCGGACGCATTCTCCGGTTGCTCATCTCTTGTGAATATAACACTTCCCTCCAAAGTCAGCTCAATTGGTAGCAACGCCTTCTCAAATTGCTCGTCACTTAAGAGCATTCACATACCCGCCAATGTCACACATATTTATTTTGATGCGTTTAATGGATGCACGTCTCTTGAGACTGTGACCTTTGCAAAGGGTAGCAAGCTTGAATATCTCGACCGCGGCGTGTTTGCGTTTTGCAGCTCGCTCAAAAGCATTATTATTCCTGACGGGCTTACCGCTATAGGAGATATCAACTCCTCTACTGGCCACGGAACCTTTTACGGTTGTTCATCGCTGACGAGTGTTATCATTCCGAACAGTGTTGTCCTCATCGACCGTAGTACTTTTTCAGGCTGTTCGTCGTTTACAGATATCACTCTCCCGAGCAAACTCATTGAAATCCATTACGAGGCGTTCAAGGATTGCTCATCGCTTAAAAGCATTATTATTCCCGACGGAGTCACTTCCATTAGCAGCTACACCTTCCAAGGTTGCACCTCACTTGAGTATGTGACGTTTGGCGAATACAGCAAGCTTGAAAAGCTCTGGGTTGGAGCATTCTGGGGATGCTCTGCACTCAAGGAAATCTATCTCCCAAGCAGCTTGACAGAAATATGCGATTGGGCGTTTGCTGATTGCACGTTGCTCAAAACCGTGACGTTCCCCGAAAACAGCCACTTGACTACCATCGGCAGCCGCGCGTTTTATTGCTGTTCCTCGCTCACTGACGTCACTATTCCCAAGAACGTGACCACTATTGGAGAATACGCGTTTTCAAACTGCTCTGCCCTTGAGAGCATCAATATTCCAATTAGCGTTAAATACATGGGCGTTGGAGCACTCTTATTGAGCAACACAAATCTTACAATATACTGTGAGGCAGAGAGCCTTCCCGACGGTTGGGATCCGTCTTGGGTCAATGTTGATACCACTGTAATCTGGAACTGCGCTTCTGTCGCTGACTGACGCATAGACAGCTTTGCAAAAGCATTTAATCATTACAAAAAAAGAGGGGATATCCCCTCTTTTTCTTTTAATTATTTACATTTCTCACGTACTCAACAAGTGCGGAAAAATCTCCGTGCGGATATATAGAAATGTCAGCTCCCTGCTTGTTTATAAGGTCGCGGGGCAAAAGAAACACCTTCATGCCGAGCTGATCGGCTATCATATCCTCGTCAACGTCGTTGCCAACCATAAGGCACTCCTCCGCAGAGACACCAAGCTCATTGAGAATATCTCTGTAATAGTCAAGGTTAGGCTTGCAGTGGCGTGAGTTATCATAGGTCGTCACAAGCTCGAAGTCCTCTCTGTCAAGCCCCGCCCACCTGATACGGCTCATAGTCGCCGAGGAAGGAAACAGCGGGTTTGTCGCAAGCGCCACCTTGAACCCCATATCCTTTATCTGTTTTATAACCTTTGCGGCGTCGGGATCATATCCGCAGGACTCTCTGACCTCGCGATCAAAGTCCTGCTCGTAAAACTCGTCAAACAAATACTGCTCGGTATCCGTCCGCTCGCCGTAATAAATCCTGAAGGTATCAAAAAACACTTCTTTATTCAGCTTTTCGCCGTTATTTTGTATCATCGCACCCGTGCCATGCCAGATCGCGCCTATAAGCTCTTGGGGCTCATAACCGTGAGGCGCGAGCTTTTTTGCAAGCGCTCCAAAATACGTCTTTATAAACTTATCCTGATCCATTGGCAGAAGTGTGCCGTCAAGATCAAAAAGAATCGTGGTTGTCCTCATTCTGATCAGTTCTCCCCGTCATAATTATCGCATATTCTCTGGAGATTTTCCGAAATTATAGCGAGGGTTTTGTAAAACACGTCTCTTTCCCCGTCTGATACACCAACACTTGTCTCCTCAAGGATCTTGGATACCTTGAAGCAAATAACCTCCGCTGTTTGATGTCCCTTTTCGGTCAATTTGAGAGGCGCCTTGTATCTTTTCGCGTTTTTGGGACGAGGGTTGATAAACCCGTTTTCTTCAAGATATTCTACGCAACGGGAGACGTTTGCCTTGTCCTCGTCGCACACCTCGCAGAGCTGTTTTGCGGTCATTCCACCGTCTCTGTGCAAATAATAAAGGCAGGAGATGTGAATGCTTTTAAGATCAAACTCCGACATCTCCTCTATCTTTATTCTTTTTATATTTCTGTTGATATTGGTTATGAGAGTCGTAAATAAATGGTACCTTTCTTGCATGGTTTTTTCCTTTTTATGAATTTTGTTGTAAGCACAACTAATTATATCACACTGATTTTGTGTTGTCAACAAGTCTCTTTGTATTGCTCGCCAATTTCCCGGGACTAATCCTCTTTTTGCAGAAAAACCACCGAGACGGTTTTTATCATTATTTTTATGTCAAGCCATACCGACGCATTCTTCACGTAATACGCATCCATTATTGCTTTGTTTTTATAATAGACCTTGTCTCTGCCGTTTACCTGCGCGTATCCCGAGATCCCGGGTCGCATTGTAAATACACCGAGCCGTTCTCTCATGTTGTTACAGCTCTGCTCCGCGCGAACGAGGGGACGGTAGCCAATAAAGCTCATAGTTCCCAAAAGCACGCACAGGATCTGAGGCAGCTCGTCAATTGAGTATTTACGCAGAAATCTACCCACACCCGTTTGATGCTCCTCAAAATTATCAAGCTGTGACGATGGACAGTCGCGCGGCGCGTCCGTTTTCATGGTCCTGAATTTGTAGCATTTGAATTTTTTGCCATCTCTCCCGATCCTCTCGCCGTCGAAGATCACAGGGCCCTTGCTGTCGCACTTTATGACAACCGCAATCACAAGCATAGGTATGGCGAGCAGAATCATCAGAAGCAGCGCTCCGATTATATCAAAGCCCCTCTTTACAAAGCGGTAAAGGAGTCTTTTTTTATTGTTTTGCCGAAAGTCCGATATATATTCCTCGTAAAGCTCGTCGGAATATACCGTGCTGCCGTCAAGGTGGATATCCTTTAGTTTGTCCATTTCAATCTCCTGTATATTGCTCTCTTTCTACGTAAAATTATAGCACACTCATATTGCTTTGTCAATTTGAAAAAACACCGTTTGCCATGCGCTGCGCCATCAAGGACGCAACCCTTAGCAAACGGTATTCTTCCTATCGATTCAGCTTCTCTACCGCTGATTTGTATTCCTCGTACGTGCAAAGGATCTTTACTGCCTCAAGCAGAGAATTTGCGGTCATACCGCAAGGCAATCCAAGCATTACCGCCAGAGCATCTCTTTTCTGAGAGCTGTTTTCCGCGCCAGAAAGTCCGTCACAATAAAAGTCTGTTTTAGTTATCTCGGAGCGGGATATTTCTGTGTCACCCTCCGCGGAGAACGGCAAGAGCAGGTCATAGAGCAACTGCGTATCAACACCCTCGATTCCGAGAAATCCCTCGGCGGAGTCAGCGGTTTTTCTCTTTTCCCTTCCCTTTATCTGCGGAGTGTAAAGCTGGATAAGTCTATCCTTAGGAATTGCTGAGGTGATATGCGAGCGTATCACCTTTCCGCCTCCGTCGGAATCGGTCAGAACTATCACAGGAGTCTTTTCAGCAAGTCTTTTGAGTAGAGACATACGCTCCGTGTTTTTGAAAATGCCAAAGCCGTCAGTCGTTATCACCGTACCGCAGACAATTGACGAAAGCTTTATTTTATCGTATTTTCCCTCAACTATAATGGGGTATCTCAAAGTCAATTTTTCCATTACTTAGCCTCTGATCATGAAGAATGCTATAACAAGTATGCCGAGCACGATCCTGTAAATTCCGAATGGAATAAAGCTGTGCTTTTTCACAAAGTCCACAAGGAATCTTACCACCACCAAAGACACGGCAAATGACACCGCGGTAGCTGTGATAAGTGCGGCTATCGCCGTCCAGGGAATTGTAACGCCTGTATCTATAACGTATTTTACAAAGCTTCCGCCCTTGAGGATCGCCGCTCCGGCGATCGCGGGGATTCCGAGAAAGAAGGAAAACTCCGCCGCCGCGGGACGTGACACACCTATCATTCTCGCGCCAAGTATAGTTGAGCCCGATCGCGACGTGCCGGGAACTATGGAAAGCACCTGGAAGCAGCCTATAGCCAAGGATTGAGTTATGCTTATATCCTCAACTCGCTCAACGTATGCTTTATTTCTGTGAAATTTCTCAATTACTATAAACAAGATTCCGTAGACTATGAGTGCCGCCGCGACGGTCTTCCAATTAAATATCCAGCCGTCTATATCCTTGCCTGAAAGTCTTTCAAGTATCTTGTCACCCACAACACCGATAAGCGCCGCGGGAATACTCGCAACCGCAACCTTTCCCCAAAGCCTCCACGTGCCCTTTTTCTCAGCAGCGGTTTTCCTGACTGAGAACGGGTTGAGCTTTTGAAAGTATATGACCGCCACGGCAAGTATCGCGCCGAGCTGTATAACCACCTCAAACATACTGCCGTATTCATCGGCAAACGTCGAGCCAAGCTCCGGCGCAACGTTCAGCTTCAGAAATTCGTCAAGCAGAATGAGATGTCCCGTGCTTGAGACGGGCAGCCATTCGGTTATGCCCTCTACTATTCCAAAAAGAATGCTCTTTAGTATTTCGATCATATCAGTCTCCCGATCTCATAATATCGCCCTCGCTCACATCAAAGGGCACTCTGCACCAGAATATCATCGACGGATGAGGGGCAGACGGTATCGCCTCTCCCTTTTGAGAATAAAGCTCTGTTACGGCAAAGGGCTTGCCTATCTGTGACGGGGAGATCACCTCCGCGCTGTCACCGAGAGACACCTTGTTTCTTTGTATAAATCTGTAGAGCCTGCCGCTTTGATTTTCAAGCTCTATCCCAAGCCCCGACAAAACCTCCGCCTCTTGTTCATTATAATCCGTAGCAGTGGCGAAATATGCTTTTTCGCGTATATAACCGTTTTGCGTTGCGAGCTGGTGGTTCTCTATAGGCTTGTCAAGGTAGTATCCCGTGCAGTATTCTCTGTGGGATACACTGTCAAGCTCTCTGTACCAATCGGGGTTATATACGTAATTTTCGGGGTCGGACAAATATGCGTCTATCGCCATTCTGTACGCGTTTGTTACAACGGCGGTGTAATACGCGGATTTCATTCTTCCCTCTATCTTGAAGGAGTCGATGCCGCTTTCCATAAGCTCGGGGATATGCTCAATGGTACACATATCCTTTGAGGACATAATAAACGTACCAAGGGGAGTCTGCTCTATCGGTATTGGGGTATCTGGGCGTTTTTCCTCGTAGACCACGTAGTTCCAACGGCAGGGCTGCGTGCATTTTCCTCTGTTACCGTCTCTGCCCGTGAGCATCTGCGAGAGCATACATCTGCCGCTATATGACACGCACATAGAGCCGTGAATAAAGGCTTCAAGCTCTGTATCCGGATCAATTCCCTCTCTTATCGCCTTGATCTCGTTAAGATCAAGCTCGCGCGCAAGCACAAGTCTCTTTGCTCCAAGCGCGGCATACGCTCTTGCCGCCTCGGGCGACACTATGCTCGCTTGCGTTGAGATATGTATCTCCATGTTGGGCGCGACTCGCTTTACAAGCGAAATAACGCCAAGGTCGGCAACTATGAACGCGTCTATTCCAAAATCCTTTATCTCAAGAATAAATTTCTCAAGGTCGGCATATTCGTCGCCGTGAGGCATAGTATTAAGAGTAAGATATATCTTTTTTCCGCGCGCGTGAGTGTATTTGACAGCCTCGCGCAGCTCCTCGACTGTGAAGTTGTCCGCCGCCGAGCGCATACCGAAGTTTACGCCTGCGCAATACACCGCGTCAGCGCCGTAAAGAAGCGCCGCCTTCAGCTTTTCAAAGTTGCCCGCGGGCGAGAGCAGCTCGGGTCTTTTTATGATTTTTTTCATAGACATTCTCTGCCTTTCATTTTCTTATTGGTTCTTTTTTTATTTTATCATAAATAAAGTGTTATGTCAATCAGAAAATCCGCTTGAGGCGGCTTATAGAGAAAAACCTAAAAACATCTTGAATAATACAGGACATTGTGATATAATAAAAGCGTAAACTCTCGCTCTTGAGAAAAATAATGATATACGGAGGTATTTTATGTATTGTCCAAAGTGCGGCGCGGAGCTGAATGACGGCTCTGTTATATGCAACGTATGCGGCGAGCATTTCGCCATAGAGCAGCAAAAGGGTAACTTCATAGCGGCAAAAAATAAAACCCTTGCCATTATTTACGACCTTTTTCATTCCAAGCTGTTTCTTTTCCTTTCGATCATCACAACCATTCTCTGCGGAGTGGGCTTTATATCCATCTTCACAGGCGGAGGAGTCGAGGCGATACTTACGTTTGCGTTCTCTCTTCCCGCTACTATTGCCTGCTGGAAGACCTACTCTGCAAAGGCAATTCCCAGCACAAGGAATATAGCAAAGATCAGAGCACTTCTTAAAGCATGGCGCATATTATCAAAGGTTCTTTATATAATACTTATCGTATGTTTTGTCATAATGCTTATCGCCTCGGTGGCGCTCGGTCTCGCTTGGAACAAAGCGGAGGCACAGCTGGACAACGGTGAGCTTTCGCAGGCTATTGCGGACGCTTTCCTCGAGGAAGGGCTTATTACATACGAGCAAGCAGAGGAGCTTGCGACGTTTGAAATAACAGGCTGGATGATTTCCATTCTCTTTATCGGAATCGCTGTTATTTGCGCTGTGTTCGTCGCTCTTTATATCGTTTACGGCATTATGCTTAAAAAGGCCGAAAGCTACGTTCTCGATGTAGAATATACCCTTATCTCGGGCAGCTACTCGTCTATGGGCTCTCCCGGCAAATTTATGCTTGTAATGGGTATAATATACGCGGTATCCTCCACAGGTACGGTGTCCTACTTTAGTTTCAACCTCGGAGAGTTTGAGGCATCTTTCTCGTTGCCCAACTTCTTGCCCGTAGTAATCGGCACGTTCCTTATCTGCGCGGGAATACTCTTTAATAAGATTCACGCGGCTGAAATTGCCAACAATCAAGTCCTTGCTCGCGAGGAGTTTGAGCTTGCCCGCGTAGCGCAGCTTACAAACGACGCAATCGCCGCAAAGCAGGAGGCTGAGGCTGTTGTTGAGGAGGCTCCCGTGGTTGAGGAAGCTCCCGCAGTTGAGGAGGCTCCCGCAGTTGAGGAGGCTCCCGCGGTCGAGGAAGCTCCTGTGGTTGAGGAAACACCCAACGAATAAATCATTAACAAAAAACGCTTGTCATGCGACAAGCGTTTTTTTGTTTTTAAGAATCAAATTTGTTCATTTGGCTTTACAATACCCATGCGGTATGCCTCAAGCAGAGCCTTGAGGTCGGATTTCATATCCATAAGCTCCTTGCCCTCGTCGGTATCTGAAACCATCATTCGTCTGTTCATCATCTCAAATACCACGTCGGTCGTGGCAAGAATGTCCTTGTTTTCCTTGATAGCCGCCGCCTTGCCCTCAAACGCGCCGTGAGACACGAGTCTGAGCCCGCGCGACGAGTAGATAAGCGTATATCCCGCAATGCCCGTCGTGGTGTGATACGCCTTGCAGAAGCCGCCGTCGATAAGTATATATCTGCCGTTTGCCTTTACGGGATTCTCTCCCGCGCCCGCCTTTACGGGAACGTGTCCGTTTATTACGTGTGAATTTATCTCGTCAAGTCCGAACTCGTGAAGTATTCTGCATATAGCTCCGTAATTATCAATAAAAGAATAATACGGGTTCTTCTTTTCCGTCCAAGCGGTCTTATCCGAGATAAAGCATCTCTCAAAGGTGGTCATCTTCTCGCGCCCGAAGAGCGGACTGTGCTTGCCGCACCAGAGATAATACATAAAATCAAGCGCATTTGCGTCACCGTTATAGTAAGCAAGTCGCGCTATTCTGTCACAGGCATCCATATATTCCTTGCCCGATACAGAGCGTCCGTCGTAAAGCGTCACGGATTGGAAATCTCCCTCCGCCGTCATGGGAATACAGCCGTGGAAAAGTAAATTCTGATTATATATCTTGTAAAGACTTCCCTTTGCATACAGGAACTTGACGTGAGCCTGAAGCGCTGCGCTATGTCTGAACGCGCGGGTGAGCGACGCCATAAGGCCCTCCTCCTCGGGAGAAAGCGCGTATGGGTCATTTATGTCAACCGTCGGAAAGTCACAGTCATCAAGATAGTATTCAGCGCCGTCGATAGTGACCGTTTTTTTGTCGCGGTCTATCTTGTCAAGCAGGAGCCTGCCGTCCATCCCGTACTCGGGATGACGCTTGATAAGCTGTCCCTCAAGCTTGAAAAGGATTATAGCTATCGCCTTGTGAGCCTTTGAAAGACTGCTCATGTTGTTTTTGATATAGTCCTTGTCCTCTGCAGAGCGAGGCATAAATCCCGTGCTGTCGCCATACGTCTCCTGCGCAAAGCCGATAAGGTCGCGAAGGCTTATTCCGTAAGAGTTTTCAACAAGCGAAAGCGTGTTGTACTGCACCGCAAGGTTAAGGACGCTTGCAATACACGCACGGCTTCCCGCCGCGGCACCCATCCAGACTATGTCGTGGTTGCCCCACTGAACGTCTACGTTATGGTGAGCCATGAGCATATCAAGTATCTTGTCCGCGCGCTGTCCTCTGTCGTAAATGTCGCCGACCACGTGCAAGCGGTCAACCGCCATTCTCTTGATAAGCGAGCAGAGCGCCTCAACGAATGCGGGAGCCTGACCTATCTCGATTATGGTGGAGATAATGTTTCGGTAATATTCCTGCTTGTTGTGCTCCTCACCCGAGGTGTGAAGCAGCTCGTCGATTATGTTCTGATATTCAGACGGAAGCGCGTCACGAACCTTTGAACGGGTGTATTTTGATGCGACTGAGCGCGCAAGGTCAACAAGTCTGTAAAGCGTGAGGTCATACCACTCGGGCGTGTCCTCTCCCTTTGCGTGAAGCTCCTCTATTTTCTCTACGGGGTAGTAGATGAGCGTGCATAGCTCACGTCTCTCGCTCTCGGACACAAAGCGGTAGAAAAGATTGTCAACCTTTTCTCTGATGACTCCCGAGCAGTTGTTAAGTATATGCTTGAAAGCCTCCGCCTCACCGTGAAGGTCGCTCAAAAAATGCTCCGTTCCCTTGGGCAGATTAAGTATAGCGTTTAGATTGACGACAGCCGCCCCCGCCGTCTGTATCGAGGGATATTGCTTTGCCAAAAGAATCAGCATTTTTATTTGTTCGGGTGTGTACGCCGTTTTTTTCATATTTCAAGCTCTCCCTTTTCATATTTGCGTCTCTATATTTATTTTAACTGATATTTAGCAAAAAGTAAAGAGATTTTCCGAAAATGACTTAAAAACCATTCGATATTTTTCGCAGACCGCAAACAAAAAAGAACTTTTTATTTTGCCCTTTTGCTCTTGACATTCTCGCCCTCGGTGTGATATAATATCACAGTACAAATATTGGGGTGTCGCCAAGCGGTAAGGCACAGGACTTTGACTCCTGCATTCGTCAGTTCAAATCTGGCCACCCCAGCCAAACACAAAGGGGCGCAAATGCGCCCCTTTGTGTTTGACTGGGCTAGCCGATTTGAACTGACTGCCAAGACGCTTGCGGCTTGGTGAGGGTTCAAATCTGGCCTTTTCACCCTACGTGTGGTCATCATTGGCTAATTGTGTGATGGTTCAAATCTGGCCGAAGTTTTGATTACTTTGAAGCGAGGCGCGTAAATCCGGATTTTCTTGCTTGAAATATTTACAAAATTGTGGTATAATAGATAAATGGATGGGGCATCCCCCCTCACTAACAACATGGCAAAGGAGGAAGCAAAATGATATTATACATAGAATCAGTATACGGGGATGTGTTATTACACGGAAAAAGAATGGAAGAATCAGAATTGCGCAAAAAAGCCAATGAACTATTGAAGCTTGTCGGCGCCAAGGATTTTCTTTCCGCTTTTTGTATGCGTTATGATTACGAAGAACTTCCTTTTGATCCGCATATGAAGATCGATTACGTTGTAGATTTAGATACGAGTTGGGTTTATAAGCCAATATATTAATGCATAGACTCGTTTACAAACATTGCACAGCACCTGGAAAACAGCGGTCAAATGCAACTCCATCATCGCCAAGGGGTTAGTGTACCCTCTGCAAAATAAGAGTGCATCCAAATCGGACACACGTCACAACAGATAAGGCTCGCCGATTGGCGAGCCTTATCTGTTGGCTGGGCTAGCCGATTTGAACTGACTGCCAAGACGCTTGCGGCTTGGTGAGGGTTCAAATCTGACCTAAGCTTCTGATTGCTTTGGATAACATTCGCACACCGTAGGGGTCGACCTCCCGGACGACCCGCAAAACCGTGGACAAACGAACCGTCGGGGACGCCGGTCCCTACAAATGCAAAATTTATTTACAAAGCCGTAGCTGCATCGGAATTTTGGATAGATCCGAACTGACGATACGGTTGAAATGTTTACAAAATTGTGGTATAATATAGATAACAATAATTTTAGGAGGTTCATATGAAACGTTTTTGCTTAATTATGATAACGCTTATGATGATTCTTGGCTTGTGTTCATGTAATTCGGAATCAAATAACAATGATAATTTTGATAGTACTGAAAAACCATATATGACTACTCATTGCTCGAAAGAAGATGTTGATGCTTTTTGCGATATCATTGGAGAACTTCAAGGAGAAGGTCTACTTTCGGGATTAGTCCTCGACAAGGAAAAATGTTTCAATGTTACACCACAGGAGGTTGCGCTGGAAACCAACTATAAAATTTTCAAATTCTCCGATTCGTGTGCTTCTTTTGTAATGATTGACAACGAGGTCTACACCCTGTGTGAATGGTTTGGCGGATACGGATTTGTCAACGCTGTTCCTTGCGATTTTGACAATGACGGAAATAAAGATCTATTAGTTGCATCATCGTGGGGGTCCGGACTGCATCGTTCAATCATTTCAATTTTTAATTCTGTAACCAAAGAGTCTACGGTTATTTATGACACTTCAACGACAGATAATCCTCAAATTAATTTATTTGTTGCGGCAGTTTCCCCCTCTTTTTCATCCAAAGACCCTTCCGACTCATCTATTTATTATCAAGTATATTCGGCTGAAATAAAATCAAATGATAATAACCTGGCTAATTTGTCTTATGTGGCAACAGGCATTATAGGTTCGATTTCAACTGAAAATGGAGTGATTGCTTTTATTCCAACAGAGAAATCGTAAATCGTTTCTGACTTTATACAGGCAGGTTGATTACATAGGCTCAGTTGCAAGCATGGCGTTAAACGTCCGGTAGAACACGGAACCTTTTAACCCCCATAACCGCTCGTGGGTTATTGCCCCCTCTGCAAAATAAGCGTGCATCCAAATCGGACACACGTCACAACACAAAGGAGAATATTATGACTGTATCAGCACAAATTGTATGGTTCCCCGGCGCGCCTATTACGCTCGAAGTCATTCTTTTATATTTGTCGCTCTTGCTGATTGCTATAGGCGGATACGTCCTTTTGATGACATCTATGAAAAATGACCGTTACGACAGAAGGAGAAAATTCCATCGGGCAAATCCGTGGGAAAGGTTGGAAAATCAAAATGCTAATAAGCAGCCTCCGGAAACTGATAAATTCAAGGTGCTGCGTATAATACTTATCGCCGTTGTTTCCATACTGACATTATTCGTGCTTGCTATATTGCTCGGTTGGATAAATATTTGATAAAAAACTCAAAAACCATCTTGTCTAAAAGGTACCCTCCCATGGCTTCACTACTTTTAGTTTTAATTTACATCTGCTTTATAAGTCTCGGCCTGCCCGACTCGCTTTTGGGCTCGGCCTGGCCCGTATTACACGAGGAAATATGCGTTCCTATGTCCTACGCGGGCATTATATCCATGGTCATTTTCGTTGGAACTATACTCTCAAGTCTTTTCAGCGACAAGCTGCTCCGAAAATTCGGCGCGGGCAGAGTGACCGCAGTCAGCGTTATGCTTACCGCCATAGGCCTTTTCGGCTTTTCAACAAGCACGCGCTTTTGGATGCTGATACTGTGGGCTATTCCCTACGGGCTCGGCGCGGGCGGTGTTGACGCAATACTAAATAACTACGTCGCGCTTCATTACAAGGCGCAGCATATGAGCTGGCTTCACTGTATGTGGGGAGTCGGCGCGTCAATAAGTCCTTACATTATGAGCTTTTCGCTCATCCGTCTTGACGGCTGGAGCTACGGCTATCTTATCGTGGCAGTAATTCAGGCGGTTTTGTGCGCATTTATATTTATCAGTCTCCCCGTGTGGAAAAAGGTCGAGCGCGCCGAGGTCGCCGACGAGGCTCAGGAGCAAGCTCCCTCGCTCTCGTTCAGAGAAATTTTCTCCATAAAGAACGCCATCCCCTGCTTTCTTATGT
This sequence comes from Eubacteriales bacterium, assembly GCA_045542075.1. GTDB lineage: Bacteria > Bacillota > Clostridia > Oscillospirales > CAG-272 > SVTX01. Next base: position 58,088 of record JAZQKI010000017.1, read on the forward strand.
TCTTCGGATATTGCGCGCTGGAGCTGACGACGTCGCTTTGGGCAAGCAGCTATCTTGTGCAAAGATGGGAATTTTCCCCCGAGGTCGCCGCGGGCCTTGCAAGTATGTTTTATTTAGGTGTCACAGCGGGAAGATTTATCAACGGATTTCTCGCCATGAAGCTCGGCGACCATTTTCTGATAAGAACGGGACTTGGCATAATATCCGTGGGAATTATTCTGCTGTTTATTCCGTTCAGCTCTGTATTTGCTCTTGTCGGTTTTATACTGATAGGTTTCGGCTGCGCGCCCGTATATCCTTGTATAATTCATATGACACCCGACGTATTCGGCAGGGACAAATCCCAGGCGATGATCGGCGTGCAGATGGCTTTTGCTTACGTGGGATTTCTTATAATGCCCCCGCTTTTTGGTATTATCGCGGAGCATATCTCAATCTCTCTTTTACCCGCATATCAGCTAATCCTCCTTGCGGTCATAATCATTATGCACGAGGTATTGATGCGCGGCGCAAAGAAAAACAATCAGAAATAAAAACCTTATCTCAAAAGGCGTCGTTGACGCCTTTTTTTGTTATTTATCACAGCGCAAATATTTCTTAAAATTTCTTAAAAAGCCTCCAAGGACATACCTCTCCCAACAAAATATGCTATAATATGACAGTAAATGACAATTTTTATGTATTCTGGAGAGATTATGAAAGAATTTTTAGGATTTGGCGGATATGAGCGCACACCTGAGGGCGCGTATTCCTGGCAGCACCTTTTGCTCGTGGGCATCGTGCTTGCGACAATGATAGGGCTTGCTGTCTGGCTTGGACTTGTAAACCGAAACAAAGACGAAAAAAGCAAAAACCGTGTGCTTGTCTGGACTGCAATACTCATAGATTCTCTTGAAATATTCAAAATAGTGGTTATGTGTATGCGCTCGGATGACCCGTCGACTGCCTGGCACGGACTTTTGCCCCTGTTTTTGTGCAGTATCCAGCTTATCACGATTCCCGTTGCGGCGTTCACCCGCGGAATCGTCAAGGACGCGGCGCTTGACTTTGTGTTTATATTCGGAATTCTCGGCGCGGTGCTTGGAACTATCGGTGCGGCGCAGAATTATAACGCCTACCCCGTCCTCTCGCTCGACAACGTGGTATCGGCGCTGACTCACTCCATCTCTGGCTTTGCCTCGCTCTACATCGCAATATCGGGAATGGCAAGCATGAAGAAAAGAAATATTCCCATTACGTATTCCATACTCGGCGTATTTTGTGTTGCGGCGTTTATCACGAACAAAATTCTTGATACCAACTATATGTTCCTTGAGAGCGACGACGGCACCCCCTACTCGCTTCTGACTGCGCTCGTCGGCGGTAATCACGTGCTTTACGCGATAGGCGTCATCCTGCTTTTCGTAATATACATAGCGCTGTTTTATCTTATATTCCATCTGTGTACGAGAAAAAGCAAAAAATAAATACATGGCTTAATAACGGGCGCTCCATCAGTCGCAGGTTATTGAGCCATATTTTTTTCTATGCCGGCGGTCAAAAGCAAACTTTTTTATTGACATTATTTTTCTTATATGATAAAATGAAAACAGAAGGCATTATCTCCCTATCGCCTGAAGACTTTCCGAACAGTCTTATGATCTTTCGGAAAAGAAAGGACTTAACTTTTTTGTTAAGGGTGAAAAAATGAAAAAATACTTAGCTTGGATCTTAATTTGCTCGATGCTTCTCGGCGTACTGGCAGCCTGCAATCAGGAAAAGCCTGACGGCAAGCCCACTCAGACTCCTACAGAGACACCTACGCAGACTCCTACGGAAGCACCTACTCAGGCTCCTACGGAAGCGCCTACTCAGGCTCTTACAGAGGCACCCACTCAGGCTCCTACAGAAGCTCCCACGCAAGCTCCCACAGAAGCTCCCACAGAAGCTCCCACGGAAGCGCCTACAGAGCCGCCCTATGAGCTTCCCGATAATTCTATAGATCTTACTATTTCAAGCTCTGTTTATTCAAATCTTATAGGCGCGCACAGTTTGTCCGTTACCTTTTCGGGTGGTGTCGCAAGTCTGAACTTTACAGATTCGGGAGCAGGTTACGTTAATGACCCATACGTTACGCTGAAGCTTCCGTCTTCCCAGATAAACTGTCAGCAATACCCATACGTTGCTATTTTGGTGAAAACAAGCGAGCCTATTCTTGAGGGCGAGCTGCGATTCAAAACCACAACTACTGGAAGCGCCTTCCCGTGTCAGCCCTTCTCTCACGAATATGATGACGGCTGGCAGCTTATAGTTTGTAATCTGACAGATCTCAGCACAGAGAAATTTTACCATCCCACCGTGCCCTTCTCGGGTTATTATACAGAGTTAAGACTCGACCTGTACTATCCCAACACGCCCGGTTCGGGAATGATTCTTCCGGACACGGAATACTACATAAAGGCATACGCATTTTTCAAGACGGAGGCTGAAGCGGCAGAATTGATAAAGTTCAAGCCCGACAGCTCATCCGATCAGGAGACCCCTAACGTGAAATACGAAGATTTCTGGCTTGGCGAGCAATTCGAAAAGCCTTCAAACGACAAAAGAATGAATTGGGTCCATTATGGATTCAAACAAAGCACAGCCCCAGTTGACATGTTCCTGAAGGAAGGCTATGGCGGCATTGTTTCCAACGTAAACTTCAATCAGAATTACCTTCAGAGTCCAAATGAATTTGCTATTCTGAAGGATGTATACGGTTACGCCGCAAGCAAGGATATGACGCTCTGGATATACGATGAATATCAGTGGCCCAGCGGCAAGGCATTCGGCCTTGTTCTTGACCGTCAGCCCGGACGTGAGTGGGAATCCACGGGAATCGAGCATATCGTCATAAAGGGCTCGAGTGCGGTAGCATCCTACAAGCTCGGCGACAAATACGGCACCGACCTTGAGATCGGCATTATGCATGCGATCCTTACCGACAGCAGAGGCTCGACAACACTTAGAATAAACAGTGATTGCAGCATCTCCTACGGCACGTCGGGTGACTGGACGCTTGATATATACATTCTCAGATATACCTATAATGAAACCGAAAACAGAAAGGATTTCACCACTCTGCGCGACGTTGACCTGCTCAACCCCGACGCAGTTAAATGCTTTATCGAGCTGACTCATCAGCAGTACAAGGATAATTTCGGCGAATCCTTCAAGAATATTACCGCTTTCTTTACCGACGAGCCTCAGCTCGGCAACAGAGGCATGGCGGATTACGTCGTCTGGACAAACGGATTTGCGGAAAGATTTTACGAGACGTACGGATACGAGATAAATATCCCCAGCCTGTTCTCGGGAACAACGGATTACGACAATATGGTAAGACTTAATTACTATCAGCTTGTCGCCACTATGTTCAAGGAATCATATATCGATCAGATAACCGAATGGTGCGAGGCAAACGGCGTCGCGTCCTCGGGACACCTTCTGTTCGAGGAGGATATGAACGACCACATCGAGACATACGGCGGTAACTTTATGCAGGTGGTCGGCGGCATGTCCATTCCGGGTGCAGACGTACTTTGGGTAGACCCCTATAACCTTCTCAGACAGAACTTTATTGGAAATTACATGGGACTTCGCTACGTCTCCTCCGCCGCTAAAAACGCTGGCAAGGATGAGGTAATGATAGAATTCAATCCCAACGCTGTAAACGCTCTCGACATGTATGAGGACGACTACTCCGTCACCATAGGAGGTCTTTCCATAACCAGACTGCTCGGCACGAACGTGTATAACGTCATAAATCCGTCAAAGGACTACTCCATATCCGAGCTGAACGGTCTGAACACATACATCGGCCGTCTTAACACAATTCTCGACGAGACTACCGAATGCGGTCAGCTTGCGGTATTCTATCCAATCGCTACCGTTCAGGCATATCACGATGCGGACAGCGACCATTCCTCGGAAACAGGCAGCGGCAGTACAAACTCAAGTGTAATCAACACCAATTACGAAAAGCTTTGCCTTACGCTGTTGCAAAATCAGCTTCTCTATACGATCATCGATGACGAGAGCATTCGTCAGGCAGAGATCACCTCAGACGGAAAAATGGTCATAGGTCTTGGCAGCTACTCAACCATAGTTATTCCCTTTACCGAGTACATTTCGGTTGAGGCTCTCCAAAAGCTCGCTGATTTTGAGAAAGCTGGCGGCACGGTGTTCTTCTACAAGTCAAAAATAGCTCACGGTCTTGAGCTTGACCAGGAGGCAGAGATCGCGGAGATCTTCTCTGCCATGGAAAAGGAACCCGTAAATTCAGTGAACGCTCTTACAAGGAAGGTAAAGGATGCCGTATCCACAAGCATCAGCGCAACTGTGATTACAGGCACGAAAACAAATCTTCTTATGGGAGATTTCACATCCGAGACTCATGACGTATCCTTCCTCGTCAACACAGCCTCCTCGGATATGACGGTGCAGTGGAACTACACCGACGGCTACACAGGTAGCGCAACAATCTACTACCCCGGCTCGGGTAATATCGAGACTATTGAGCTTTCTGAAGTCGGAGAGGTAATTATCCCCGCATATGAAGGAGTACTGATAGTCCGCGAAAAATAAAATCAAACAAAGCGCAAAGGAACACCCGAGGGTGTTCCTTTGTATTTGCCCGAAAAATCCAATAAAAGTTGACATCATCCCTTTTCAATGGTATAATCATTGTATAGTTTTCACTTTATATCTATAATTTTTAAGGATCTTATGAAAAAAACAAAAAACGCAGGCATACTGTTAGCCATTCTTGCGGCGGCACTGTATGCTATAAATTCCCCCTTTTCTAAGCTCTTGCTTGATTATATGCCTCCCACACTTATGGCGGGACTTCTGTATATTGGCGCGGGACTTGGAATGGGTATTATCGCGCTTATCCGAAAGGCAAAAAAATCAGCGCAGAATGAGGAAAAAATCACAAGGGCTGATTTGCCATACACCCTTGTGATGATAATTCTTGATATTGCCGCACCGATATTCTTATTGCTCGGACTCTCATACACCTCCGCCGCAAACGCATCTCTTTTGAACAATTTTGAAATAGTTGCCACGGCGCTTATTGCCCTTATGATATTCAAGGAAAAGATCAGTCCTCGTCTGTGGACGGGAATAATATTCGTCACCGCCGCGTGCGCCCTTCTCTCTTTTGAGGATCTTACGAGCCTTGAGTTTTCACTTGGCTCTCTTTTCATCCTGCTTGCCTGTGTTTGCTGGGGAATAGAAAACAACTGCACCAGAAGGCTCTCGAAAAAGGATCCTCTGGAGATAGTTCTGCTCAAGGGTATTTTTTCGGGACTTGGCTCGGTGATCATAGGCTTGTGCCTTGGCGAGCGCATAACTGTCGTCTGGAGCGTGTTTGCCGTCCTCACCGTAGGCTTTGTGGCATACGGATTGAGCATTTTCTTTTACGTCTACGCTCAAAGGCTTCTCGGCGCCGCAAGGACCAGCGCGTATTACGCGATCTCTCCGTTCATAGGCACGCTTCTGTCACTTGTGATATTCCGTGACCTTCCTCCCTATACCTACTTCATAGCCCTGGGGCTTATGGTTATGGGTGCTTGGCTATGCGCCAATGATGAGCCTGTATTCAAGCGCAAGAACAAGTCTTGAATCCGATTTTGTACAAAAACCCATATATCTGAAGTCAAGTCATATTCTTCCACTTGACAAGCGTACCCGGTATATGATACAATATTTAGGTGAGTCAAAATTTGTCGAGGAAAGGAGCGCCTTATGCCAAAAATAGGAATAGTTCTCGCAGGCGGCGGAAGCCGAGGCCCTTACGAGCTTGGCTGCCTTAAAGCCATAGAGAATTTTTTTGGACGCGAGTCTATAAAATGTATAAGCGCATCCTCTATAGGCGTTCTGAACGCCTACGCATTCGGCGTCAACCAGACGGACACTCTTATGCAGGAGTGGAAGAATATCGACGTTACAAATGCAGGCCGATTTATTTTCTCATATCCCAGCATTCCCGATATGGTGGCAAAGATCCGCTCGATCATACCGGACAAAGTATTACTTCCCTTTGAAATGTTTGGAACCGTCTGGAATTTCACAGACAGGAAGGTAGAGTATATTCCATTTCATGAGCTTAATGCCCCACTCATGCGCGACTATATGTGCGCCGCGCTTGCCGTGCCGATATTCAACAAGGGAGTTCGTCTCAACGGACGCACCCTGCTTGACGGTGCCGCGCTTGATAACATTCCCGTCTATCCTCTTGTAAACCGTGATCTTGACTATATTTTCGTGGTTTATTTTGACGGCCATAGTTATATGTTTGAAAACGAGGATTTTGACAAAAAAGTCATAAAGCTCTATAATTTCCCCAACCAGGGAACGTGGGACAGCATGGTTTTTGACCCCAACAGAGTTGATAACATGTACGAATTTGGCGAAAAATACACTCGGGAAGTTCTTGAGGAATTGTTTGTTTCCGATGACCCGGAGATCGTTTATCAGAACATCAGGGAGCACGAGGCAAAAAACCGAAAGAACGTAGAAAAGCGTCTTACCGGCGACGTTGTTCTCAGTAGTATAAATACAATGACACGGCGATACGCAAAGCGAATGTCCAAGCGTAAGAAGCTGTAATTTATATAAAAACAGGCGTGGGGTTAATACTCCCGCCTGTTTTTCGACATTTTTACCCATATTTCAAAAAAATTTACATTGGGTTAATCTTAAATATTCTTAAATATGATAGAATATTAATATGGTATAATGTGATATTTATAGGGTTTTATATTGTAAAAGGTCTGTATTTGTCACAAATAACACCAAAACCAATGTGATTTTGAGGAAACGCTTATGAGCCAAAAGAAATCAAAGAAAAAATGGATAAAACCCCGTCACCACGTTGTGACATTCATTTTGCGCTACACCCTTGGTATCTATTCCCGTTTGAAATATAACATCAAGGTAGAGAAATTCAAGGAGCAGGAAAAGCGTCCATACCTTATTTTGTTAAATCATCAGACAGCCTTTGACCAGTTTTTCGTAGGTCTGGCATTTAAGGGCCCGCTTTATTATCTTGCATCCGAGGACCTGTTTTCAAAGGGCTTTGTGTCCTCTCTTATAAAATTCCTCGTCGAGCCAATACCGATAAAAAAGCAGACCACGGACATAAGAGCCATTCTTAATTGCATAAAGGTTTCCAAGGAGGGCGGAACGATCGCCATAGCTCCCGAGGGAAACCGCACGTATGACGGAAAAACAGTATATATGAACCCCTCCATCGTAATGCTCGCGCGTAAGCTGAACGTCCCGATTCTTCTTTTCAGGATCGAGGGCGGATACGGCGTACACCCCCGCTGGAGTGACGTCGTCCGGCGCGGCAGGATGCGCGGCTATATCTCACAGGTCATATACCCCGAGCAGTACAAGGATATGTCCGACGACCAGCTTTTCACAGTCATTCACGAAGGACTCAACGTCAATGAGGCGAGAGATGACGGCGAATACCACCACAAAAAGCTTGCGGAATACCTTGAGCGCGCGATGTACGTCTGCCCCTATTGCGGACTTTCAGAATTTGAGAGCCGCGGCGATATTATCGAATGTAAAAAATGTCACAGACAGATAAGATATCTTCCCAACAAAAAGCTTGAGGGTGTCGGATTTGACTTTCCGTATGAGTTTGTCTCGGATTGGTACGAATATCAGAAGAGCTACATAAACAGTCTTGACGTGACCTCTATGACCGACACTCCCATATACACTGACACCGCCAGCTTTTCCGAGGAAATTGTATATCAAAAGAAGATACTTCTGCACAAAAGCGTAAATATTTCCCTGTACGGAGATAAGATTATAATAACCGCCGAGGACAAGGAGGCATACTATCTCCCCTTTGGCGAAATATCCACCCTTACCGTGCTTGGTAAAAACAAGCTTAACATATATTATAAGGACCACATTTATCAGGTAAAGGGCGGAAAGAGATTCAATGCGCTCAAATACGTAAATATCTTCTTCCGTCACAAGAACATCAGCAAAGGAGATAAAAATGATACATTTTTGGGACTCTAGTGTATGGAGCTGGATGCTTTTGTTCGGTGTACTGTTTGGCAGCTTATTGCTCGGTCACCTGCTCAAAAAGATCCCTCTTCTGAAAAAATCTCTTATTCCCACGTCGGTTCTCGGCGGTGCGATTATTCTTCTCGTAACGGGAATTTACAAGCTCATCACAAAGGACAGCTTTTTTGATGCCGAAGTCTTCAACGGCAAGGGCTACAGTACCCTTGAGGTAATTACATATCACGCATTGGCGCTTGGATTTATCGCATCAGCGCTCAAGACCTCAAACAACAAAATGACAAAACAGCGCTCAGTCGAGATATTCAACACAGGCGTGACTACAGTATCCACCTATCTTATTCAGGCTATATTCGGCATTGGAATTACCATAATTGCCGCCCTCGTTATGAAAAACTTCTTCCCTGCGGCAGGCGTGCTTTTGGCATTTGGCTTCGGTCAGGGTACAGGACAGGCGATGAATTACGGCTCTATATATCAGGCAAACGGATTTATCAACGGAACAAACTTCGGTCTTGCCATCGCCGCTATCGGCTTCCTTTCCGCAAGCGTTGGCGGTGTCGTACATATGCATATTATGAAGAAAAAGGGTAAGCTCAAGAAGTCTGACAGAGCCGACGGCTCCTCTCAGATTGAGGAGGTCTCCCCCGCAGGAGAAATTCCGCTTCAGGAAAGCCTTGATAAGATAACAATTCAGGTTGCTCTCGTCGTTGTCACCTACGTTCTGGCTTACGGGCTCATGGCTTTGATAGGCAGCTTCTTCGGCGAGGGATTGAAGGCGGTAATCTACGGATTTAACTTCCTGCTTGGCGTACTTATGGCGGTTGTTGTTAAGGCGATTCTCAACTTCCTCAACAAAAAGAAGCTTATAAGAAGAAAGCAGACCAACAACTTTTTGCTCACGCGTATCAGCAATTTCTTCTTTGACGTTATGATAGTTGCGGGTGTTGCGGCTATTCAGCTTGAAACCCTTGCAAGCTACGTCGGCGTGCTTGCTATTCTCGCTGCTGTGGGAATCGCGGTCACCTACGCATATAACCGCATTGTCGCAAAGACGCTTTTCCCCGATTACTGCGAGGAGCAGTTCCTTATGATGTACGGTATGCTTACGGGTACGGCAAGCACGGGTACGATTCTTCTTCGTGAGGTTGACGAGGATTTCAAAACGCCTGCGGCGGATAATATGGTATATCAGAACTTCCCCGCTATCGTGTTTGGCTTCCCGATGATGTTTTTGGCAACGCTTGCGATGACAAAGCCTGTTCTCACGCTTATAATTTTCGTTTTGTTCTTTGCAGTTATGAATGTGATCTTGTTCAGAAGTAAGATATTTAAGAAGAGAAAGCCAAAAGATAAAAAGTAAATTTCTTTTTATGATGCTTTTTGGCATCAGCCCCAAAAAGTATCCAAAAAACGCCGCAAGGGCGGGAGGTTGCGATTCCTCCCGCCCCTTTGATCCCCACCCGCACAAACGCTTTTTTGCCACCGTTCATTGTGATTCGGATGGT